>JADGQZ010000245.1 GCA_017881345.1 Myxococcaceae bacterium | reverse complement strand
GTTTTTGGCTGACGAGGGACTCGACCTGGCGCCTCGAGGCAACGCTCCACGGTGGATCGGGCGGAACGCGGATCGAGGCCATCGTTGGCCGAACGCTGTTCCAGGCGGTCCCTCCCCTCGCCGCCGCCATCGCGCTCCTCGCGGGGATTGTTTGGGGCCTGGTGTGGAACCTCCGCACCAAGGGCCATCTGACAGAAAAGCAGATCCTCATCTTCGCGGTCGTCTGCGGCTCGCTGGCGGTCACGTGGCCGAGGACGCCCCGGAAGGAGGCGGCCCGCGTTCGGGCCTTCCTCGAAACGCTCCTCCTCACCGCGAGGGATCCGACGTCGATCGCCGCTGCCCCGCCCACCGACGCGGAGCGCGGCCCTCCGTGAGCCCGATCCCGTCCATCCCTCCGTAGTGAGGTCTCCGGCCGGGGCCGGCGCATCTCAGACGCTGGACGGCACTTACAAGAGGGCTGAGCTGCCCGCGCCGCAGCGGGGTTCCAACTATCGGTCTGGAATCTTCGCCGGCCCGCGGCGCCGGAGCCCCGGGCCGTGTCATCTGCGTGTCCGTTCCCGCCAGCCACGCTGCCTGGCATCACGGGACGTTGACCGCACTGAGACCCCCCTCGGCTGCTCCGGCCCCTTCTGACTGTTCGGCGGTCCAGTCCTGGGCGCCCATGGGCGTCCGCCGGGCGCCCAGCACTCGGCACCACCGTTCGAGCGCCTCCTCCCTGCGATTCTGCGGGCACGTCTGCGCCTCCGGTGGAGTGCGTTCTTTGCAGGAACGGGGCGGCGGATGACTCAACTTGCTCGTTTCGTCTTGGGTGCCGCGATGATGGCCAGCAGTTCGGGCTTCGCGGCTGAATTCGTCGTCAACAGCACCGCCGATGCCGTGGACTCGAAGCCCGGCGATGGACTCTGTGCGACGGCCGCCGGTGTCTGTACGTTGCGAGCGGCGATCCAGGAAGCGAACGCCCACGCCGGGAAGGACTCGATCACCCTTCCGGCAGGGACTTACGTGCTGTCAATCCCGGGAGCAGGTGAGGACGCAGCGGCCGCGGGCGATCTGGACATCACCGATGATCTGATCCTGACCGGAGCGGGTGCGGAGTCCACCATCGTCGACGGCGCACAGCTGGACCGGGTCTTTCACGTCGACCCGGGTCTGAAGGGGATCTCCGCCGAGCTGCAGGGGATCACCGTCCGGAACGGCAAGACCGTGATCATCTCCTTCGTCCGGGCAGACGGGAGTGGACTGCTTCTCGGCGCCCCTTACACCCTGGGTGGGCCGTATCCGACCGGCTCAGTCACCCTGGTCGACTGCGTCGTCCGGGACAACAGCACCGAAGGGCGCGGAGGTGGGCTCGAGAACAACTCGGGGACGATGACCCTTCTCCGCACCCAGGTCCTCTCCAACGTCTCCGGTCGTGGCGCGGGTGGAATCGCAAATACCGACCTCGGGAACCTGACCCTGATCGACAGCACGGTGGCTGACAACACCACGGCGCAGAGCGGAGGAGGCATCTTCAGCGGCGACTTCGACATCCAGGAGAAGACCTCGGTACGGCTCCTCTCCAGCACCGTGAGCGGAAACAAGGCCAATTCTGGAGGCGGGGTCTACATCAATCGCGGCCTCTTCGAGGCTCGGAACTGCACCTTCAGCGGCAACACCAGCACCGGGCCGGGGAGCTACGGCGGAGGACTGTTTCTCAGCACTTCGCCCAGCCAATCCACGATCACCAGCTGCACCGTCACCGGAAACCACTCCAGCCTCCCCAGTTCTGGTGGGGGCGGAGGCGGGGTCACCGCCGGGACCAACACCGCCATGCAGAACACGCTCATCGCCGGGAACACGACCGCGGGCGGTGGACCCGACTGCGTGGGCACGATCACCTCGGGTGGTCACAATCTGATCGGCGACACGAGTGGATGCGCGCTGACCGGCAACACCGTGGGAACCATCACCGGGAAGGACCCCTTGCTTGCGCCGCTCGCCAACAACGGTGGCCCGACGGCCACGCACGCGCTCCTCGCCGGAAGCCCTGCCATCGACAGCGGCGACCCGGCGGTACCGGGCGGGCCTGGGACCGCCTGTCCCTCGACCGATCAGCGCGGCTTCCTCCGGCCGCGCGGCAAGGGGTGCGACATCGGGGCGGTAGAGGATCTCGGTGGCTTTCGAGTCCTCGGTGTCGAGCCCACGACGATCGGCAACGGGGCGCCGATCCTGTTGCTGGTGGGCGGAAGCGGTTTCCAGACGGGAGCGACGGTCAAGCTTTCCCGCCAGGGTGAGCAGGACATCGCCGCCTCGGCGGTCTCGGTCGCTGGCGATGCCGTCGCGACCGCCCTCCTCGACGTTTCCGGCAAGACGCCCGGCGCCTGGGACCTGGTGGTGGGCAATCCCGATGGAACGAGCGCTCGGCTGAACGGAGCTCTGACCCTGGAGACGAGCCGCGGCGCAAAGCCCTGGGCGACCATCGTCGGACCGGCGCGCGTTCGGCCCGGCGAATACGCCCGCTTCTTCGTCCTCTATGGCAACGAAGGAAACCAGGACGCCTTCGCCGTTCCGGTGGGGATCTCGGTCACCGGGTACGCGGGAATGGCGCTTCCCAGCCCCATCGCACCGCCGCCGGCGCAGAGCGGCCAAGTTCCGGTCGACTGGAGGACGGCACATCTGGAAGCCGGCCCGGACGGGGGCGTCGCCAGCATGCCGGTGGTGATCGCGGCCATCCCGGCCGGTGGCTCCGGGCTTCTGGAGATCGCCGCACCGGTGACCGGGGGGAGCGGTCAGACCTTCAGTGTCTTCGGCGGAATCGGCTCGCCGCTCGTCTCGCCCTCGCTGGAGCCGGACTCGACGGCCGTGGATGCCTTCGTCGCCGGAGCGCAGGCCTATGCGCAGAGCGCGTTCGGGCTGACGGTGCCACCCTCGGCGGTGCCCTCGTTGCGGAGCTACGTGGTGAACCAGCTCCAGGCGGTGGCGGCGAGCGGCCGCGGGGCGGTGATCGCAACCGACGGCTCGTCTCCGGTCCACAGTCTGTCGCAACTGGCCGAGGATCAGAGCCTCTATGCCATCGGCCTCGCGAGCGGATCGCACGCCCTGCAGCCGCCCCCGCCCGCCTCGCGGGTCTTCCGGAGTCCCGGGCTGGGAGGAGGAGCAGGCAGCCCTGGTACAGGCTCCTGCCAGCTCATCATCCCCCGGGGGGCGATCTGTCCGGTGGGTTGCTTCTGCAGTAGCCCCAGCCCGGGCCCACAGCCACCCATTCCTCCGGAATGCCAGAACCCCGCCGATGCCATGGCGGGCAAGTGCCGGCCTCCGGAACCGCTCTGCGAGAAGCTGTCCGGTGTTCGGTGGGATCCGGGAACGGGTACCTGCACGCCATGCACCCAGAACCCCAAGGCCTGCCAGCCGCCCTGGTTGGTGAAGATCCTCGTCTCGCGGGATCCGAACGACAAGGTCGGGCTTCCGGGAGTCGGCGCATCGCACTGGGTCGCCCCCGATGCGCGGCTGAGCTGGTCGATCGAGTTCGAGAACGAATCCACGGCCACCGGACCGGCGCAGATCGTGAACGTCAGCGACCTCCTCGATCCGTCCCTCGTGGACCTCGACACCCTCCAGTTGGGCGCCGTCGCGTTCGGCAAGAGCGCAGTGGCGCTCCAGGCGGGCATCGGCGACTACGTCGCGATGATCGACCTCCGTCCCGACCAGCAGCTGCTGGTGCGCGAGAGCGCGGCGGTGGATCGCCAGACCGGCGCGCTCTCCTACGGCCTGGTCTCGCTCGACCCCTCGACCCTGCAGATCCCGTCCGATCCGGGGATCGGATTTCTTCCTCCGAACGTGACCTCGCCAGAGGGGGAGGGGGCGGTGAGCTTCACAGTCCTGCCGAAGCCTGGGCTCGCCACCGGCACGCAGATCTGCAACCAGGCGAAGGTGGTCTTCGACACCAACCCGCCCATCGACACGCCGATCTGGTGCAACACCATCGATGCCAGCAAGCCGGTGAGCCACGTGGCGGCCCTGCCCGCTCAGCAGAGTGCGACCAGCTTCCAGCTCCAGTGGTCCGGCACTGACGAGGGATCCGGCATCCTCGACTATACCGTCTATGTCTCCGAGGACGGCGCCACGGCCCAGCCCTGGGCGAAGGACACCACCGCAACCTCGGCCACGTTCACCGGCCAGACCGGGAAGAGCTACGCGTTCTTCAGCATCGCCCGGGACCAGGTCGGGAACCTCCAGGAGATGCCGAGTGCGCCCGACACGACGACCCGGCTCGGAGCATCTCCACCGGGCACCGCGGGATCCAGCAAGTCGGGCTGCTCGGCGCCCGGCACTGGGTCCGGGGGCCTCGCATTCCTCGTGCTCGTAGCCTGGTTCCTCGGCCTCGGGCGGGCAGCTTTGCGCTCGGGTAGCGCCGCTGGCTGATCGTCCTTCACTCGTCGCAGCCGTGCCCGGGTGGGATGCAGCGCCAGTAGGTGCGGTCGCACGCGTCGAGGCACGTGTCGCTCGCAACCTCGCTCCCGTACGGGCCGCTGCAGGCCGTCCGGCAGGTCCGTCGGGCCTCGTTGCACCGCTTGCACGCCTGTGCCGGCGTCTCCTTCGGAGCGGGCTGGACAACCGGGGGAGACGGCGGGTCGCTCCCGCCCGTGGCGTGGACCGCGAGGCCGGACAGAAGGAACGACGCGAGCAATGGCCAACGAGACACCATGGGGAGTCCTCCTGGACGGCTGGAACGCTATTCCGAAAGCTTTGCGGACTGAACCGCCGGAATGGCCTCGCCCAGACGTGAGACCGCGGCCGCGTGCGAATCCCTGGCTGCCGAGGCAGCCACCCGGACTTCGACCTCGACAGTCATTCTCCTCGGGGTGGCCGGTGTCGGATCCGCCAGGGGCGGCTGCCCCGCGCCCCGGCGTACCACCCCGACGCATCGTGTTCCGACCGCTCGGCGCCCGCTTCGACGCGATCTGGGCGACCAATCCCGGTTGGTGCCCAGAAGCACTCAGAAGTTCTCTGCGTCAGCCTCCGCACCGCGGACGACCTCGTCGAAGGCCTTGAAGACCCGCTGGGAACACTTGTCGCAGAGTTCTCTCTGGACCTTGTCGAGCGCCTCGCCGAACGACAGCCACGCCTTGAAGCCGGCCGGATAGAGCTTCCTGTCCCGAACCATCGCCTCCTCGATGTAGGCCAGGTCCAGCTCGCGAATCATCGCCAGCTCGCGCTCCACCACCGCGATGGCGTCGGCGTGCTTCTCCGGCTCCTTCTGCATGCTCCGGAGCCCGAGCCGTAGTGCCTGCTCCATGAAGTGGGCTTCCTTGTAGCCCCGCTGGCTGGCGGCCCGCATCTTCTCGAACGCCCGGTCGCGGGCCCGGAGGACCTTCTGCACTCGCGCCTTCATCGCACCCACCTCGCACAGTGATCCGACCGACGCATGCTACCAGGGCGGCGCGGGCTTCACTCCCGTGCCGAGAGCGCCCGAGGCGCTGTTCGCCGCGGAATCGGGGTTGCGCGCCGCCGGCGAGACGCGACGGTGCCAGTTGAACTAGGTGGGGGTTCGCCGGTGCGAATCCTCTGGCACTACCTGCGTCCGCTGCGGTGGCTGGTCGGCCTGGCGCTCCTGCTCGCCTCGGTGGCGCAGGTCCTGGCCCTCTACGACCCGGTCATCTTCGGTCACATCCTCGACCGCTACGCCCTCAACAAGGGCCAGCTCTCCGACGCCGCGCGGGTGCAGGGGGTGACCCTCTGGCTGGGGATCGCTGTCGCGGTGGCCCTGGTGGCGAGGCTGGCGCGAAGCCTCCAGGAATTCATGGTCCGCCTGGTGGTGCAGCGCTTCGGCACCCAGCTCTTCAACGACGGGCTGCGCCAGACGCTCCGGCTTCCGTTCGAGGACTTCGAGGAGCAGACCAGCGGGCAGATCCTCTCCGTCCTCCAGAAGGTCCGGGAGGACACCGAGAAGTTCATCACCTCCTTGATCAACGTCCTCTTCGCCGCGCTGGTGGGAGTGGCCTTCCTCCTCTGGTACGCGGTGACCCGGAGCTGGCTGCTGGTCCCGGTCTTCGCGGTGGGGGTAGTGCTCCTCGGGGGGCTGACCGGGCTGCTCAGCCAGCGCATCAAGCGGCTGCAGCGGTCGGTGGTGAAGCAGACCAACGCCATGTCCGGGGCGATCACCGAATCGCTGCGGAACATCGAGCTGGTGAAGAGCCTGGGTCTGACGGTCGCCGAGACCCGGCGGCTCCAGGGCTACACCCAGGCGATCTACGAGCTGGAGATGGGGAAGACCCGGAGGACCCGCACCCTCTCCTTCCTCCAGGGGTCGGCGCTGATCCTCCTCCGCCAGTCGATCCTCTTCATGCTCCTCTGGCTGATCTTCCACCGCCAGCTTTCACCGGGCGAGCTGATCTCCATGCAGTTCATCTCCACCGGGATCATCGCCCCGCTCCAGGAACTGGGGACGATCATCCTCGCCTGGCGAGAGGCGGAGGCGTCGCTGCAGACGTTCGACGCCCTGATGAAGAGGCCCCACGAGTACCGGGCCGAGTCACCGGTGGACGTCGGCGCGGTGGAGCGCCTGCGCTTCGACCACGTCTTCTTCACCTATCGCCATTCCGCCTCGCCGGCAGTCGAGGACATCTCCTTCGAGGCGCGGCTGGGGGACACACTGGCCTTCGTCGGCCCCTCCGGCTCAGGGAAGTCGACCCTGGTCAAGCTGCTGGTGGGCCTCTATCGGCCGAGCTCCGGTGGCATCTTCTACGACGACGTGTCGATCGACGACCTCCGCTACAACCGGATTCGCCGGCAGATGGGGTTCGTTACCCAGCAGACCCAGCTCTTCTCCGGGACCATCCGCGACAACATGCGCTTCGTCCGGCCCGAGGCCACCGACGCGCAGATCGTCGACGCCATGGAGCAGGCACAGTGCGCGCATCTGATCAGTGGCCCGGGCAAGGGCCTGGACACCGTGCTCGGCGAGGACGGCCGGCGGCTCTCCGGAGGTGAGCGGCAGCGGCTGGCCATCGCCCGGGCGCTACTCCGCGATCCTCGCATCCTGATCTTCGACGAGGCCACCTCCGCGCTGGATGCACTGACCGAGGAGGAGGTCTCCCGGACGGTGGAGGAGGTGGCGACCGGCGCCAGGCGCATCGTGGTGCACATCGCCCACCGCCTCTCCACCATCATGCACGCCGACACCATCTACGTGCTGGAACGGGGGCGCATCGTGGAGCGGGGCACGCACGCCGAGCTGCTGGAGCAGAAGGGCTTGTACTGGGCGATGTGGCGCCAGCAGATCGGCGAGCGCGGCCCGGCGCCGGTCACCGAGCCGGCAGCGGCGGCGTCCTAGCGGTTAGGCTGGCCCGGGATCGCCGACCCGGCAGGAGGGCTCCATGACGAAGCCGATTCTGATGGCGGTTCACGAGCACCCCCGCGAGCTCGCGACGATCCAACGGGAGCTCGGCCGGTACGCCGCTGACTACGAGGTGATTGCCGACGCCTCGGCGACGGCTGCCCTGGAACGGCTGGAGACCCTGCGCGGGACGGCAGAGGCGCGGGTGGTCGTTCTCTTGGCGGCCCACGCCATGACCGGGATGACCGGCATCGAGTTCCTCCACCAGGCGCACGCGCTCCATCCCCGTGCACAGCGCGTCCTGCTCCTTCCCTGGGGGCCCCGTTCCGCGATCAAGCCGATCCTGAAGGCCATCTCCCGGGGGCAGATCGATCGCCACGCGACCCTGCCCAGCCGCCCTCCCGACGAGCGGTTCCATCACCTCATCACCGAGCTCCTCCGAGACTGGCAGGAGCAGCAGCATGCGCAGCCCGCGGTGGTGACGGTGGTCGGCGAGCGCTGGTCCCCTCGGTTCCATGAGGTCCGGGACCTGCTCCAGCGCAGCGGCCTGTCCTTCGATTTTCACAACGCGGATTCGCAGGAAGGACGGAGCGTGCTGGAGCGCGTCGCTTGCCCCACGGGTCCCTTCCCGGTGCTTGTCCGTTTCGACGGGCAGGTGCTGACCAATCCCACGAACGAGGAGGCAGCCGTCGCCCTCGGCGCGCGTCACAGCTCCGAGGAAGGTACCTTCGACCTGGTGGTGGTAGGTGCTGGACCGGCGGGGTTATCTGCGGCGGGCTACGGTGCCTCGGAGGGATTGCGCACCATCGTCGTCGATCGGGAGACGATCGGCGGCCAGGCGGGCACGAGCTCGCTCATCCGCAATTATCTCGGCTTTCCGCTCGGCATTGGTGGCGCCGAGCTCTGCATCCGGGCCCTCGACCAGGCCTGGTCATTCGGGGCGGAGACCTCGGTTCTGCGGCAGGCGACCGGCCTGCGTGTGGAAGGCGACCTCCGGGTCCTGGTGCTGGCGGACGGGACCGAGATCGCCACCCGCGCCGTGTTGCTGGCCACCGGGGCGCGCTACCAGCGCCTCGAGAGCCCCGGGCTCGAGGCGCTCGTCGGTTCAGGGGTCTTCTACGGCGGCGGCGTCACCGAGGCGCAGGCGATGGAGGGAGAGCACGTCTACGTCATCGGCGCGGGGAACTCCGCGGGCCAGGCGGCCATCCATCTGGCCAAGCATGCGAAGCGCGTGACGATGCTCGTCCGCGGCGGTGCACTCGGGGCGAGCATGTCCGACTACCTGGTGAAGGCGGTCGAGGCCAATCCGACCATCGACGTGGAGTTCCACACCGTGGTGATCGATGGCCAGGGAGCGGGGCGGCTGGAGAGTCTGGTGCTCCGCAACCAGACCACCGGCGAGACCCGGACCGTGCCCGCGGCCGCGCTGTTCGTCCTCATCGGCGCCCAGCCCCACACCCGGTGGCTGCCCACGAGCATCCAGCGCGATTCGCATGGCTTCATTCTCACCGGCCAGGACGTCGCCGGCGCCGCCGGGGAGGATCGGCCAGCTCGGCCGCCGCTTCCGCTGGAGACCAGCCTGCCCGGTGTGTTCGCGGCGGGGGACGTGCGGCATGGCTCGATCAAGCGCGTGGCCTCCGCGGTCGGAGAGGGCGGGATCAGCATCCAGCTGGTGCACCGGTACCTGTCCCACCTCCGCTCGGAGGCGGGCTGAGATCCTGGACCGGGCCGGCCCCTGGCGCCGTCCAGTCACGTGGACGCCATCCACGGCCACTCTCATCCAGCTGAACATTGCTCCCCAACCTCCGAAGGGACACTGTCCGGTAGGCACGGCTCGGATCACTCGAGCCAGCATTCGGGCTGGAGCGGAGAATGAACACTTCCGGGAATGAATCGAAGGAACCCCGTTCGGTCACTCTGCTCCTGCACTGCCCCCTGCGTCTTGGCCTGGCCGCCAGCCTGACCCAGTTCATCTATGCGCACGGGCGCCTCCTGTATCACGATCAGTACGTCGACCCGGAGAACGACGACCACTACTACACGCGCCTCAGGTGGGACGTCTCGAGCTTCGCGATGACCGATGAGGAGATGGCCGAACGCCTTCGCCTTTTGATCGGCACCGGGCCCGAGACCGAGTGGTCGCTTCATTACTCCGACGAGGTCCTTCGGATGGCCGTCTTCGTCTCGAAGGACCCGTGGTGCCTCTACGACATCCTCGCCCGCCGCGAGTCCGGAGAGTGGAAGGTCGAGCTGCCGCTCATCGTCAGCAACCATCCTGACCTCGAGCCGGTGGCCCGGAGATTTGGCGTCACCTTCCGCGCGTTCTCGGTGACGAAGGAGAACAAGAGCGACGTCGAGAGAGAGCAGCTGCAGCTTCTCCAGAGCAGTCGGGTCGACTTCGTCGTCCTCGCGCGCTACATGCAGATTCTGACGGGCGGGTTCGTGCGGGCGTATCCGAATCGGATCATCAACATCCACCACGCATTCCTTCCCGCGTTCCCCGGGGCTCGCCCGTACCACTCCGCCCGCGAGCGTGGGGTGAAGATGATCGGGGCGACGAGCCACTACGTGACGGAAACGCTGGACGCCGGGCCGATCATCGAACAGGACGTCCAGCGTGTGTCACACCGGCACGCGACCAAGGACCTGATCCGCTTCGGGCGAGACCTGGAGAAGGTGGTCCTCTCGCGAGCCATCTGGAGCCACCTCCGGCGGAAGATCATCGTTCACAAGGGGCGAACGGTCGTTTTCGACTGAGTGAACCGCGTTCGTCCGGTGGTCACGTCGAACCGAAAGTTGTCGGGCGGTCCTGTCCGGACTGTGGCTCCGGGGGTTACCGGTTCAATCCAGTTGGTCGCCCAGGAAATTGCAGGGCCTTCGC
>JADGQZ010000244.1 GCA_017881345.1 Myxococcaceae bacterium | reverse complement strand
TCCCCAGCACGTCGAGCCCCGGCTCCCCGAGCAGGGCGCAGGGCCCCGGCACGACCTCCACCATCCGCCCGTCGATGAGCCCCTCGTAGCCGTCGCGGACCCCGAGCAGCTTCACCCCGCGGGCCGCGCACGTCTTCGCCGCCGCCCGGAGCGCGGCGTTCATCCCCGGGCTGTCTCCTCCCGAGCTGAGGAGGGCGAGCGTCTTCATCGGGCGACTCCCTTCTCCGCCAGGCCGGCGATGGCGTGGCTCACGCGCTGGAACCGCCGGACCCGCCTCCGTGCCTCGCTGTGCAGCATGGGGTGCGCGGACTCTGCCACGCTCCCGGACCCGGCGCCGCTCCGGCTAGGGTGTCGCCACGATGAGCGACCTTCAAGAGAGAGGCGCCGTGGTCACGGGCGCGAACCGCGGCATCGGCAAGACCATCGCCCTCGCCTTCCTCCGCGCCGGCTGGCCGGTGGTGGCGCTGGCACGCACCACCCAGAGCCTGGACGCATTGCGACAGGAGGCCGGCGGGCTCTCCGAGCGCCTCAAGGTCATGGCCTGCGACCTCTCCGACCCCGCCCAGCTCGAGGGCGCGGCCCAGGCGCTCGCCGACGCCGAGCCGGTGCCGGGGGTGCTGGTGAACAACGCCGGCATCACCGTCTCGGCGCCGCTCCACAAGACGAGCGCCGAGGACCTCCAGCGGGTCCTCCAGGTCAACACCGTGGCCCCGTACCTCCTGTGCCGCGCGCTGATCCCGCGCATGGCGGACGCCGGCGGCGGCCGGGTCATCAACATCGGCTCCATCGCCTCGCTGAAGGGCATCCGGTACACGTCGGCCTACTGCGCCAGCAAGCACGCGCTCCTCGGGATGACGCGGGCGCTGGCCATCGAGTGGGGCAAGAAGGCGGTCACCGTGAACGCGGTCTGTCCCGGCTGGACCGAGACCGACATGTTCACCCGCGCGCTCGAGGCCGTGGTCCACCGGACCGGCCGGAGCCCCGAGCAGGCACGGGACGCTGTCCTGGCGAGCAACCCCATGGGGCGGCCGGTGCAGCCCGAGGAGGTGGCGGCGCTCGTCCTCTATCTCTCATCGCCTGCAGCAGCTGGTCTCACCGGAGCCGCACTTCCGGTGGATTGCGGTGAGGCGGCCTGAGCGGATCCTTAGAGGAGTTGCGTGCACAGCCCATGGACGCTAATACCAAGCGTCCTTCACATGAGGGTGTCTCATGCAACTCGAGTCGCTCAAGATGTTCTGCGACGTGGTCGAGACCGGCTCCTTCTCCCGCGCCGCCCAGCTGAATCACGTCACCCAGTCGGCGGTGAGCCAGCAGATCCGCGCGCTCGAGAACCGGTACGAGCAGAAGCTGCTCAGCCGCAGTGCCCGGCAGGTCACGCCCACGCCTGCGGGTGAACGGCTCTTTCGCGGGTGCAAGGAGATCCTCGCCCGCTTCGGCGAGGTGGAGCAGGAGATCCGCGAGCAGTCGAGCGAGGTCGCCGGCACCTGCACCGTCTCCACCATCTACTCGGTGGGGCTCCACGAGCTGCAGAGCATCCAGAAGGGGCTGCTCAAGACGCACCCCAAGGTGAACATGCGGCTCATCTACCGCCGGAGCGATCAGGTCTACGACGACGTCATCCTCGGCGCCGCCGAGATCGGAGTCGTCGCCTACCCGCAGCCCCGCGCCGGCGTGGACGTCATCCGCTTCCGGGACGACAAGCTCACCGTGGTCTTCGCGCCGAACCACCCCCTGGCCGCCAAGGCGAAGATCTCCGTCACCGCGCTCGCCGACACCCCGTTCATCGCCTTCGACCGCGAGGCCCCCACCCGGAAGGCGCTGGATCGGATCCTCCGCGAGAAGGGCGTGGAGCTCGAGCCGGTGATGGAGATGGACAACGTCGAGACCATCAAGCGCGCGGTGGAGATGGGCGTGGGAATCACCATCCTCCCGGCCGCCACCGTGCAGCACGAGGTCGCGCAGGGCACGCTCGTCGCGCGCCCCTTCGCCGAGGGGAACTTCGCCCGGCCGATCGGGCTGCTGGTGCGCAAGGGCAAGTACCTCGACCGCGCGTCGCAGGCAGTCCTCGACGCCTTCAAGGGCGCTGCATCCGCCGAGGACTGACCCGGGTCAGCTAGACGACCGTCACTGCCCGCCGCCCTGGCGCTGCTTCATCATCTGCTCGACCTGCTGGCGTTGCTCGGGAGTCAGCTTCTGCATCATCTGCTCGCGCATCTGCTGCTGCTGCTCCGGGGTCATGGAGCCGCCGCCCATCCCGGAACCCGTGCCGCCCTTGCTCTCGGTGAAGCCCGCCGGGATCTTGAACGCGGAGTCCGGGACCGACTGTGACTTCACCGACAGGGCCTCCCAGGTCATGCCGCCCCCGCGCTCGTTCTTCGCCACCACCTTGAGCGGGATGCCCGCCACGCCCGCCTTCTTCAGCGCCTGCCACCAGCCGCCCTGACGTCGATCGCCGGCGGCGAAGGCCTTCTCCAGATCCCCCGCCGAGACGAGGGCGGTGTCGATCCAGACGTCCATCGGATCCTTGCCCTCGCGCATCACCTGGACGTGCTCGGTGGACCGGCCGGCCACGGTGTCCTTGCCGATCTTCTTCACCGTCCACCCCTCGCTGGCGTCCTTCGGCTCGTCCTTGTCCGCGGTGATCTTCGAATAGGTCTTGTTGGCGTCGTGCAGGATGTAGGTGACGTTGGGCTCGTCGGCGCGGTGAATGACCGTCTGCTTCATCGGGCCGGTCACCCCCGGCATGTTCATCTCCTGGTCCATCCGGGTGTTGAGGCCCTTGATGGAGATCTTGCCGGTCCCGTTGACCGACATCGGCTTGGCGCCCGCCTCGCCGCCGGCGGCGGTCATCTTGGTGTCGATGACGCCCTCGAAGGCGAGCGCGGGAACGGCGGTGAGACAGAGCGCAGCAACGAGCGCGCGTGGCATGCGAGTTCTCCTTGAAGGGGCCGGCGGAGCCTATGCCAGACGCCGGAGCCGGGCGGCGTAAAACCCGTCCATTCCGTCCGGTCCCGGAAGAGTCCGCAGCGCACCCTGGGCCAGCGGCCAGCCGAGCCGCTCGGCCAGCGCCGGTGTCTCCAGCGTGAAGTCGGGGTGGCTCCTCAGGAAGAGGTCGATCTGATCCTGTCCCTCCTCGGGCTCGGTGCTGCACACGGCGTAGACCAGGAGGCCCCCGGGCGGCACGACCTCCTGGCATCGCTCCAGGATGCGGCGCTGGAGCGTGGCCAGCCGCGCGATGTCCTCCTCCTTCCGGCGCCAGCGCAGCTCCGGATGCCGGCGGAGCGTGCCGAGTCCGGTGCACGGCGCGTCGAGCAGCACCGCCTCGACCGGACCGATGGACGCCGGGAAGGGCTCGGTCGCGTCGTGCGCCAGCACCTCGATGCGGTCCTCGAGGTGGAGCCGGCGCGCCTCGGAGCGGATCTTGTCCAGCTTCGCCGCGTACAGATCCACCGCCAGCACCCGGTGACTCTCGGCGAGGTGACAGGCCTTCCCGCCCGGTGCGGCGCACGCATCGAGCACCCGCGCGTCCTCCGGGATGGCGGCGTAGAGCCCCACGAGCTGCGCGGCCTCGTCCTGCACCTGGAACAGTCCCTCGGGGTACCCCACCAGCGACTCCACCGGCCCGGGCGAGGACAGGCGCATCCCCACCGGGGAGCGAGCGGTGGGCGTGGCGGCGAGCCCGGCCTCGGCGAACAGCGCAGCCAGCGCGTCGCGGGTCCCGGCGCGCCGGTTGGTGCGGACGGTGACCGGCGGGGCGTCGTTGCTCGCCACCAGCATCGCCTCGGTGGCGGCCCGGCCGTGGCGCCGGAGCCAGCGCTCCACCAGCCAGAGCGGGTGGCTCTCGCGCACCGAGAGGTGCTCGGCGAGGTCCGACTCCGGCGGTAGCGGGATGGACTCCAGCGCCGCCACCTTGCGGAGCACGGCGTTCACGAAGCCCGCTGCCCGCGACAGTCCGATCTGCTTCAGCCCTTCGACCGTTTCGGAGACCGCGGCCCGCCGGGGTACCCGGGAGTGGAAGATCTGGTAGGCGCCGACCCGGAGCGCGGCGAGCACCCGGTCCTCGAGCGCGTGCAGCTTGCGATCGGAGAAGGCGGCGATGGCGCGGTCGAGCCCCAGCCGCCGCCGGGTGGCCCCGTAGCAGAGCTCGGTCACCAGCGCCGCGTCGCGCGGGTCCCGCAGCGGCGTCTCCGCCAGGCGCTGGTCCAGGACCAGATTGAGGTACGCATCGGTGGCCTCGACGCGGGCCAGCACGTCGATGGCCACCGCGCGGGCGTTCATTCCAGGGCCGCCATCCACTCCACCAGCTGCGTGTCGCTCAGCGCCGCTCGCGGCTGCACCGCCAGGAAGAGCGCCTGCAGCACCTCCTCGAGCTGGTCCCGCTGCCCGGCCTCCACCGCCGCGCCACGCTGCAGGGTCACCCACTCGCCCCGCGCCCAGGTGGCGAGCCCCGCAGGGCTCAGGCGTCCGGCGAGCCGGTCGGCGATGTGTGCCCGCACCTCGGCCCGGGTGAGGCCGGCCCCCGGTCGCCGCGTTCCGGCGGGAGCCTGCGGCGCGCCGCGGCCGAGCGTCTTCCCCCCGCCCGCGTCCGGCGCGGCGGCTGCGGGACTCGAGCGCGTCGCCGGCCGTGCGGCGCTTGCCCCGTCGGCGGCACGGGCCGGAGCGTCACCGCGGGCGGAACCGAGGGTCTTGCCCCGCGCCGGTGCCGGAGGAACGAGGGCCTCGGCTGCCGCGGACCTGCCCGGCGGCCGGGCCGGAGGCTCCGCCGCGATGCTCGCCGCCGACCTCGCTGGCCGGGCCCGGGCCGGTGCGCTCGGCTCGGCCGCCCGACCGAGCGTCTTCGTCGTGCGCGCGGCCGCGGCGCGGCTCCGCGCCCGTGACAGCCGCTCGAGCGCTTCCAGGTAGGCCTCGGCGCCGATGCCCGCGACCTGCGCCGCGCAGACCTCGCGAAGCAGGCTCCGTCGCTGGGCGGCCGCCCGCCCCTTCGCCGGTGCGAGGAGGACCTCCACCACGGGCATCTGCGAGGCCGACACCGCCGCCCGCAGCACGTGCGAGCCGAGCGCCAGCGGCCCGGGGTTCAGGACCACACCGTCGGCCCAGGTCCGCTGCTCCCAGAGCGCATCCACCAGCGTGCCCTCGTGGTTGCTCCGGACCGTCCGGAGCACGTGACCGAGCGCCCGCGCCTTCTCCGCGAGCTTCCGGTCCACCTCGGCCAGGGTGGTCTCCGGCGCATCCCCCTCACGGTGGCCGAGGAACTGCAGAGTCGGACCGTGAAGCACGAGCACGTTCATGACACGCCTCCTCCGAACGGACGCTCGCCCTCCGAGAGCCGGTGTCCGCTCAGGAACTCCGCGGCGCTCATCCGCCGCTTGCCCTCCGGCTGAACCTCGAGGAGGCGGAGCGCGCCCGTGCCGCAGGCCACGTCGAGCACGCCGTGCGCGGCGAGCACCGTGCCCGGGACCCCGGAGCCCTCCACCACCTCGGCGCGCCACACCTTGAGGAGGTGGCCCCCGAGCTGGGTCCATCCACCCGGCCAGGGCACGAAGGCGCGGAGCCGCCGCTCGAGCTCCACGGCCGGTCGGCTCCAGTCGAGCCGCCCGTCCTCCTTCTCCACCATCCGGGCGATGGTGACGCCCTCGACCGGTTGCGGTCGGGGCGTCAGCGCGCCGGCGAGGAAGCGGGGCAGCTCGTCGAGGAGGAGCGCCCCGCCGAGCTCGGACAGGCGCGCATGGAGCGTCTCGGACGTGTCCCCGGGGAGGATGGGCGTGCGCCGCTCGGCGAGCACCGGGCCCGTGTCCAGACCGGCCTCCATCTGCATCAGGCACACGCCGGTCTCGCTGTCTCCGGAGGCGACCGCCCACTGGATGGGGGCCGCGCCCCTCCAGCGTGGGAGCAGCGAGGCGTGCACGTTCAGGGATCCGAGCCGCGGCGCGGACAGCACGTCCGGGGGCAGGATGCGTCCGTAGGCCGCCACCACCGCCAGGTCCAGCCGCAGCGCCGCGAGGCGCTCGCCGAGGTCCGTTCCCTTGAGCCGCGTGGGCTGGAGCACCGGCAGCCCGGCGCGCTCGGCCTCGACCTTCACCGCCGACGAGGACGTCTGCTGGCCACGGCCCCGCGGCCGATCGGGCTGGGTCACCACCGTCACGACGGTTCCCACCGTCTGGCAGGCCCGGAGCGCGGGCACCGCGAAGGGCGGGGTCCCGAAGAAGGCGAGGCGGGGGCGGGCATTCCCCGGAACAGGCCCCTCCTCACCCATCGTCCGATCCGTCGAGGCGGGCGCGCTTGTCGGCAGCGAGCGCGGTCAGCGTGGACCGCGCCCCGCCACCAGCGCCCGTCGCCAGCGCCGACTCGAGCGCCGAGAGCTCCTCGTGCTCGCGGCGGCGGAGCGCGTCCACCGTGGCATGGAACTCGCCGAAGATGTCCCTCAGCTCGTCGTGGCTCCGCAGCGGGCGCCAGCGTGGAAAGCTCCCCTCTGCCAGGCGCCGGAACTGGGTCCGGAGCACCCGCATCGGCCCGGCCACCCGGTGCGTCACCAGGAGCCCCACCAGCGAGAGCACCAGGGACATGACCAGCGCCATGAACCCGGTGAGCACCAGCACCGTGGTCTCGGTGCCCTGCAGGGTGGCCTGCGACTCGGGGCCGAGCGTCTCGCGCGCCTGATGGAGCGCCAGCCACACCGCGGCACCGAAGGCGGCGCAGAGCGAGGCTCCGCCCACCGCGAGCCCCACTGCGTACTTGAGCTGGAAGCGGCGGTCGACCAGGACCTGGCGGCGGGTGTAGGCCTCGGGGCTCACGGAGGGTCCAGAGGACACTCTATCCTCGCTCGCGCGATCGAGCCTGTTCGTCGGAATGGAAAGGAGTCGGTGGGATGGCGTAAAAGACGTTGCCGGTCAGAACTGCCCCGGGAGGGGACGGATGGGACGGACGCTGCGGCGTGCACTGGCGCTCTCCTTGGGCCTCCTCGTCGCCGGTTGCAGCAAGGATCCGAGCACACCCTCTTACTGGGAGGACCAGCTCGACGCGGCCCAGCGGCCGAGCGAGAAGGTCCGGGTCCTCGAGACCCTTCGCTCGAGCAAGCGGCTGGACAAGCGGTTCGCCCCGATGCTCAACGCGCGCCTGGCGAGCGAGAAGAGCCCCGAGGTCCGCGCCGTCATCGCGCGGGCCCTCGGCGAGCTGAAAGACCCCTCGAGCGTCGACCCGCTCGCGGCGGCGCTGGACGTGAACACCGCCGACGGCGCCACCTCACGGATGAACGCCGCCATCGCCCAGGCTCTCGGCGACATCAAGGACCCGCGCGCCGCGCCCGCCCTCATGTCGCTGCTCCGCAGCCGGGACGACTACGTCCGCCAGGACGCCATCGGGGCCCTCGGAGAGATACGGGCACAGGCCGCAGTGCCCACGCTGGCGGAGCTGGCCCTCGACGACCGCAGCCCCCCGGCGGTGAACCGCCGCGCCATCGTGGCGCTCGGGGAGATCGGCGACCCGCGGGCCATCCCCACCCTCCTCAAGGCGATGTTCAAGCAGCGGGGGAACACCGTCTTCGCCCAGGAGGCGAGCTTCTCGCTCTTCGAGGTCGGCAAGCCCGCGGCGGACGCGCTCACCCAGGTGCTCGAGGGCAAGGACCGGGACCTCGCCGCCTGGGCCCGCTCGAACGACGTCGCGGAGGCGGTGGTGCTGGTGCGCACCGCCGAGTCGCTCGGCGACTTCCGGGCCACCTCGGCCGAGCCGGCGCTCATCAAGCAGCTCGCGTACAAGACTGCCGCCCCCGAGCAGACGCTCTATGCCCGGATGGCCGCGGCGAGCACGCTGGGAAAGATGCGTTCGGCCGAGGGCCGGAAGGCTCTCGAGCCGATGCTCGAGGAGCCGGAGCCGCTCGCCCGCGCCGAGTACGCGCGGGCCCTGGTGCTGATCGGCGGCCGCGAGGCACTCGGCGCGCTGCAGCGCTCGGCCTCCCATGGCCCGTGGGACGCGCGGCAGTACGCCATCGGCGCGCTGGGGATGCTGGGCGACGAGCGCGACATGCCGACGATGGAGCGGCTGGCGGCAGACGAGCCGAAGCTCACCGCCGCCGACTGCAAGCGCTACGGCTGCAACCTCCCGGTGGACGAGGTGGCGGCGAACCGGCTGAAGACGGTCAAGACCTTCGAGGCACCCCTCCGGGCCGCAGCGCTGTGCAAGGCCGCCATGGACTGCTGGGCCGGCAAGCTCGGCGACGCCGAGGGACCGGTTCGCCAGCGCGCCGCCCTCGAGCTGGGGCGGCTCGGCAAGCCCGAGGCGGTGGCCAAGCTCGCCGAGCACCTCGGCGACAAGGAGCCCGAGACCCGGGCCGCCGTCCTCCAGGGCCTGATGTGGCTGGTGCAGGGCAACAGCGCGGCGGCCCGGCAGCTCCTGCCGATGGTGCCGAAGCTCGAGCAGCAGGTGGGGGCGGACCGCGGCCGACAGGACTACGCCGCGACCTCCGAGGAGCTGCGCCGGCTCATCGTGGAGGTGCGTCGCCGGGGTGAGCAAGCCTGACCGCGCCGTCGGCCGGGGCGACCTCGGCCGGCAGCGCCGGGCGCCGGGGTGCCTGGAACGCGCTCGGCAGGATGCTGAAGGGCAGCACCTTGGCCAGCGCCGCGAGCAGCAGGAGCCCGCCGGGCGCCGCGAAGGCGGCCAGCGCCGGGATGGCCTTGGCCAGGTCGATGAGCTCGAGGCGCATCCGCCGCCGCTCGTCCGGGGTGAGCGTCTGGCCGATGGCGAGCTTCCCGAGGAAGACCGAGAGCTCGCCCATCATCCGCGCCTCGACCACGAGCGCCCGGGCGCCGTCGTCGAGCGTGCGCTGCATGCTTCCCACCCACTCCTCGCCCAGGGACGCCGCGTTCTCGCGCACGGTGAACACGTCGAGGACCGAGCGGTTCTCGGCGTAGAACTCGGCCACCTCGCCCTCGATCTCCTTGAGGGTCTCGGGGGCGATCCGGAGCGCCCGCGCCAGTGCCCGGAGGAAGGACAGCTCGGGGGGTGAGCGCCGCCCCTCCACCATCGAGGCAAGGACCGTCTGCTGCAGGATGAAGCGGCGGAGCGGAAGGCTCCGGACCGGCCGCACGAGCACGTTCAGGTCGGGCTGCTCGTGGAAGACCTCCTTCACCCGCGCCCGGAGGGCCGGACCGACCGGCGCCGGGAGCCCGAGCGAGTCCACCTGGCGGAGGATGGCCCGCCGCGCTGCGGGCGTGGGCGGCCGCTCGGAACATGCCAGCGCGGTGAGCACCTCCACCAGGAGCGCCTTCTGCCGCGCCGCCACCGCCAGCCGGCGCCGCGCCTGCTGGAGCCCGAGCGCCTTGTGCAGCCAGGCCGCGAGGGCCAGGTGGGCAAAGAGCTGCGCGTCGACATAGGCCGCGCCGTTGTGGAGGAGGAGCCCGTAGAGCGGGTCCGCCCCGAGCGACATCGCGCGGTCCTCGAGCAGCGTCTCCAGCCGCCGCACGCTCCGGCGCGGCAGCGCGCCGGTGCGCCGCAGGGTGGTCTGCAGCGTCTCGGCGAGGCGGAGGTGTCCGCTCCACACGGCGAAGAGGATGGTGATGCGCTCCACCCGTCGCTCCGGCCCGAGCCCGGAGATATCTGCGAGGTCCAGCGCGAGCCGCACCAGCGTCCGCAGCACCGCGAGCGACAGCTGCTCCTCGCGGGTCATCCCCTCGGACGCGGCGACCTGCTCCGGCGTGCCGTAGAGGAGACCGCTGTCGTGGAGCACCATCCGGACGTGGGTCCGGGCGCGCGCACGCGGGCTACCGGGAGCGCGCGCATCGACGAGTGGCTGATGCTCCGCCACCTCCTGCTCCAGGAGCGCCGTGAACCAGCCGGACTGACCGAAACCCATGAAGCCTGCGCCCGCCCCTCGTCTGCCGTTGCTCTAACCCCCGGCTGGCAGACAGTTCAAGCGGACCAATGGGAGCACGGGACAGGGGTCGCGCGCGCCCCGAGTCACGGGCGCCGGAGCGTCACTTCACCGCCTTGACCCGTGCGCGCTTCTCGTCCACGTCGTCCGGCACCGCTTGCACCGGCGAGGGCGTCTTCAGGACGCCGTACTTCTCGAGGACCTTGCGCTCGACGGCCGCGGCGATCTCGGGGTGGTCACGCAGGTAGTCCTTGGCGTTCTCCCGCCCCTGGCCGATGCGCTCGCCCGCGTAGGCGTACCAGGCGCCGCTCTTCTCCACGATGTTGTCGGCGGCAGCGAGGTCGAGCAGGTCTCCCTCCCGGGAGATGCCCACGCCGTACATGATGTCGAACTCGACCTCCTTGAACGGCGGGGCCATCTTGTTCTTCACCACCTTCACCCGGGTGCGGTTCCCCACCACCTGCTCGCCGTTCTTGATGGCGCCGATGCGGCGGATGTCCAGCCGCTGGCTGGCGTAGAACTTGAGCGCGTTGCCGCCGGTGGTCGTCTCCGGATTGCCGAACATCACGCCGATCTTCATCCGGATCTGGTTGATGAAGATGACGAGCGTATTCGCGCGCTTGATGTTGGCGGTGAGCTTGCGCAGTGCCTGGCTCATGAGCCGCGCCTGCAGGCCGGGGAGCTGGTCGCCCATCTCGCCTTCGATTTCGGCCTTGGGCACGAGCGCCGCGACCGAGTCGATCACGATGACGTCCACGCCACCCGAGCGCACCAGCATGTCGGCGATTTCGAGCCCCTGCTCGCCGGTATCCGGCTGCGAGATCAGGAGGTCGCCGACGTTGACGCCGAGTTTGCCCGCGTAGACCGGGTCGAGCGCGTTTTCAGCGTCGATGTAGGCGGCGGTGCCACCGGCTTTCTGCACCTGCGCGACGACTTGCAGCGAAAGTGTCGTTTTGCCGGAGGATTCGGGACCGTAGATCTCCACGACCCGCCCCCGCGGCAGGCCGCCGACGCCGAGCGCGATATCCAGCCCCAACGAGCCGGTCGAAACTACTTCGATATCCTTCGCAACCTCGGATTCGCCGAGGCGCATGATG
>JADGQZ010000243.1 GCA_017881345.1 Myxococcaceae bacterium | reverse complement strand
GCGGGCATTCGGGCTGGTCCAGCAGGCGGGATACGTCCAGGTGGGGACCTCCGCGATCTGGGACTCCTCCCGGCTCCTGCCGGAGGACGGCTTGCCCGGGCGGTTTCTCCACGCGCTCATCGGCTACACCGACCGGCCGAGCGCGGCCCAGCTGATGGTGTACGTCTCCGTCGTGGTGGTCATGGCGATGCTGACGCGCTCGGTACGGCTGCGCTCGCTGCGGACTGCACGGCAAGCGGCCGCGTAGGCGCCCCGGCGCCGCTCAGACCGTCGGCTCGCACCCGGGGAGACGGGCGGGCGAGCGTGTTTGCGATTATGTCCATGCCATGGCCAGTGAACGCCTCGTGAAGGACGTGCGTGCGGTGAAGGATCTGGTCGTGCCGGCCATGGTCAGCGACGGCGCGGGGGTTCGCCTGAAGCGCAGCATCGCCACGCCCACGCTCGACCATCTCGACCCGTTCTTCCTCTTCGACAACTTCGGGTCGGAGAACCCCGACGACTACCTGGCCGGGTTCCCGATGCACCCGCACCGGGGCATCGAGACCGTCACCTACATGCTCGACGGCAGCGTGACCCACCGCGACAGCCTCGGAAACCAGGGGATCATCCAGGCCGGCGACGTGCAGTGGATGACGGCGGGGAGCGGCATCCTGCACGAGGAGATGCCGCACGCCGGCCCACGACGTCTCGACGGTTTCCAGATCTGGGTGAACCTGCCGCGTCAGCTGAAGATGACGACGCCGCGGTACCAGGACGTCTCGTCCGTCCGGATCCCCGAGCTGGATGCCCCGGGTGGCGCGCGCGTCCGGGTGATCGCCGGGAGCGTGGACGGGGTCGAGGGCGCGGTGCGGGAGATCTTCGCCGGACCGTCGTACCTCGACGTGGCGCTCCCCTCCGGCGCGACCTTCGAGCATCCGATCACGCGCGGGCACACCGCCCTCCTCTACGTGTTCCGTGGGCAGGTCGAGGTGGCCGGCAAGACGGTCCCTTCGCCGCGGCTCGCGATCCTGGGTGACGGGGACGTCGTCCGGGTCCGGGCCCCGGCGGGCGACGCCCGGCTCCTGGTGCTCTCGGCGCAGCCGCTCGAGGAGCCCGCGGTCCGCTACGGGCCCTTCGTGATGAACACCGAGGACGAGATCCGCCAGGCGCTCTCGGATCTGCGGCAGGGCACGTTCGTGAAGACTGGCCCGGCCTCCGCGCCGGCCCGGTGAGCTTCACCTCCGGAGGTCGACACCGGATCGTTCGATGTCCGGAACGGCGCGCGCAGCCGCCGCGAGCGCCTCCACGGCGCGCCGGAGCTCGGCCGCGAGTTCCGGGTCCACGAACCTGCGGTCCGGCGTGATCTGGCTGCGTCCGAGCACCAGCGTCGCGTCGGCCACGACCCTCGACCCGATCACCTCGAGCACGCGCCGCAGCCCCTCCCTGGCGAACCGCCCGCCGCCCGGCCCGGCCACCACCAGCGCCGTGGGCTTCTCGATGAGCTCGCCGCTGGAAACGATCCAGTCGAGCGCATTCTTGAGCGCTCCGGGCACGCCGTGCGCGTACTCCGGGCTGGAGACCAGCACCGCGTCCGCCGCGCGCAAGGCCTCGCGCCACGCGGCCACCGCAGGAGGTGGGACCCTGCCGTCCTGATCCAGGTCGGGGTTGAACGGGGGCAGCCGCCCGACTTGCTCCGCGTCGTAGGTGAGCGTTGAGCCGTGAGGCATCATCCTCGCCGCCTCCTCGAGCACCAGGAGGTTGGTCGAGCCCTTCCGAAGGCTGCCGCAGATTCCGAGCACTTGCATCCGGCAGGTCTAGTGGCTCGGGGCCCCGCGTTCTGCTGCCGGGCGGGTGCGATGGCTGACACAGTGACGGGTCGTTGACGCGACCACGGTCAGGGGCGTATATGAGTTATGACTTATATGCGCCTGGACTGAACCATGTCCTTCTCCTCCGCCACGGTCGAGCGGCTCTTCAAGGTCCTCGGGGACGAGAACCGCCTGCTCATCCTGAAGGCGCTCGAGCAAGGGGAACGCTCCGTCTCGGAGATCCTCGAGGAGACCGGGCTGCCGCAGACGCTCGCCTCGTTCCACCTCCGCACCTTGCGCGAGGCGGGCGTGGTCAAGACCGAACGCAAGGGGCCGTTCATCTTCTACAGCCTGGCCGACGCCTCGCTGCCGAACCTGCTCGAGGCCTGCTCGAAGTACGCGGCCACGCTGAGCGAGGCTCGACCGGCCGAGTTCCGGTGGCCGGAATGGGAAGCGATGTGCCGCATGATGCGCACGCGAAGGAGGTAGCGACATGCCGTGGTGTGGATACTGGGGAGCGCCGCTCGGCGGCTTCTGGTGGCTCATGCCGCTGTTCGGGCTCGTGTTCATGGCGTTCATGTTCTTCGTCTGCTTCCGTGGCTTCGGGCGCTGGATGACCCATCCCCGCCGCCACGACACCGACCTGTCGGAGCTGCAGCGCGAGGTCGCGAGCCTGCGCGACGAGCTCCGGAAGCTGCGCCAACCCACCTGAGCGAGGACCGATGGAACCCAAGGGAACGATGCCGCCCGGGGAAGCCGCGGGCATGCCGGGCATGATGCGGCAGATGATGGAAAGGATGGGCGGCGGGGGCGACTTCAACCCGGCCGCCATGTGCCAGGCGATGATGACCTCGGTCGGGAAGTCGGCCGAGCTCGCCGCCTACGCCACGCCCGAGGTCCGCACCCTCTTCGAGGAGTGGGCGCGCAGCGTCCAGGAGGAAGTCCTCTCCACGCTCGTGAGCCGCGGGCCGCTCGATCTCGGCGGGCTGGCCGGTGCCCTCAAGATCAGCCCCGAGAGCGCCCTCTTCTTCCTGGGCAAGCTGGTGCACGAGGGGAAGGCGACCATCGGTGCCATCCGGGCCACCGGCGCCTGAGCCCTTCCCGGCGGCGGTACGTCGATAGTCGCTTGACGACCGCCCCCGGGCGACATATCGTCATTTCGGAATGCGACGAAACGTTGCCGCCCTCGACCAGCACCCCGACTTGCGGGACTTCCTCAAGGCCTGCGCCAGCGAGACGCGGCAGAGGATCCTCTTTCTGTTCGTGGATGGGGCGGAGCGAACCGTGGGACAGATCGCAAACGAGCTGGATATCGTCCCCTCCACGGCTTCCGAGCACCTTGCCATCCTGAAACGGGGCGGCCTGCTCGACGCCGAGCGCGGGGGCAAGGAAGTCTTCTACCGCCCGAACCGGGCCCGGACCCTGGCGCTCCTCCGGAAGCTCACGGAGCTGCTGTCGGCCTGCTGCCCGGAGTAGCGGACCCGAGAGGAGAGATGAGCGATGTGTACGCAGCACACTTCGTCGATTTGCCAACTGACGGCACGTGACCTTCTGCAAGGGATGGAGGCGCTCCCGTGACCGACGCCCTCCGCGCGCTGCAGATCGACGAGCAGCAGCGTT
>JADGQZ010000242.1 GCA_017881345.1 Myxococcaceae bacterium | reverse complement strand
CCGTTGACGTGGATCTCGTCGATGGCCACGTAGCCGTCGAACTGCCGGCCCTCGTCGTCGAAGCCGTGGGTCAGCTCGTGGCCCACCACCATCCCGATGGCGCCGAAGTTCACCGGGTCCGTCGCCTCCTTGTTGAAGAAGGGCTGCTGGAGGATTCCCGCGGGGAAGACGATCTCGTTGAGCGACGCCTCGTAGTACGCGTTCACCGTCGGCGGGCTGATCAGCCACAGCGAGCGGTCGAGCGGCTTGCCGATCTTCTTCAGCTCGCGCGCGCTCTCGTACGCCGCCGAGCGCATCCGGTTGCCGAGGAACGTGCCCCGATCGGTCACCAGACCGTCGTAGGTCTTCCATCTGTCCGGGTAGCCGATCTTGTCGAAGATCGCCTGTGACTTGGCCAGCGCGCGGGCCTTGGTGCTGGGATCCATCCACGCGAGCGTGTCCAGATCCGCCTGGAAGGCGCGCTGGATCTCCTTCACCATCGACTTCGTCACCTGCTTCCCGTCGGCGCCGAAGGTCTGCGCGACGAACGGGACGCCCAGCGCCTCGCCCAGCGCCCGGTCGGTGGCGGTCACGCACTTCTTCCAGCGCGGCAGGTCCTCCTTGGCGCCGGTGAGGTACTTGCTGTTGAAGGCGAACGAAGCGTCGGCGAAGGGCTTCGGCAGGGCGATGATCTGTGCCGAGACGAGCCGCCAGCCGAGGTAGGTGCGGAGCTCGGCGCGCGAGGCGCTCCGCACCAGCTGGCCGACCTCGGTCGCGAACGGCGGGTAGGTGACGTTGAGCGCCTGGACCCCGGGGGTCCCGACGCTCCGGAAGTACGCCGCCCAGTCGAACCCGGGCGCGGCGCGGACCAGGCCCTTCGGATCCGTCCGGTGGTAGATCTTGTTCGGATCACGCCGGGAGACCCGGTCCAGGCTCGCCTTGGCGAGCTTCGTCTCCAGGGACATCACCTGGTCCGCCTTCTTCGCCGCGACCGCCGGCGCGTCTCCGAGCAGGCCGAAGATCTGAGCCACGTGGGCTCGGTAGCCCTCGCGGACCTCCTTCATCTTCGGCGTGTCGCTGAGGTAGTAGTCGCGGTCCGGCAGTCCGAGCCCGCCCTGGTCCACGATGCCGATGACCTGGGTGGCGTCCTTGTAGTCCTGCCCCGAGTCGTAGACGAAGAGCGCGCGGCTCCCGGCCTGGTGCAGCCGGGCCAGCTCGGTCGCGATCTCGCGCGAGGTGCTCACCCGGTCGATGCGCCGCAGGGCGGTGCGCAGCTCCGGGACCGCGCCGTCCAGCTTCGATTCGTCCATGCAGGTGGCGTAGTAGTCGGCGAGCTGCCTGGCGTAGGGCGTTCCCGCCGGCGGCTTGCCCTCCGCGGTGGCCTCGAGCATCTCCTTCAGGATCTGCTCGTTGCGCTCCTGGATGGTGTTGAACCCGCGCCCCCAGCGGCTCCGGTCGGGCGGAATGGGCGTGGCCTTCAGCCAGCCCCCGCAGGCGAACTGGTAGAAGTCGTCACAGGGCTTGACCGAGGGGTCGAGCGCCATCGCGTCGAGGCCCGCGGGCATCGGAGCGGTGGCCGGAGCCGCGGACTCGGCGGGAGCAACCGTGGGCTTCGGCGCGGGGGTGGACGGGGCGGGTGCTGGCGCGGACGCGCAGCCCGCGAGGAGGGCGAGGACGAGGAGACGCTTCACGGGTGCCTTTCGAGAGGTTTCCAGCTCAGCCGCCGAGCAGCTTTCGCTTCAGATCCGAGTCCACCGGGTCCGGTCCCAGCCAGACCGAGAACAGTGCATCGGCGAAGTCCTTCCCGGGGATGACGGTCTCCTTCGCCGCTCCCCCCACGACCACTCCCTTGTCCGGGACGTAGGTGAGGCTGAGGAGGTCGCCCTTCTTGAGGTCGGGCACGGCGGCGGCCAGCTGGTCGAGCCGGGCCTGCAGCGCGGGCATCTGGTCCTTCGACTGCTTCTCGAAGCCCTCGCGGATGGACTCGATGATCTTGTCCTTCGTCACGTCACGGAGCAGGTGGAGATCCATCCGCTTCACCTGCTCCGACTTGATGAGGTTGGCGGCGTTGTAGGTCGGCTTCTCGGCGTAGAGCGCACCGACGTAGACGCTGAACATCCACTTGGTACGGATCCCGGCGCCGATCAGCCGGAGGGTCTTTCCGTCGGAGGTGACGGTGTCCGGCACCTGCGTCCCCTCCACGTCCTTGGCCGCCGCGGGAAACACCACCAGCGAGCACAGCGACAGAAGCGCGATGCGGAGCATTGCGGTCACCCTGGTCCCCTTCCTTCGATTGCGCCTCAGCCGTTGGCCTTGGCGAATGACTCCATGAACGACACCAGCGTCCGGATGTCCTGGGGGCTCACCGCGTTGTAGGCGCTCACCCGGATTCCTCCGGCGCTCCGGTGTCCCTTGAGGCCCACCATCCGCTGCTTCTTGGCCTCGGCCACGAAGCGATCGTCCAGCTCCTCGCTGGGGAGCCGGAAGACGATGTTCATCGTGCTCCGGGCGGCCTTCTCCACCGGCGCGCGGTAGAAGCCGCTCATCCGGTCCAGCGCCGAGTAGAGGATCTCCGCCTTCTCGGTGTTCCGCCGCTCCATGCCGGTGAGCCCGCCCTGCTCGTCGATCCAGGCGAGCACGTTGCGCATCAGGTAGATCGCGAAGGTGGGAGGGGTGTTGTAGAGCGAGTTGTTCTCGGCGAACGTGGTGTAGCGGAGGATCTTCGGGATGTCCTTCCGCCCCTTCGCCATCAGGTCCTTGCGGAGGATGACCACCGTCACTCCGGAGGGCCCGAGATTCTTCTGTGCGCCGGCGTAGATGAAGCCGAAGCGCGAGACGTCCGTCGGCCGCCAGAGGAAGTCCGAGGACATGTCCGCGACCATCGGGACCGATCCCACGTCAGGCCAGGCGTGCCACTGGGTGCCGAAGATGGTGTTGTTGCTCGTGATGTGGACGTAGGCGGCCTTCGGGTCGAGCTGCAGCTCGGACTGCTTCGGGATCCGCGTGTATCGCTTGTCCGGGTTGATGGCCGTCGCGGCCACCCGCGGGGCGCCGAGGAGCTTGGCCTCGTCCAGCGCCTTCTCGCTCCAGGTGCCGGTGAGGATGTAGTCCGCCGAGCCGTCCCTCGGCAGGAAGTTCATCGGCACCATCGCGAACTGCAGCGAGGCCCCGCCCTGGAGGAAGAGGACCTGGTGGGTGTCGGGGATCCCGAGCAACCGGGTCAGCAGGGCGATGGCCTCGTCGTGGACGGCCTCGTACTCCTTGCCGCGGTGGCTGTGCTCGAGGATGGACATCCCCGTGCCCTTGAAGTCGATGAACTCGTCCCGGGCGCGCTCGAGGGCCGGGAGGGGGAGGCCCGCGGGGCCGGCGTTGAAGTTGATGGCTCGCATGCCCGGCCTTCTATACCCGGAAGGCGGGGTGTAGAAGCACAGTGCGCATGGACCGGCCACGGGTCGCGGCATTCCTCGCAGCGAGCCTGGACGGTTTCATCGCCGAGGCCGACGGGGGTCTCGGCTTCCTCAAGCCGTTCGAGAAGGAGGAGCACGGGTACGCGGCCTTCTACGCCTCGGTGGACACGCTGCTGCTGGGGCGGAAGACGTACGAGACGGTGCTCGGCTTCGAGGAGTGGCCGTTTCGCGACAAGCGCGTCCGGGTCCTGAGCCGCAGCCCGCGAAAGCCTCGCTTCGGTGAGCGCTTCGTCTCGGGCGAGCCGCCCTCGGTGCTGGCCACGCTCGCCGCCGAGGGAGCGCGCCACGTCTACGCCGACGGTGGAGAGGTGGTGACCGGGTTCCTGGCGGCGGGCTGCCTCGATGCGCTGACCCTCTCGATCGTCCCGGTGGTGCTGGGGACGGGCATCCGGCTGTTCGCGCACAGCCCGGGCACGCACCGGCTGTCGCTCGTCTCCACCCGGACCCTGGAGTCGGGGGTGGTCCAGCTGACGTACGCGCTCATGCCAGGCCGCGGATAGCGCCCCGGCCCGTCCCTCAGCGACCTCGTCCCCCGCGGCGCTGGCGTTCGCGGACCTCGGCCTGGAGCGCGCGGGCGTTCTGATCCTCCGGGTGGGCGGCCACCAGCCGCTCCAGCGTGGCCGCCGCGCCGGCGAGGTCTCCGGCGCGCGACTGGTAGTAGGCGAAGGTCCAGGCGTACCGGGGGTCCTCGGGGCGCAGCTCGGTGGCCCGCCGGGTCAGCGCCATCGCCTCGGCCGGGCTCCGCTGGCCCACGAGCACCGCGAGGTTGAACGCGGCGGGAGCCAGCTGCGGGTCCGCGGCCAGTGCAGCGCGCAGCATCTGCTCCGCCTCCACCATGTTGCCACGCTCGGCCAGGAGCAGACCGAGGTTGAGCGCGATGCCCGGCTGCCGCGGCTGCTGCTGGTGCGCCTGGCGGAGGAGCTGCTCGGCCTCCTCGAGCTGCCCGCGCCCGGCGAGGAGCGTCGCGAGGTTGGTCAGGGCCATGAACAGCTGGTCATCGAGCTTCAGCGCGCGCCGGTACTCCCGCTCGGCATCCACCGGCCGGCCGAGGGCGGCGTAGAGGTTCCCGAGATTGAACGGGCCCGACGGCAGGTCGGACATGTAGCGCTGTCCCTGGATCTGCTCGGCGAGCGCAGTGTCGTAGGCCTTCCGCGCGGGCTCGGCGAGCAGCCGCGCGGGAGCACCGGCGAGTCGTGCCGCCGCCTGCGAGCGCACCGCCCGGATCGGATCCCCGAGGAGCGGCGTGAGGAGCCGGGCGAGCGTGGGGGCATCTCCCGGCACCTGCCGGACGGCCGTGGCCCGGATGAGCGGCTCGGGGTCCACGAGCGCCGCGGCGATCGCCTCGGCCGCCTTCGGCCCCGCGTAGCTGCCCAGGAGATCCAGCGCCGTCGCCCGGGTGACGGTGGGACGCAGCACGTCCGCCGCGAGCTTCACCAGGGCCGGCTCCGCACCCGGCGCGCCCCGGCGGCCCGCTGCGATGGCCGTTCCGGCGCTCGGCTTGCGCGTCTTGCCGTACCAGACGTCGTAACGCGCCTGGACCCAGGAGAGCGGCTTGTCCGCATGGCAGCCGCTGCAGGCGTTGGGCACGCCGAGGCTGGCGGTCAGGTCCGGCCGGGGGACGCGGATCGAGTGGTCGCGCCGGAAGTGGACCACCATGTAGTTCTGCCCCGGCATGTGACACGAGACGCAGAGGACCGCGGCGCTCGGCTTTCCTTCCCACTCGGCCTTGTGGAAGTGGTGGGAGGGCGCGTCGTACGCATCCGCCTGGTGGCAGCGAGTGCAGAGCGCGTTCCCCTCCGCGAGGTGCTTGCCCGAGTGCGCGTCGTGGCAGTCGGTGCAGCGGACGCCGAACGCGTACATCTTGCTCTGGCTGAAGGCTTGCCACTCGAAGTCCTCGTCGAGGACCTGGCCGTCGGGGTGGAAGAGGCCCGTGGAGAGGAGCACCGGCAGGTACCGGTCCAGGAGCTCGCCGCCGGCGACTCCCTGGTCGGCGAACTGCGCCCGGCGCGCGTGGCACGTGGCGCAGCGATCGGCGAGCTCCTGTCCGGTCAGCCGCGAGGTCCGCGTCACCAGCGCCGCGTTCTCCACCTTGGGCCGCTTGCCCTCCGGCTTCTCCGCCCAGGCCACGTGGAGCGAGCTCGGCCCGTGGCACGCCTCGCAGCCGACCGACACCTCGGACCAGGTGGTCCGGTACGAGTCGCTGTCCGGGTCGTACCCCTTCTGGAGGTTGGTGGAGTGACAGTCGGCGCACATCCCGTTCCAGTTCTGCGCGGCGCGCGACCAGTGGAGCCAGTCGGTCGGCGCCGCCGGGCCGTGCGGGTCCACATGGAACCAGCGCTTCTGCTGGACGTCCCATCCGGCGGAGAGCGCCTGGAGCCGTCCCCCGGGGAAGGGGACGAGGTACTGCTGCAAGGGGGCGACGCCGAAGGTGTAAGCCACCTCGTAGTCGTGCATCGCCCCGTCGGGCCCCTCGGCGGAGACCACGAACCGGTCCGCCTTCCGGAAGAAGCGCCAGGTCTTGCCACGGTGCTCGAGCGTGGCGCCGTTGAAGTCGCCGAGCACGGTCTTCTCGTTCGCGACCTGCATCGCCCGGGCGTGGTTCGAGGGTCGCCAGGCCGCGG
>JADGQZ010000241.1 GCA_017881345.1 Myxococcaceae bacterium | reverse complement strand
GAAGGTGTTGGAGGTGTTGAGCACGATGGCGCTCCGGGCGCGGAGGAGGCCGAGCGGGACTCCCTCGCCGGCGTCGCCCTCCTCGAACCGGTAGGCGATCCCGGGGCGCAGCACGCGATCGATCCAGCCGGTCAGGATGGCGGGAGGCATGCCCCACCAGTTGGGATGGACGATCACGATCCCGTCCGCCTCGGCGATCTCGCGGCAGTGACACTCGGCGAGCGGCGGCAGGGGGGCACCGGCCGGCTCCTCGCCGGGCGGGAGCACCGGGTCGAACCCCTCGGCCTGGAGGTCGTGGAAGTACACCCGGTGGCCTGCCGCGCGGGCCGCCTCGACCGCTGCGGCCGCGAGGGCGTGGTTCAGGCTGTCGGGCCGCGGGTGGCCGAGGATCACGGAGACGTTCATCGGCAGATGCTGGCGCAGTGGCGGCCGCCGCGCCAGCGAGGAGCCAAGCGAGCTCCCTTACCCCCGGCCCCAGACGAGGGCAGCTGTTACCCGAGGAGCTCACTGGAAGTAGATGACCTCGAGCTGGGGCTGGTCATAGTAGTCGTAGCAGTAGAGGGGGACCTCCTGGTAGCCGCCGCGGAAGAACTGGATCACCAGCCCGTTGTTGGGGGCGTTCGCGAGCCAGGCCCGGACCGTCGCGGTGACGTCGGTCTTCACGTCGTCGTCGCCGAGGGGCGAGGTCGTGGCGGCCGGGAGCGCGTAGTTCTCGTCGTTGTCCGGCAGCAGGTCCTGGGGCAGCGACGTCCAGTCCACGAGCGCGTTGCCCACCGTGCCGCCACAGTATTGCAGGGGCGTGCAGGCACCGTACCACTCGCAGCCCGGCATGGCCTGGGACTCGGTCCGGACCCGATGCAGGTGGAGCACGGCCTGCCAGGCCGGGTGGGCGCCCACGGGCCCTAGATCGAACCGGACCGCGGCCCGGTCAGCGTCCCAGGCCCAGTCGTTCTTCCCCACGACGCTCCGGTCGAAGTCGTTGCCGTTGCCCGCGCGGAGCTGGCCGGGCTGCGGCGCCGGCTCGCCGCCCACGGCGGTGAAGTAGTCGGTACTCGAGTGCTCATAGTGCTGGAAGTTCTGGACCTCGCTCGCCGGCAGCCGCACGGTGGCGGTGTTGCCCTCGGGCGAGCCCAAGCAAACGGGGTCGCTGTCCACCGACTCCCAGGGGCCGCGGTAGGCCCGCACCGAGTAGCACCGGTAGGCGGTGAGGTTCGCGTCGGCGACCCCGAACCCGGTCAGGTCGGGGTCGGCCTGAACGTGGCCCGTGAAGAGGGGCGGCTGGCCGTTGTAGGAGACGTAGACGCGGTAACCCTCCGGGGAGCCGGCGTCCAGGGGCGACGACGAGTACTGGTCCTCCCAGTCCCACACCAGCATGAGCTCGTTCGGTTGGGCCATGTCCCCCGCGCACAGCAGGGGCCCGAACACGGGGATGGGGATGTGGCTCGCGCAGACGGCTGGATCGGTCGTTCGCTGGAGATGGACGGGGGGCGACATGAGCAGGACCAGCTTTCCCGAAGGGGACCCGCATCCGGCGAGGAGGAAGGCCATCGTGAGGACGAAGGACGGGGAGCCGTGCGCGCGCATCAGGTTCTCCGGGGGCCGGAGGTGCATGGCGAGAACGTCCGCTCGGGCCCGGCGGTTCCGACTACACCCACCTGGCAGCCTCCTGGTGGCCAGCCCCTCGGCCACGGCCTCCTGCGCGCTCGTCTTCCATGGCGTCCGATCGATGCGGCGGCGGGGGGTGACGGCGAGGCCTACCCCCGGCGCCACAGCGCCAGCGCGAGCCCCGCCGCCACGAACAGCGCTCCGAACAGGCGGTTCAGCCACCGGAGGTGGGACGGGGTCCCGTACCAGCGGAGCACGCTGCGGGCGACGAGCGCGTACCCGCTCATCACCACCAGGTCGGTGGCCGCCAGGCTGGCCCCGCACAGCGCGTACTGCGGGGCGGCGGGCCGCGCGGGGTCGACGAACTGCGGGAGCACGGCCAGCAGGAAGACGATGCCCTTGGGGTTCGTGACGTTGACGAGGTACCCGCGGAGGAAGAGCGCTCGCGGAGTCTCGTCCGCGGTCTCGCCTTCCCGCGCCGCCATCGCACCCGCAGGCGCCCGGAACTGCACGACGCCGAGGTACATCAGGTAGGCCACCCCGAGCCAGCGCACCGCCCCCAGCACCGCGCCGGACGCGGCGACGAGCGCGCCCACCCCGACCGCCACCAGGGCGACCAGGGTCTGGATGCCTGCGACGATCCCCAGCACGGTGAAGACCGCCCGCCGGTACGGGTGGCGCACGCCCGTGCTCATGCAGGTGACGGCGCCGGGCCCCGGCGAGAGGCTGATGAGCCAGCAGGCGGCGAAGAAGCCGAGCCAGGTCGAGAGGGCCACCGGTGCCTCGTAGCACACCGCGTGGCGGACGGCTCGGAGACGCTGCGGAGGACGCCCGAGCGCCCTCCGGCACCCGCCAGGCCTCGAGGTGACCGGCCGGGCCTACTTCAATCGAGCGATGGGATCCTCCGCCGCCCGGTCGCGGCCGGCCTGCTGGTCGGCCGGCCAGGGGAACCCGGGCGCAGGGTCGGTCGGCTCGATCTCGTCGAACCGCGTCAGGTCGATGAGCAGGGACCCATCCGGCGGCTCGGTGATCATGTCCGCCAGGCGTGCGCCCCAGATGATCTCGCTCGCCACCCAGACGTTGCGCGCGTGGACCGGCTGCAGCGAGGTGTCGTCGATGCCGCTCACCGCCAGCGTGAGCTCGGCGTCCGCCGCCTGCAGCGAGTCCGGGGACTCGCCGTGAAGAGGGCTCCCCGGCTCGATCCGGTGGACGACGATCCAGGCGCGGGCGAGCGCCGGCGCCCGCTCCCGCAGGAGGGTGAGGTCCACGGCCCGGTAGACGACCCGGCCCTCGGCGGTCCGGATGGTGCGCGACAGGCTGAGCCGGAAGGTGGCGTCGACGATGTTGTTGTTCCGCCGCTCGTTCCCGATCCGGACCATGACGGACGGGACCCCGTCGAGCGGCGACACCACCGCCCGCGACGAGAACACCACCCGTGCCCGGGTCTGCGAGAAGCGCGCGAAGACGAGGCCGGTCACCAGGGCGACGACCATGAGGCCCACCAGCGACTCGAAGACCATCAGGGCGTTGGCGGCCCGGGAGACGGGGTACATGGTCCCGTAGCCGATGGTGCCCATGGTCTCGACGCTGAAGAAGAACATGTCGAGGAACGAGCCAGGGGCTGCGTTGGCGATGCCGCCGATCGCGAGGTAGAGCCCGGCGAACACCGCGTTGAGCGCCAGGTAGGTCCCGGCGATGGCGCCCAGGGCGGCCCCCCAGTGCATCCGGAGGAAGGCGTGGTAGAGGTCCCGGAACCCGTCGGGCTTCCCCCCGACGATCCGGATGTCGTAGCCTCGGCCCTTGTAGACCTCGGTGCGAGCTGCCTTGCGCATGCGCCCAGTGCTCCGTGGAGGCGGGCCTCAGCGG
>JADGQZ010000240.1 GCA_017881345.1 Myxococcaceae bacterium | reverse complement strand
CCACCGACGCATCCCCGCGGCTGAGCTCCTCGATGGCCAGGGCGTAGGAGACGTTGTCCAGCCCCGCCCCGCCCCACTCGTCCGGGACGGCCACGGCGAGCAGCGACAGCTCGGCCATCTTCTTCACCGTCTCCGCGGGGAAGCGGTGCTCCTCGTCCAGCTTCCGGGCAGCGGGGATCAGCTCCCGCGCCGCGAACTCGCGGGTGAGGCGCTGGGTCTCGCGCTGCAGGTCGGTCAGTTCGAAGTCCATTCGGATCGTGTCGTTCTAGCGGCCGGTGAAGCTGGGTGGGCGCTTTTCGAGGAAGGCCTTCATCCCTTCGCGGCGATCGGCGGAATCGAAGAGGTCGGAGAATACCTCGCGCTCGAGGTGCAGCCCGTCGGCGAGCTCGAGGTCGGCGCCGCGATCGATGGCCTCCTTGGCGCGGCGGACGGCCAGCGGCCCCTTCTGCGCCACCCGCTCCAGCGCCGCCCGGGCGTGCGGGAGGAGCTTCGGCAGGGGGACGACGTCGAGCACCAGGCCGATCTCCCGGGCTCGCGCCGCGTCGATCATGTCGCCGGTGAAGATGAGCTCCTTGGCCCGGGCACGCCCGACGAGCCGGGTCAGCCTCTGCGTCCCCCCGAATCCTGGGAGGATGCCCAGGCTGACCTCGGGGAGCCCGAACCTCGCGTTCTCCGAGGCGTAGATGAAGTCGCAGGCCAGCGCGAGCTCGCACCCGCCGCCGAGCGCGAACCCGTTGACCGCGGCGACCACCGGGACGGGGAGCGCGGCGATGACGTCCATCACCCGCTGTCCCAGCGCGCCGAAGTGCCGGGCGCGGGTCTCGTCCATGCCGTTCATCTCGGCGATGTCGGCCCCGGCGACGAAGGCCTTCTCGCCTGCCCCGGTGACGATGACGCCCCGCAGCTCCGGGCGACCCGAGAGGTGGGCGCAGGCCTTCTCCAGCTCCTCGAGGGTGCGGCTGTCGAGCGCGTTCAGCGACTTCGGACGGTCCACGGTCACCGTGGCGAACGGACCGTCGAGCTCCACCCGGACGTTGACGTCGGACATCCCCGTCTCCTCAGCGCTGGTACACGTGGAAGCCGCGCCCGGTCTTCTTCCCCAGCCACCCGGCGTCCACGTACTGCCGGAGCAAGGGACAGGGCCGGTACTTGGGGTCGCCGAGTCCCCGGTGCATCACCTCGGCGATGAAGAGGACGGTGTCCAGCCCGATGAAGTCCGCGAGCTGGAGGGGACCCATGGGCTGGTTGGTGCCGAGCTTCATCGCGGTGTCGATGTCCTCGGCCGTCCCCAGCCCCTCCATCAGGGCATAGGCCGCCTCGTTCAGCATCGGGATGAGGATCCGGTTGACGATGAAGCCCGGGTAGTCGCGCGAGGTGACGACCGTCTTGCCCATCGTCTGGGCCAGGAGCCGGGTGAACTCGAACGTGGCGTCGGAGGTGGCGGCGCCGCGGATGAGCTCCACCAGCTGCATCACCGGCACCGGGTTCATGAAGTGCATCCCGATGACCGCGTCCGGCCGCCGGGTGGCCGCGGCGATGCGGGTGATGGGGATGGACGAGGTGTTGGTGGCCAGCACGCCCCCGGGGCGCACCACCTGGTCCAGGTCCTGGAAGATCCGCCGCTTCAGCTCCTCGTTCTCGGTGGCGGCCTCGATGGCCACGTCCGGATCGCGAACCTCGCGGATGTTCGTCGCCAGGTGGAGCCGCTCGAGGGCCGCCTTCTCGGCGTGCGGCTCGAGCTTGCCCTTCTCGCGCAGCTTGTCGAGGCCGCCGCGGATACGCCCGGCGCCCTTCTCCACCGCCTCCTTCGCCACGTCCACCAGGGTGACGCGGAGTCCGGCGGTCAGCGCGACCTGGGCGATGCCCGCCCCCATCTGACCTGCACCGACCACCAGCACGTGCTCGTTGGCCATCGTTCGCCTCGGCCCGGCTCTCTACTGTCGGCTTCCGGGCCGGTCAACGCCCGCCAGGGAGGAGAGGGACGTGCACCACCTCGTCGCCGCCGAGCTGGAGCTCCTGGGTCCCGCGCCGCTCGGTGCCGTCGCGGAGCCGCGCGAAGCTGAGGACGCGGATCGCCCCGGCGCGGAGCGTCAGCTGCTGGGTGAGGGTTCCCTGCGAAGCGTCTGGCCATTCCGCCCGGGCGAGCAGCGTGTTCCCGCGCCAGAGCTGCACCTCGGCGGAGGCCAGATCCAGACCGAACGGTCGGTCCCAGATCAGGGTGTGCGGCTGTGGCAGGAGCGGGCTGCGCCAGAGCACGAGCCCCGCCCCGATGAGCGCGAGAGGGACGAGCCGGCGCCAGAGAGGGCTCCTGCCGGGGCTGACGGCCGCCGCTCCCGGGCCGCTCGACGACATCAGTCGGGCTTCTTCCGCGAGCCCCGGGTGCGCACGTTCGTCACCTCGACGCGCGGCCTGGCGCCGGGCTCCCCCGGCTTGCGATCCGGATCGGGAACCAGCCGGACGCTGGCCGTGACCTCCATCCGCATCCCGGAGAGGAGCTGCAGGACGTCCTCGCGGAGCTTGTCCGAGCGCAGGAAGCGGCGGAGCTCGTCGGAGAGCACGCGCCCGACCTCGTCCTTGGTCCGCTCCGCCTGCGAGAGGACGAACCCCAGCGCCTCCTTGGGCAGCTTCAGCTGACCGGCGAGGGAGCGGATGCCCTCCTCTGTCATGAAGAGCGCACCCAGGCCAGCGAAGGCGACCTTGCGCATCGCATCGACGATGGATCCGCGCACGGCCTCCCCGGGCGCGTCCGGCGTGTCCACGTCGAGCTCGTCCTCGTCGCTGGGGGCGTGGGCCATGACCCGAGGCTAGCTCGTCGCGGGGACGGCTGCCGCGGGGGCGCGCGCGCCGTTGGCGACGGACACCCGGCCGGCCACCGCCCGGGCCACCGCGAGGAAGGCCTGGGCCACGGCCGACTCGGGGGCTGCGGCCACGATGGGACGTCCGTCGTCGCCGCCCACGCGGACGGCCAGCTCGAGGGGAATCTCGCCGAGGAACGGCACGCCGAAGAGCTCGGCGGCCCGGCGCCCACCGCCGTGGTGGAAGATGGGCGTGGACTTCCCGCAGTGCGGGCAGACGAACTGGCTCATGTTCTCCACGATGCCGAGCACCGGGATCTGCACCTTGTCGAACATGTGCTTGGCCCGGACCACGTCCGCCAGGGCCACGTCCTGCGGCGTCGTCACCAGCACCGCGCCCGCGGCCCGGATGCTCTGCGAGACGGTGAGCGCGACGTCGCCGGTGCCCGGCGGAAGGTCCATGATCAGGTAGTCGAGCGCGCCCCAGTTCACGTCGCGCATGAGCTGCTGGAGCGCGCCGTGCAGCATGGGACCGCGCCAGATGAGCGCCTGGTCCGGCTCGACCAGGAACCCGAGCGACATGACCTTGATGCCCAGCGCCTCGAGCGGCTCGAGCCTCTTCCCGTCGGGGCTCACCGGACGCTGATCCGAGAGCCCGGTCATCATGGGGATGGACGGGCCGTAGAAGTCTGCGTCGAGCAGGCCCACGCTGGCCCCGTGCTTCGCCAGCGCCACCGCCAGGTTCACGGCCACGGTGCTCTTCCCCACCCCGCCCTTCCCGGCGCCGACGAGGATGATGTTCTTCACCCCTGGCAGCATTCCCGCGGCCTGCGGCTGGCCGCGCACCTGCGAGCTCCACGAGAGCTCGAGCCCCTTCACGCCGGGGAGGGCCTTGAGCGCGGCCTCGGCGTCGGCCTGGATCTTCGCCTTCAGCGGGCAGGCGGGCGTGGTGAGCTCGATGGTGGCGAAGATGCGGCCCCCGTCGACGCGGACCCCCTTCACCATCCCGGCCTGCACCAGGCTCACGTTGAGCTCGGGGTCCATCACCGTGCTCAGCGCCGCGAGCACGTCCTTCTCGGTCGGCATCGTCACTCCCAATGGCCCAGGGGGGTGGTGCCCCGGGGGCGGGCACCCTCGCGCGAGGGTGCGCCGGCTGTCAAACGTCACTCCAGCGCCAGCACCCGGGGGCTTCCGTCCTCGATGACCACCCGGACGGCGCCTCCTCCCGGTAACGCCCAGCGCGTCTCGTTGCCCGCCGTCTCGCCCGGGCGCTCCACCGCGGCGAGCGCGATCGACAGCCGCAGCTCGGTGCCGGGCGCGGACTGGAAGTCCCTCGCGAGACGTTCCTGTGTGTAGCGGGTCCGCTCGGACGCGGCGAGCCACCTGAGCGCCACGACGAAGTCGCCCGCCCTGGCCGCCCGGACCAGGGCGCGCACAGCCTCGGCCGGCTGCGCCGGGGGCGGCAGGACGTCCAGGAGCTCCGGCGCCGCGTCGAGGAGCGCCGCGCGCATCCGGGCCACGTGGGCCGCCCGGGCCGCCGGATCCGACATGCGGGCCACGTAGGAGGCGCGATCCGTCTGCTGCCGGTAGCGCGTCGAGGTGAGCGACCAGGCGGTGTCCAGGTCGTCCCGCTCGAGCGCACCCAGGTAGGCCTCGGCCGGCGAGACACGCGGCGCGGTGCTGCACCCGGCGGCGAGGAGCAGGAGGACGGTGAGGACGCGCACGGCAGGCAGAGAGCGGCAGCCTATCGCCAGTCCGCGCCGAAGTCCTCGCTGCCCCGGAGCCCGGGTCCGCTCCAGGACGGCCACCAGAGTGCGTACACCGCCGGGGCGAGCGCGCTCCGCAGGAGCGAGAGCAGCGGGAGGCGGCGCCGCGGGAGCCCGAACGGATGGAGCTCGAAGCGCCGCGGCGTCCGCCCGGCGAGCGCGAAGGCCCGGGCGCACGCGGCCTCGAAGCCGCCGAGCGTGTCCACCAGCCCTGCCGCCTGGGCGCGGGCGGCGGTGTACACCCGGCCCTCGCCGCGGGCGCGCACGGCCTCGGGGTCGAGCTTGCGGTGCTCCGAGACGAGCTCCACGAAGCGTGTGTAGACCTCCTCCACCTCGACCTCGAGCGCCTCGCGTTCCCCGGCGGACAGCGGGCGCGCCGAGGTGAGGAGCCCCGCGTGCTCCCCGCGGGTCAGCACCTCGCGGTGCACCCCGGCGCTCGCGAGCAGCGGTGAGACGTCGAACTTGCCGGCGAACACGCCGATGCTTCCCAGGACGCTGCCGGGGCTGGCCCAGATCTCCTTCGCCCCGAGCGCGACCATGTAGCCACCCGAGGCCGCCACCCGGTCCACGTAGGCGATGACGGGCTTGCGCGCCGCGAGCCGGCGCACCTCGGCGAGCACCAGCTCGGAGGCGAGCGCACTGCCGCCGGGGCTGTTGATGTAGAGCACCGCCGCGGGGCTCCGGCGGTCGAGCGCCGCGGCCCGGAGTCCCGCGACCAGGGTCTCGGACCCGGCGACGGTGGGGCCCACCGGCGGAGCGCCGGACAGTGCCTGGGCGATGATCCCCGACACCGACACGACGGCAAGCCGGGTGGGCCGCCTCCAGGGCATCCAGCGGACGCGGGGCAGCCGGCGCGAGCGTTCCCAGTCCTGGAACGTGCCGATGCCGGCGGTCCCGCTCATCGCCCGCTGCTCGTCGGCGTCGAGCCCGAGCGCCCCGGGCAGCTCGAGGTCGTCGGCGATGGTGTCGACCAGCCCGAGCGCCCGCGCACGCGTCGCGCTGTACGGGCCCAGGTCCACGCGGGCCCGCGCCTCGACCTCGGTGAGACGGCGTCCCCGGGCGACCGCGTCGACCAGCTCGCCGTGGCGCTCGTCGAGGAACTGCTCGAGCGCGGCGCGCTGGTTGGGCGACACCTCCGCCCGGGTGAACAGCTCCGGGGCCGTCTTGTGGTCCCCCCGGCGGACGAACTCCGGCCGGATGCCGAGCTGCTCGAACGCTCTTCCCGCCGCGGTGGCCTCGACCAGGAATCCCGCGAGCTCGAGCCTGCCGGCGCGGGGGAGCGCGATGCGGTCGGCCGCGCAGAGGAGCGCGTACTCGGCGTTCCCGGCGCTCACCGCCGTGCCGACGACCTCCCTGCCCCGGGCGCGGAACGCGGCGAGCCGCTCCGCGACCCAGGCGCGCTTCGCTGGCGGCATCGCGAGCGACCGCACCTCGAGGACGATGCCCTTCACCGCGGGGTCCGCCGCGAGCGTGTCCAGTGCCTCGTCGAACAGATGGAGCGAGGTGACCTGTCCAGGTGCGTGCCGTCCGCGTCCCCAGGGCCACCGCCGCTGCAGCGGCTGGCGGTACGGCGGGTCTCCCTTCAGGAGAAAGCGGACGTAGACCGGCGCGCGGCGGCGCCCGAGCATCCGGAGCAGCGTGCGCACCACCGCCACCAGGAGCAGGACGAGGTTGACCAGCGCGGCGGCGAGAGGTCGGAGCACGGAAGCCCGGCCACTCTCTAGCGCCTGTCGGGGGACCGGCGCACGTCCCTCACGCCGCCGGACGCGGGAGGATCGCCACCTCGCCCGTCTCCTGAACCTCGACGTTCACGGGGAGGAACTCCTGGAGCAGCGCCGCGGTGACCCGGAGGTGGGGCGTGATGCGGGCCGCGGTGAAGCGGGTGGTGGCTGGCGAGGAAGCGCCGAGCCGTCCCCCGGCGAGCAGCCCCGCCGGCAGGAGGATCTGATCGGCCAGGTGCTCATCCAGCGCGCCGGGCGACTGCATGAAGTCGGCGAGGGCCTGCGCTGCCCGGGCGCCCACGTCCTCGGGGGAGGCGCTCCGGTCCCCCACCGCGGCGAACGCGGCGAAGGTGTTCTCGAACTGCGCGCGGATGAAGACCAGCGTCCCCGGCGTCTTTCCCACCGGGAGCGGCAGGTTCTCGGCGTGGCAGTAGATGCCCTGCTCGCGGAGCGCCGCCTCGGCGGCCCGGGCCTGGCGTGCGGCGGTCTCGAACGGGACGCCGCCCACGAGGCTCCGGACCTCCACGTCCTGCAGCGTTCCGCGCGCCGGCACCTCCACCCGGAGCGGCGGCTCGCCCGGCGGCTGGACCAGCCCGCGGAACTCGCCCACGCCCTCGGGCCAGAACCCGGCGCGCTGGAGCGAGAGCGTGGCCCGGAGCCCGTAGGCCTCGAGCAGGGGCAGCCACACCCAGGCGAGGTGGTGGTAGGTCGGCCCCTTCGGCGCGTGGGTGAGCCCGAGCAGCCGCAGCTCCCCGCCCCCGGCGAGGGCCAGGGGGTAGAACAGGCACTGGAAGACGAGGCACGCCGGCGTCGACGCGCCGAGCTCCAGCACCCGGCTCCCGGCGGTCACCGGGCTCGGCTGGAAGGCGAAATTCAGCGCTCCGGCCTGTCCGCCCTCGACGCGGCCCCCGAGCGCCTCGGCGGCCCGGAGGAGCCCCAGGTGCCGCGGCCGGAGCCCCGGGGCGACCCTGGCCGCGCAGAACCCCTCCACGCGGAAGGGCCGCTGGGTGATCAGCGAGAGGGTCAGGGCAGTCCGGAGCGACTGACCTCCGGCGGAGCCGTCGACCGTGATGGGGGCGGACGCGGACACTGGGGAACAGACGAGACTACTTCTTCTTGGGATCCACCGGGACCTCGGTGGGCGCGGTCGCGTCCGGAGGCGGGGCGGACGGCTTCGGCGCCTTCTTCTTCGGCGCGGAGTCGACCGGGACCTCGGTGGGCGCGGTCGCGTCGGGGGGCGGCGCAGCCTTGGACTTGTCGATCTCCTTCTCCACCGGGGTCTTCGCGTCCGCCGGCGTCTGTAGCTCCTTCGTCCCCGGGGGCGTGGCACCCGGGCTCAGCTGCCGAGCGAGCTGGACCGAGATCGCGTCGAGCACGGCGACCATCTGGTCCTTGAACGGGCGCGCGTTGCCCGAGAGGGTCGACGGGTCGAGCGGCGGCAGCCCGGCCTCGGTCGAGTTGCCCGAGAAGCCGCTCCGCCAGAGCTCTCCGCCATCGGAGAGGCGGAACATCCGGCCGCTGCCGCTGACCCACGTCTGGGGGACGCCCTTCTCGGCGCGGATGCCGTACTCCTCGATGACGAACTCCACCACCGAGTCTGCCCCGAGCGGCTTGAGTCGTGCGTAGTCCGGCGCCGTCCCCGGCACCTCCTGCACCAGGAAGGTCTCCAGCGCGCCGGCCACCTGGGACGGCGGAACGGCCTGCGACCACGGCTTCTCGGTGTCGATGGCCGCGTAGACGTGCGAGCGCAGCCGCTCGGCGGCCTCGAACGACGACATCGCGGGCTTGAGACTGGCCTCCAGCCGGTGATCTGCATCGGCGGGCGTTGTGCCGGCCAGCTTCGAGGCCAGGGCGGAGTCGGAGCGGTACACGGTGACCCGGGGCCCGGCTTCGTCCGCCATGCGGGAGACGAAGGCCGGGCGCTTCACCTGGTCGAGGTCGCTGCCCTGCAGCGAGCTGTGGGCGCAGCCTGCGAGTCCGAGGGTCAGGATGGAGGCGGCGAGGCGGAGGGTCACGGGCGGTTTGTCTCCAGAGGGCTAGACCACGAAGAGCGGCTCGTCGTCAGGCGTCAGCGGCAGGCGGGCGTTGATCTCGGCACGGGCGTCCCGGAGCGCCTCGAGATGGGCGCGCACCGCGGGGTAGCGCGCGAGCACCGCGATCAGCTCGGAGGCCGGGAGCCGGAGGAGGGAGGTCCGGCGCACGGTCCGGACGGTGGCGGTGGCCGGCACGCCGTCGAGGAGGGACATCTCGCCGAAGACGTCGCCCGGCCCGAGCGTGCTGGCCACGGCGCCGTCCCGGACGACCTCCACCTCTCCGGCGAGGACGACGAAGAGCCCCTCCCCCGGGCTCCCCTGCGCGATGACCACCTCGCCGGCGAGCGCGTCCCGCGCCCGGAACCTTGCGGCCAGCTCGCGGCGCTCCGGCCGGTCGAGCGGGCGGAAGAGCGCCGACGTCGAGAGGAGATTCATCAGGAGCCGCTGGCGGCAGAAGGTCTTCAGCGCCGCAGCGACGCCCGGATGGCGCCGGGCCAGCTCGAGCAGCAGCTCGCCCGGGACCTCGAGGATCTGCGTGTCGTCGCTCAGGGCGTCCACCGAGGCGGTGCGGGGCCCGCCGGCGAGGAGCGCGACCTCGCCGAAGAACTCGCCTGCCTCGAGCGCAGCGAGCGGGTGCGCGAGCCCATCCTCCTCCCGGAGCACCGAGACCCGCCCCTCGCAGACCACGTAGAAGCTGTCGCCCGTCTCGCCCTGCTGGAGGATGCGGTCGCCCGCCTCGAAGTGGCGCAGCGGGCAGCGCTCCACCAGCTCGATGAAAGCCTCGTGCGAGAGGTCGGAGAAGAGCGGCGCCCGCGGGACGTTGCGGGCCTCGGGCGCGACGAACGGGTTGCGGGCCAGCGCTGGCTCGAGCGGAGCCAGCTCCGCTGCCTGCTCCACCGCGTGGATCAGCGGGCCCGGGTCGAGCGCGAGTGGCGGCGGAGGAGGCGGGTCCTCCTCGAGCTCCAGGTCGATGTACCCCGGGTCCGAGCCGGGCTCTCCTGCGGCGACCGGCGCGGCGACCCGCGGCAGGTCGACGCCGTCCAGCCCGCCCGCGTCTTCCAGGCTCAGCTCGACGAAGCGTGGAACGGGCGCCGGCGCGGGCGTCGGTGAGGGCGGAGCGGCCACGCCAGGATCCGCCGGAGGAGCGGCCGCGGGCATCGCCGGGGGAAGTGCCGGACGTCCGAGGGGGAGCGGCGTCTGATTACGGCGATCGGCCTCGGTGCGGAGGACATCCTCCAGCGTCTGCTCTCCAGGATCTGGCTCGAGGACGTACTCGGTGACCAGGAGCTCCACCAGCTCGGCGGGCTTCTTCGCGGGGGCAGGTGCATGGCCCGGTGGAGGCGTGTTCGGCTCGATGACCGCCGGGGCCTCGGCGGAGATCGGCGCGAAGGGACGAACCGGGAGCAGCTCGTCGCGGGGCGTCTCGCTCTTGCCGAGCAGGGTCCGGAGCGCCTGTCCGCCCGCAGCCCGCTTTGCGTACAGATCCGCGAGGATGCGCTGCATCCGGGTGTGGTTCGGGTCCAGCTCCATGACGCGCTTGCTCGCCGCGATGGCCCGGGCGAGGAACCCGTCCTCGGCGAAGCCCTGGGCTGCCGCCAGATAGGCGTCGATCGCCCGGGCGTCGTCGCCGGCGCGGGCCCAGGCATCACCCAGCCGGAGGTGCGACTGGCGGTCGCGGGGAGCGCTTGCGCAGTACGCCGCGTAGAGCGAGGCAGCGCGCGAGAACTCCCCTGCGGCCAGGGCCGCGCCGGCGTCGGCTTTGAGCCGGGCAGGATCCATCGATGGGACGGGGTTTTACCTCACCTGGGGGGCTTGCCGCCCCTCCCACCTCCACCCCGCGGCCCTCCTGGCCCGGGCCGACGGCTGGCTCCGCCGCGCGGAAGCGTGCCGAAGCGGCCGCGGCTGCCCGGTGTCCCACCCCTGCCCGGCGCTCCCCCCCGGCCACCGAAGGTGCGGCCCCGTGACTCCCCTCGGGGAGGCGACGCGCCCTGACGCGGAGCGCCGCGACCGGATGGTCCACCTCGACCGGTCGCCCCTCCCCACGCTCGGGGTTTCCCACCCTCTCCGCGGCGCTCGGGCCGGCCGGCCCGCTCCTGGCCGAACCTGGCTGGGCGCTCGCCGGTGCCAGCACGGGGTCCCCGCCCCGCACCGCCCGGTGGGCCCCCGAACCCGCCGTGCGTGCGCGGAGGCCCGGAGCGGAGTCCCCGCGCGCCCTCGCCGGCTCCACGGCCGAAGCGCTCGGCGGACCGTGGAGGCCCAGACCGAGGTCCGCGACCCGTGTCGCGCGGTGCGCCGCCGAACCCGTCCCGGGACCGTGGAGGCCCAGACCGAGGTCCGCGACCCGTGTCACGCGGTGCGCCGCCGAAGCCGTCCCGCGATCGTGGAGGCCCCGACCGAGGTCCTCGCGCCCCGCCACCGGACCGGCCCGCGAAACCGTCCCGCGACCGGGGCGGGCCTCGACGGCCGTCCGCGGCTGCGGCGCCGAACCCGACGCGTGGCCGGGGACCGCCGGTCCGAGGGCCTCGGCCCCCGAGATCGCCCGGTGCCCCTCCGAAGCTCTCTCGCGACCGTGGGGGGCCGCTCCGGGGTCCCCGCCCTCGCTCGCCGGGCGCGCTCCCGAACCGCTCGCGCGAACTGGGAGGTCCCGAGCGAGGTCCGCGCTCACGCTCGCCCGACGGGCCGCCGAATCTCTCCCGCGACTGCGGGGGGCCTGCCCGGGGTCCTCGACGCGCATCACCGGTTTCGCCGAACCCGTCGCGAGAGGCCGGAGGACCCGACCGAGGTCCCCGACCCCGACCGCCCTCGCCCGGGGTCCTCGCGAACCGATCGCGCGAACCCGGAGGCCCTGACCGAGGTCCGCGGGCACCGTCGCCGGTCCGGGAAGCACCGAAGCCGCCGCGCCGGAATCCGCCCGCTGGCTCTCCGCCCTCGCGGGTACCGCCGGCTCCCCACCCCGGCCGGCCACGCCCCGCCCCCCGGGTGCCAGCGCCGGCGCCCCCGAACGAACGGGCTGCACCTCGAGATGGCCGGATGCCCCGGCGCTCGGTGCCGCGTTCCTCGGCTGCACCGGCCCCTGCGCGCGCTCCGCCCCCGGGGCCCTTCGTCCGGGCGCGTGCATCCACCGGCCCGTCCGGGCTGCCCTCCGACTCCGCTTCCTCGTCCTCTCCGCCGCCGGCCCGTCCATGGCGCCGGGGTGGCAGGAACAGCGTCGGTTCGTCCACGTCCTTGCCCGCAGCCACCGCCAGGACGCGCTCCATCTCCTCGGCGGTCAGCGGACGCAGCTCGCCCGGCTGCAGCCCCGCGACCGAGATGCCTGCCTGCGCCGGCCGGAACAGCCGGACCACCGGGTGTCCCACCGCGGCGCAGAGGCGCTTCACGAGGTGTGGCCGCCCCTCGCCGACCTGGAGCACGAGCCAGGTGTTCTTCTCGGTGACCTCGAACCGGTCGGCCCGGATCGCGCGCGCGTCGCCGTCCTCGAGGCGGACCCCGTCCCGCAGCCGGGCGAGCGTCTCGTCGGTGGGCGTCCCCTTCACCTTTGCCAGATACGTCCGCGGCACCTCGAAGCTCGGGTGGAGCAGCCGGTGCGCGGCCTCCCCGTCGTTGGTCACCAGCAGCGCCCCCTCGGCGTCCCAGTCCAGCCGGCCGACCGGGAAGACGCGCTGCTCCACACCCGCGAGCAGCCCGGCCACCGTCGGCCGCCCCTCGGGGTCGGAGAGCGTCGTCACCACGCCGGTCGGCTTGTGGAGCAGGTACCAGGAGGTGCGCTCCGGCGCCGTCACCAGCGTCCCGTCGACCGTGACCAGGTCCGTGGGCTCGACCTTCGTGCCGAGCTCGGTCACCCGCTGGTTGTTCACGGTGACCCGGCCTGCCGTGATGAGACCCTCGGCATGCCGCCGCGAGGCCACGCCGGAGCGGGCCAGGAACTTCTGCAGTCGTTCGCTCACCTGTCGGTCTCCTCGGGCGCCGGACCCGGTTTGGGGGACTCGGCTCCGAGGGACGCGGCCGCGGCCTTCGAGCGCGCCTCGGCCTCCTCCATCGCCTGCTCCAGCGCCTCCATCGCTTCCTCGGCGCCCGGCGCCGCTGCATCCAGGCCCTCCTCGAAGGCGGGATCCGCCAGCTCCTCCACCAGATTCTCTGCCCCGGGCTTTGCCGGTGCTTCGGTGTCCACGAGCGTGCGGTGCTCCTCGGAGAGCTCGTGGAACTCGCGAAGGGTGGGCAGCGCGGACAGGTCCTTCAGCGCAAAGAACTCGAGGAACTCGCGGGTGGTGCCGTAGAGGATGGGCCGGCCGACCTCGTCCTTCTTCCCGAGGATCTTGATCAGCCGCCGCTCGAGCAGGGCCTTCACCACCGCGCCCGAATCCACCCCGCGCACGTCCTCGATCTCCGGCCGGGTGACCGGTTGCCGGTAGGCGATGATGGACAGCGTCTCCAGGGCCGCCCGGGTCAGCCGGTGCGGCTTCACCCGGAGGAACCGGCGCACGAACTCGCCGCTGTCCGGGTCCGTCCGGAGCTGCCACCCGCCGGCCACCTCGGTGAGCACGGTGCCGCTCACTCCTTCCCGGTGGGTGCCGCCGAGCTGCTCCAGCGCCGCCTCGAGGCGCGCCTTCTCGATGCCGGTGGCCTCGTGCAGCTGGTCCATCGTCACCGGCTTGTCGGTGACGAAGAGGAGCGACTCGACCACCGTCCGTACCCGCTCGGGGGTCAGTCGCCGGGCGCGCTGCACGAGCCGGTCGAACGGCTCGAACTCGACCGGCTGCTCCTCGATCTCCGCCGGCTCGACGTCCTCGAGCTCGGCGTCCGCCGGCGGGGCCGCCACCGACCGGACCTCGGCCTCGCTGAATGGCACGGCCGGTCCCGGGCGCTTCGCCGACTCGCCCGGCTTCTCAGGAGTACTCACGCTCGTCGACCTCCGGGGTGCCGCCCTCGAGGGCGCCGGAATCCGGTGTCACCCAGATGTCCTTCACCCCCTCGTCCTGGTGAATGCGGACCAGCCGCAGCTTCACCATCTCGAGCAGGGCGAGGAAGGTGACCACCACCGACCCTCGCGTGCGCTGACCCTCGAACAGCTGGAAGAAGCTCACCTGCTCGCCCGGGCGGAGCCGCCCGGTGATGCCCTGCATCGCTGCCGAGAGCGTCAGCTGGTCACGGACCACCTCGTGACCGACCCGCGGCTCGAGCGCCTTGAGGACCCGGTCCAGCGCCTCGATGAGCCGGTACACGCTGACCTCGGCCAGCGCCGCCGACTCGACCTGCGCCGCCGCCGCCGGGGTGATGCGCCGGGCGAACACGTCGCGGTCCAGGAGGGGGTTCTCGGCGAGTTGCCGGGCCACGTCCTTGTACTTCTGGTACTCGAGGAGCCGCCGGACCAGCTCGGCGCGCGGGTCGCCCTGCTCCTCTGCCGTCTCGCCCGTCTCGCCCGTCGTCTCGACCCGCGGCAGGAGCAGCCGACTCTTGATGTGCGTCAGCGTGGCGGCCATGACCAGGAACTCGCCCGCGACGTCGAGATCCAGCGCCGCCATCTCGGCCAGCGACTGGTTGTACTTCTCGGCGATGAGCGCGATGGGGATGTCGAAGATGTCGATCCGGTGCTCGCGGATCAGGTGGAGCAGGAGATCGAGCGGCCCCTCGAAGGTCGGCAGCGCGACCTGGAACGCAGGATGGAGCGGCGCGGCGCCAGCCTGCGCGGCATCGTCCGGGTCCGCCGGAGTCTGGGAACGGGTGCCCACCTGCGAGGCCCTACCAGTCCGATCCGCGGAGGGTCAACGCTCGATCCCCACCGCCTGGCGCACCCGTTCGATGACCGGAGCGGCAACCGCCCGGGCCCGCTCCGCTCCGGCGCGAAGAATCGCGTCCACCGCGCCCGGGTCCTTCTGGAGCGCCTGGTACCGGGCTCGCGCCTGACCGAAGGTCGCGTGATAGGCGGCGAGCAGGGTCTTCTTGAAGTCCCCGTAGCCCTTTCCCCCCTCCCGCCACGCCTGGTCGATGGCCGGGAAGTCGGTCCCGGGGACCATCACCTTGAGCAGCTGGTAGAGCGCGCCGTCCACGGGCTTCGGCGCCTCGACCGGGGTGCTGTCGGTCTTGATGCCCATGATCCGCTTCTTCACCTCGCCCTCCTCGCCGAAGAGGTCGATGGTGTTGTTGTAGGACTTGGACATCTTCTGCCCGTCGGTCCCGGGCACCGTGGCGGTCGCCTCCTGCACCAGCGCCTCGGGGAGCTTGAGGACGCCGGGCTTGCCGCTCGTCGCCCCGGTCGGGTCCGATGCGTCGTAGCCCGGCACGTAGGTGAGGTTGAACTTGGTCGCCCAGTCTCGGGCGAACTCGAGGTGCTGCACCTGGTCCCTGCCCACCGGCACCAGGTCCGAGCCGTAGAGCAGGATGTCGGCCGCCATCAGCACCGGGTAGGCGAAGAGCCCGAAGTCCGCCGAGATCCCCTTGGAGATCTTGTCCTTGTAGCTGTGCGCGCGGTCGAGGTTGGAGAGCGGGACGACCGTCCCGAGGATCCAGTACAGCTCGGTGACCTCCGGGATGTCGCTCTGGCGGAAGAGGATGGCCCTGGCCGGGTCGAGCCCGAGCGCGAGGAACGCCATCGCCGTCTCGCGGGTCAGCGACGCCGCGGCGACCGGGTCCCGGACCGTCGTCAGCGCGTGCAGGTTGGCGATGAAGTACAGCGCCTCGCCGCGGTTCTGGAGATCGACGAACTGGCGGAGCGCGCCGTAGTAGTTGCCGATGTGCTGCTTCCCGGAGGACTGGATGCCGGAGAGGATGCGCATGATGCGGAGCGGGCGACCTTAACCGCTCCGGCTGCGCGGGTGGGCCGCGTCGTAGACCGCGCGGAGCCGCCGCGCGTCGACGTGGGTGTAGATCTGCGTGGTCGCCAGGTCGGCGTGCCCGAGCATCGCCTGCACCACCCGGAGGTCCGCTCCGCGCTCGACGAGGTGGGTGGCAAAGGAGTGGCGGAGCTTGTGCGGGCTGAGCGGCTTCCGGATGCCCGCTGCCAGGGCGTGACGTCGGAGCAGCTTCCACACACCCTGCCGGGTGAGCGCGGTGCCCCGCGGCCCGACGAAGAGCGCCCGCGAGGCGCGCCCACGGAGGAGCGCCGGACGGCCGCGCCCGAGCCACGCGCGCACCGCGGTGACGGCCCGTCGCCCGAGCGGGACGAGCCGCTCCTTGTCGCCCTTGCCCCGGGCGATGAGGAAGCCTGCGTCGAGCTGGATGGAGTTGACCGAGAGCCCGACCAGCTCGCTCACCCGGAGCCCGGTGGCGTACAGCACGGCCAGCATCGCCCGGTCGCGCAGCCCGGCGGGCGTGGTGTCCCGCGGCGCCTCGAGCAGCGCCTCCACCTCCTCGAGGGTGAGGAAGACGGGGAGGCGGCGGGACTGCCGCGGCGTCTCGACCTGCTCGGTGGGGTCGTCCGTCGCGTGGCGCTCGGCGACGAGGAACCGGTGGAACATCCGGATGGCGGCCAGGTGCCTTGCCTGGCTTCGTGAGGAGAGCCGGCGGCCGAGCGTGGCCAGGTGGCCTCGCACGTGCTCCTGCCTGACGGCCGTGGGCAGACGCACACCCGTTGGTCCCAGCCACTCGAGATAGCCGACCAGGTCGCTGGCGTACGCTTCGATGGTCCGCGGGGACAGGCCGCGCTCGGCGCGCAGATGCGCGATGAACGCGTCGAGGTACGGCTCGAGCGGGCTCGGACGCGGGTCCATGGCCGGGACACGGTAGTCCTGCCCGGTCCGGGGAGAACTTTTCTACAGCCCGGGAACCATCCCGACGCCCTGGCGGATGACCTCGATGCTGTCCGCCATGAGGGAGAGGACGGTGCTCGGGTCCCCCGGCAGCGGCCCGGCGTCGAGCACCTGGGCGAGCGCGTGGCCGTACACGTCGCGTACCTCGGTGGCGTCGTTCAGCGGCTCGCCCTCGACGCGCACCACGCGCCCTCGCCCGCCGTCGAGCTGTTCCTCCAGCGCCGTGGCGGTGGTGGTGACGAGGGGCCGTCCGAGACTGAGGACGAGGGCGCGGGCCACCGGCGCATCCGGGATCCGCAGGCCCACCTCGCGCCGGCGGTGCAGCAGGAGCTCGGGCACCAGCCGGGTTGCCGGGAGCACGAAGGTGAACGGCCCCGGAGCGAGCTGTCGCAGGACCCGGTAGGCGAAGTTGCTCACCTGGGCATAGCGCGCGAGGTCCGACAGGTCCGCGACGAGGAGCGCGAACGGCTTCTTCGCGTCCCGGTGCTTCAGCTGCGCGAGGCGCTCCACGGCGCGGCGCTGGTGGGCGTCACAGCCGAGGGCGTAGGTGGTGTCGCTCGGGTAGCCGAGGATCTCGCCGTCCCCGAGCGCCTGCACCGCCAGCCCCACCGTTCTCGGCTGCGGGTGCTGCCCGTCCACCGGAACGAGGGGTGCGCTCACCCCTCCCGAATATCAGCCCTTGGAGGGCTCGGGACCGGGAGTGGGGGCGGCCGGCGCCGCCGCTGCTGCATCACGCGCCGCCCGCTTTCCCTCTTCGATGAGCTTCTTGACCTTCTGACCGCCCTTCCGGCCGATCTCCTCGTAGAAGTTGGGGCCGCGGGTTGCCTTCACCCGGTCGCCACCCTTCTTCCCGATTTCCTCGTAAAACTTGGCGCCGCGCTCGGCCTTCACCGTCTCACCGCCCTTGCGCCCGATCTCCTCGTAGAAGGCCCGTCCGCGCTCCGCCTTCACGGTCGCCCCGCCCTTCCTGCCGATGGTCTCGTAGAACTCGCGGCCGCGCTCGTTCCGGACGGTCTCGCCGCCCTTCCTGCCGGCCTCCGCCACGGTCATGCTTCCCTTGTTGTCCTTGTCCGTCATTGTCTTCCTGTCTCCCTTCGCGGCCTCGCCAACCAGCCCTCGCTCCGCTGCTTAGGACGCAAGGTGCGACATCGCACGGGAAACGCAAGCAAGTCCCGTGCACAGCCAGGCACTCGACCGAGAACCTGCAGACTCCCAGAGCCCGGTACCAGGCAAACGTTCCGGAGTTTCGAGAACTTGACCGATGTACCGGACCCAGGATCCGAACGTCCTGGCTGTCTCGGACCAACCCGCCGCACGTTGATTCATTCCACCCCGAGAGAGCGCACGGTCAGGCTCGGACGCATCCTGGGCCTGTTCGCCAGGCTACCCCTCGGCCGAGGGTGCAGGCACCGCCGCGGCGAGCCGTTCCCGCACGGCCTCCACCTCGGCTGCGTCGGTGAGCTTCGTCCCGCCCCGGGTCACATAGAAGGCGTCGATGGCGCGGTTGGCCTCGGTGGCCACCTTCGCGACGGCGATCTCCAGCCGGGCCTGGGCCAGGGCCGCGGCGAGGTCGTGGAGCAGTCCGAGCCGGTCCTCGCCCCGCACGTCGACGACGGTGAAGCGTTGCGAGGCGCGGTTGTCCACGCTCACCCGTGTGGCCACCGGGGGCAACGCCCGGTGGAGCACCTTCCCGCCCCGACGCCGGGCGAGCAGGCCCGGCACATCGAGCCTCCCGCGCGCCGCGGCGACCAGGTCGGCCCGGGCCCTGCGCCAGCGCGTCCGCTCGACCGGGCGCCCTGCCCGTCCGCGCACCTCGAACACGTCGAGCGCGTAGCCGTCCACGGTGGAGACGATGCGCGCAGAGAGAATGTCGAGGCCGTGCGCGGCCAGCACCCCGCTCCAGGTGGCGAGGAGCCCCGGCGCGTCCGCGGCCGCCACGTGCACCTCGGCGTGCCCCTCGAGCGTTCGCCGCAGCACCGCGGCGATGGGGAAGCGCCGGGCGCGGCGCAGCAGCAGCGCGTGGCGAAGCGCGTCCGTGGTCGGCGTCGCGTCGAAGTACCGGTCGGGCAACGCCTCGAGCAGCCGGGCGGTCTCGGCCGGTCCGAGCGCCCGGGTCCAGGCCTCGGCGAACGCCTCGCGCGCGGCGTGCTCCGTGCCCTCCTTGCCCGAGAGAACGGCGTGGGCCTTCCGGAACAGCTCGTGGACCAGGCCCGCGCGCCAGGCGTTCCACATGCCGGGCGCCACCGAGGACATGTCCGCCCAGGTGAGGAGGTAGAGCGCGGTGAGCTTCTCCACGTCTCCGCAGAGATCGGCGAACCAGCGGATGAGCTCGGGGTCGGACAGGTCCCGCCGCTGCGCGGTCTGGCTCATCGTCAGGTGGTGGAGGACCAGGAACTCGGCCACCTCGCGCTGGCGTGCGCTGAGCCCGAGGCGCTCTCCGAGCGTGGCCATCAGCTCGCGCCCGCGGACCGAGTGGTCTCCCCCCATTCCCTTGCCGGCGTCGTGGAGGAGCATGCCGAGGTAGAGCGGCAGTGGATCCTCGAGGTCGGCGAGCATCCGTCCGAGCTCCGGCTCGACGTCCACCAGGTCCCCGGCGCGCAGCGCGTAGAGCCGCCGGAGCGCCCGGAGCGTGTGCACGTCCACGGTGTACACGTGGTACAGGTCGCTCTGGTGGTGCGCGGTGATCCGGCCGAACTCGGGGACCAGCGCCCCGAGCACGCCGAGGGCGTGCATCTCGTCCAGCACCGCGCCCCGTCCCGCAGGAGAGGTGAACAGCGCCTTCAACGCCTCGACGACCTCCGGCTCGCCCCGGGCGGCGACCACGGCCGGGAGCGCCTCGGCGATGCGCTCGCGCGCCCAGCTGTAGAGCGGCACGCCGAGCTCGCCTGCGTGCTGGAACATCCGCACCACCTCGGCCGGCGCGCGCTGGAAGAGCGTCCCGTCGTCCACGGTGAGCCGGCCCCGGAACACCTTGAAGTGCCCGATCTTGCGTTCCGAGCGGAAGATGCGCCGTGGCGCCCGCTCCTCGGCCGCCCGCGCCAGCAGCGCGTCGCTCACCCGGCGCAGGGTGCCGGCCGCGAGGTAGACGTGGCGCATGAAGCGCTCGACGGCGGCCCCCTCCGGCCCGGTCCGGTAGCCAAGCTCCTGGGAGAGGCTCGCCTGGAGCTCGAAGGTGAGCCGATCCTCCTTGCGCCCCGTTGCCAGGTGCGCGGCGTGGCGGACGCGCATCAGGAAGTCGCGCGCGGCCCGCGCCTCGGCCGCGTCGTGGCCCGGGAGCACGGCGCGCTCGAGCAGCTGACCGAGCGTCTTCGCCCGGAACCGCACCTGCGCCACCCAGAGCGCCGTCTCGAGGTCCCGGAGCCCGCCCTGGCCCTGCTTCACGTTGGGCTCGAGCAGGAACACGGTGTCACCGAACTTCTCCCGACGGGTGGTGAGCTCGTCGACCTTCGCCAGGACGAAGGCGTCGGCGTCGCGGGTGCGCTGGTCGGCGAGGAGCGAGCGCTCCGCCCTGCTCCACAGCCGCGTGTCCCCGGCGAGCCGGCGGGCGTCGAGCAGCGAGGTGCGGAGGTCTCGGTCCTCGCGCGCCGCGGAGGAGGCCTCAGCGATGGTGCGCACGCTCCAGCCCAGGTGGACCCGCGCATCCCAGAGGGCGGTGGAGAAGGCCCGGGCGAAGCTCGCAACCTCGCCCCTCCCCGAGTGCAGGAGCAGGAGGTCCCAGTCCGAGCCCGGGCTCATCTCGCGCCGCCCGCTGCCTCCGAGCACCACCAGCACCGCCCCGTCGAGCCGGTGCGCCGGGGCCAGGACGGACCACAGCGCCTCCACGGCGACGTCGGCCGCGGCGGTCACCAGCCGCGCCGTGGAGAGCCCGGCGCCCCCGGCGGTGTGGAAGGCCCGGATCCGCTCGAGCGACTCGGTCCGGTGCTGCCGGAGTCGCTCCCCGAGGCTGCCCTGGTCCGGGAACGACGGGATGAGCTCGAGGAGCGCCCGCGCACAGACGCGGTCGGGCGTGGGCGGCAGGGCGTGAGGATCGACGGACACGGGCGAGTGTTCCCGGGGCCGGAGATTACCCGCGTCGGCTCGCTAGTTCGCCTTCGCCAGCCGTTCGCGGTGGCCGAGGAAGTCCTGGACCCCCGTGGCGATGGCCCGGGCCACGTCCTCCTGGTACCCGGTCGCCCCCAGTCGCTTCTCCTCGTCCGGGTTGGACAGGAACCCGGTCTCCACCAGGATGGCGGGCATCTTCGTCCCGAGGAGCACGTAGAAGAGGGCCTCCTTGGTGCCGAGGTCGCGCATCTTCTTGTCCTTGCCCCTGAGGCTCGCGACCAGGCCCGACTGCACCTGGGTGGCGAGCCGGACCGACTCCTCGGTGTTGGCCCGGGTGGCGAGGTCGGCCAAAAGGAACCGGAGGTCGGACATCCCCTTCTCGGAGGTGGCGTTCTCGCGCGCGGCGAGGCGGATGCCGTAGCGGTCCGAGGCCAGGTTCAGGGTGTACGTCTCGATCCCTCGGATGTGGCGCTGCGGCAGCGAGTTGCAGTGCACCGAGATGAAGAGGTCGCCCCGGGCGGCGTTGGCGATGCGGGCGCGCTCCTCGAGCCGGACGAAGCGGTCGGTTTCGCGGGTGAGGACGACCTCGAGCCCCTGATCGGTGAGGACGGTACGGAGCTTCCTGGCGATGGCGAGCGCGACGTCCTTCTCCTTCACCCCGCCCTCGCCAATGGTGCCGTTGTCGTGGCCGCCGTGGCCGGGGTCGATGACCACCCGGCGGAACTTCAGGCCGAGTTGCTCGGCGAGCGTCACCTCGCTCGCAGTGCGCTTGCCGATGGCGCGGAGCCGCTCGCGGACCTGGGTGGGCGGCGCGGTCGCCAGGAGCGCTCCGGCGTCGGGCGTCCCCGAGGAGCGGCTCGTCTCGGAAGCCGCAGCAACGGTCCCGGCGACGGGTCGCTTGCGGGCCGGCTCGGCGACGGGCAGCGCGCGTCGGGTCTCGGCGACCGGCTCGGCCGCTGCGGGAGGCGTGGAGGTCTCCTCGTCCTCATCGGCTGCCCGGGAATCGTCGGAGGGACGCGCCTCCGGTTCGACCGATGGCGTCCTCGAGGCAGTGACGTCCTTCAGCCACTCCGGGGTCTCGACCGCCGGCCCCTGGCGGACGGTGACCACCGTGCTGGTACGGCTCTCCGGGGGCGCACGTGCAGACGTACCCGGCCGAGCGTCACCCCGGCTCGGAGCCGTGGCGTGTCGATCGACGACAGGAACGTCCTTGCTGCCGGTCTTGGACGACCGCGTCTCGTCCGCGGGTGCCTCGCGGGTGGCTGCGGGGCGGGGCTCGGGCGGCGGGGTCTCGCGCCTGGCGAGCGCCTCGCCCTTCCCTGCCTTCCTTGCGGTCTCCTTCGCCTCGGGCGGGAGCGATGCGGCGAGCGCGCGGAGACGGGCCGTCTGGTCTCCCTTCGGAAGCTGGGCGGCGCGCTGGAGGACCTTGCGCGCGGCGTCCGGCTGCTCGCGGTCGAGGTACGCCTGGGCCAGCGCGAGCGCGGCGTCGTCGGCCAGCGGGCTGCGCGGGTAGGTCTCGAGCAGCGCCCGGTCGTCGTCCATCGACGCCGTCGCGTCCTCGGCCAGGAGGCTGATCCGGCTCAGGTCCGATAGCAGCTGGGCCGCGGTGAAGAGCGAGTCCGGTGCGCGTGGACTTGTCGGGTACTTCTTCGCCACCGACTCGAACCGGTGCGCCACGGTGAGCCAGCTGTCGCGGAACTTCCGGCGCTTTGGGTCCTTCTTCAGCGCGTAGTAGCCCTTGCGTGCGGCCTGGTAGGACTGCTCCGCCGGATCCGGGGCGGCGATCGCGGGCAGCGCGAGCAGACAGAGGGCCAGGGCCAGGCGGGTAGGATTCACGACTACAGCCATGTGAACCCGGGGGGATCGGCTCGGCAAATTTTCGGTCGGCCCCTCGGTTACTCTTTTCCCCGGATGGGCACAGTCTCACCTTGGTCCCGCCTGCGCCGGTCCCTGCCCTGGATGACGGGTCTGCTCGCCGTGCTCGTCCTGGCGCCGTTCGTCTTCTTCCCCGCGGGTGCCGTTCCACACCTCGTCACCCTCGCCTGCCTGTACGCCGCCGTCTGCGTTGTCGCTTCGCGAGCCCGTCGTGACGGACCCCACGCGTCGCTCTGGGTCGGTGCGGGTCTCGGGCTCGTCGTCGGTCCGCTGACTTTCATGCTGTGTGCCTGGGCGTTCGTGCTCGCTGACGCCCAGACTGTCCCAGGGCTCTTCTGGAGATGGCAGCCCCTGGCGCTGACAGCGCTGGTCGGCGCAACGAGCGGAGTCTTGCTCGCCGCCTCGAAGCGCTGTCGGCATCGGCTGAACCGGCCGATGACCTGGACGCCGTGAGGGAGAAGCGGGCCACGGTCCGCGGAGATCCGAGGTCAGCTCTCTCCGCTGCCGGCGAGCTCCTCCTGCAGCTTCGCGAGGAGCTGCAGCGCCTCTAGCGGCGTCGTCTCGTCCAGCGCGGCGTTCCGGAGCGCAGCGAGGACCTCGGACTCGACCGACGGCCCGTCCGGCGTCACGTCGTCCGGGAGCAGCGTGGGCGGTCCCCCGTCCTCGAGGCGAAGCGGCAGCTGGGCCGCGTCGAAGCGCACCATGCCCGGCCGCGGCGCCCCTTCCGTCTCCAGCCGCCGAAGCACCTCGCGCGCCCTCCGCAGCACGCTCAAGGGGAGCCCCGCGAGCCGCGCCACCTCGATGCCGTAGCTCTTGCTCGCCCCGCCCTCCACCACCGTCCGGAGGAAGACCACCTTGCCGCCCGTCTCGCGGACTCCCATCGAGAGGTTCCGAACCCGGGCGTGCGTCCGGGCCAGCTCGACGAGCTCGTGGTAGTGCGTGGCGAAGAGCGTCCGGGCCCCGATGCCGTCGTGGAGGTGCTCCGCCACCGCCCAGGCGATGGACAGGCCGTCGAAGGTCGACGTCCCCCGGCCGATCTCGTCCAGCACCACCAGGCTTCGCTCGGTCGCGTGGTGGAGGATGGCGGCGGTCTCCGCCATCTCCACCATGAACGTGGACTGGCCGCGGGCCAGATCGTCCGAGGCGCCCACCCGGGTGAAGATGCGGTCCACCCGGCCGATGCGCGCCCTGGACGCAGGGACGAAGCTGCCGGCCTGCGCGAGCAGCACGGTGAGCGCCACCTGACGCAAGAGGGTGCTCTTCCCCGCCATGTTCGGCCCGGTGAGGACCACGAGCTGCCAGCGCGTCCGGTCCAGGACCAGGTCGTTGGGCACGAAGGGCTCGGCCGAGACGCGCCGCTCGACCACCGGGTGCCGCGACCTCTCGAGATCGAGCACGTCCGAGTCGTCCACCACCGGGCGGCAGTAGCCGTTCTCCGCCGCCACCCGGGCCAGCGAGGTCAGCGTGTCGGTGGAGGCCAGCGCATCCGCGGCGGCCCGGAGCGCGCCGGCCTGTGCCAGCACCTGGTCGCGGAGCCCGTCGAAGAGCGCTCGCTCGAGGCCGATGCGCTTCTCGTCTGCCCCGAGCACCTGGGCCTCGAACGCCTTCAGCTCCGGGGTGACGAAGCGCTCGGCGCCGACCATCGTCTGCCGCCGCTCCCAGCTGTCCGGAACCAGGTGCAGGTTGGCGCGGGTGACCTCGAAGAAGTACCCGAAGACACGGGTGTAGCGGACCTTCAAGCTCGAGATGCCGGTCCGCGCGCGCTCGCGGCGCTCCAGCTGCACCAGCGTGCTCCGGCCGTCCGTGGCCAGACCCACCAGCCCGTCCAGCTCCTCCGAGTAGCCGGGACGGATGAACCCGCCCTCGTCCAGGGCCGCCGGCGGCGTGTCCACCAGCGCGCGCAGCAGCTCCATGGCGAGCGGCTCGAAGCCGCGCAGCGGCGCGGCCAGCCGCGTCCAGAGCTCGGCGCGGCAGCCCTCGAGCGCCGTCGCCAGATCCGGCAGCACCGCGAGGCTCCGTCCGAGGCCTGCGAGGTCCCGCGGCGTCCCGAGCCCGGTCGCGAGCCGTCCGAGGATCCGCTCGATGTCCGCCACCTGTCGCAGGAGCCCCGCCCACGCCTCCCGCCACACGGCCTTCGTCGACAGCTCCTCGACCGCGTCCTGGCGGGCCCGGACGGCGTCGAGGTCGAGGAGCGGCGCGAGCAACCACTCTGCCAGCCGGCGCGCGCCGAGCGCGGTGACCGTCCGGTCCATCACGCCGAGCAGCGAACCGACCCGGGAGCCATCGCGCAGGGTCCGGAGGACCTCGAGGTTGGCCCGGGTGGTCTCATCGAGCACCAGCGTGGACTCGAGCGGGAGGCGCCGGAGCGCGTGGACGTGCCGGGCCTCGGTGCGCTGGGTGTCCTTGAGGTAGCGGAGCGCCGCGCCGGCGGCCGCCACCGCCCGGGGCGACCCCTCCACGCCGAACCCCTCGAGCGTGGCCACCCCGAAGTGGGTGCGGAGAAACGCTCCGGCCCGCGTCGCGTCGAAGTGGGCCGGCTCGCGCTCGGTGACCGGCAGCGCCCCGAGCGTCTGGCGAACCGCCGTGCGGACCGCCGCCGATGCATCTGCCCGGAGCAGCACCTCGCGCGGCTCGTGCGCGGCCACGGCCTCGAGCACCGCCTGCAGCGAGGCGCCCTGCAGCGCCCGGAAGTCCCCGGTCGACACGTCCAGCAGCGCGGCCCCGTGGGCACCCTCGCCTGTGTCCACCGCGACGAGCCACGCCGCCCGCGAGGCGTCCAGCACGTCCTCGTCCAGGACGGTGCCGGGGGTGACGATGCGAACGATCTCCCGGCGGACGATGCCCGGACCGGTCCCGGGCGCCTCCACCTGCTCGCAGATGGCGACCTTGTGGCCACCCTCGAGCAGCCTCGCCAGATATCGGCGCGCGGCGTGGAACGGGACGCCGCACATCGGGACCCGGTCTGCCCCCTTGCTCCGGGCGGTCAGGGTGATGCCGAGCAGCTCCGAGGCCCGGACCGCGTCCTCGAAGAAGAGCTCGTAGAAGTCTCCGAGGCGGAAGAACAGGAACGCGTCCCCGGCGCGCGCCTTGGCGTCGAGGTACTGGCGGATCATCGGCGTGACCGACACGTCGGACGGCTGCTCGTCCCCCGACACTGCCCGCGCTGTCGCCGCTGCGCTCCGGTCCACGCCCGCCGCCTCGCCTCCGGTCTGTTGCCCGCCCACGACGTCCGGGGGGATCCGATGGTAGCACCCCGGGCTGACCCCTTGAATCTCCACGATCTCAACCGGCTCAGACAGATCGCCACCATCGCCGCGCGGCACGGGTTCGCCGACCTCCTCGACCGCGCCGGCGTCTTCCGGCTCATCGGCCGCCGCGAGCCGGTCGAGCAGGCGCCGGACACCCGCGCGGCCAGCGCGGCCCGTCGCTTCCGGCGGATGCTTGAGGACCTCGGCCCGACGTTCGTGAAGCTCGGGCAGGTGCTCTCCACGCGTGCCGATCTCCTCCCCGGCGAGTTCGTCACCGAGCTCCGGATGCTGCAGGACTCGGTGACGCCCATCCCGCTCGAGGCCGTCCGCGGCGCCATCCAGGCCGGCCTGGGTCGGTCGCCCGAGGAGGCGTTCGCCAGCATCGACCCGCAGCCTCTCGCGGCGGCAAGCATCGCCCAGGTGCACCGGGCCACGACGCGTGCCGGCGAGCCGGTGGTGGTGAAGGTGCAGCGCCCGGATATCCAGGCGCAGGTCGCCTCCGACCTCCAGGTGCTCAAGTCCGTGGCGAGGCTCCTCGAGGCCGTGGTCGAGGAGACCGGCATCTACTCACCGGTGGGCATCGCCGAGGAATTCGACCGCGCGATCCGCGAGGAGCTCGACTTCGTGCACGAGGCGGAGAACGTGCGTGCCTTCCAGGAGACGCACCGCAACCGCCCGGGCATCCGCATCCCGAAGGTCCACGACGAGCTGAGCAGCGGGACGGTGCTGACGCTCGAGTACTTCGGCGGGGTGAGGCTGCTCGAGGCAGACCTCGATCCGGAGCGGCGCGCCGCCCTCGCAAAGACCGTGCTCGACACGGCCTTCCGCCAGCTCTTCGAGGACGGCCTGTTCCACGCCGACCCTCACCCCGGGAACTTCCTCCTGCTCCCCGACGGCACCATCGGCCTCATCGACTTCGGGCTCGTCGGCCGGCTGAGCCGCCAGATGCGCGAGCAGCTGGTCATCCTCATCGTCGCCGTCGCGCTCAAGGATTCCGAGTCGGTGGCGCGGCTCCTGTACCGGATCGGCGCGCCCGACGCCCGGGCCAACATCGCCGCGTTCCGCAGCGACATCGACGGGGTGCTCGCCCGCAACCTCCCGCGGACGCTCGGCGAGGTGAACGCCAGGCACCTGCTCGGAGATCTGCTGGACCTCGCGGTGAAGTACCGGGTCCGGGTCCCCCGCGAGTACGCGCTGCTCTCCCGCGCGTCGGTCTCGATGGAGGGAATTCTCCGGCAGCTCTCCCCCGACCTCGACATCCTCGGGGTGGTGCTCCCCTACGCCAAGGAGCTGCTCAAGGGGCGGTACGACCTGGGCGGAGACCTGCAGGGCGGGCTGCTGCGGGCGCTGCTCCGCTTCCAGGGGCTGGCGGCGGACCTGCCGACGCAGCTCTCCCAGATCCTCCTCGACCTCGAGACCGGGCGCTTCGCGGTGAACGTGCGCTCGGCCGCGCTGGACAAGGTGAACGCGAGCCTTCGCGCCGCGGCGGTCATCACCTTCCTCGGGTTCTGCGCCTGCGGCTTCATCGTCGGCGCGTTCATCAGCTTCGCCCAGGTGCCGTGGACCGTGCGCGGCTACCCGGTGCTCGGGCTCCTCGGGACGGCTGGTGCGGCCGCGCTCTTCGGGGCCGCGTTCACCTGGTACCTGTTCGGGAACCGCTTCGGGAAGATCAGCCTCCGGCGGTTCCTGCCGGGCCGCGGCGGCAACGTCCCTCGCTGAGGGGGGTACAGCGGGCAGTGCCCGCGGCCGAAACAGCGCATCGATCGTGCACCGACCTCCGGATCCGCGCCTCCTAGCGGAACACTCCTGGAGGTGGGATGGACGTCTCGACGCGTGTGGTGACGGCAGTGCGGGCGGTGCCGCTGGCGAGGTCGCGCCTGCTGCCGGTGGACTGGCTCCGCGGGCTGGTGATGGTGCTGATGACCGTCGACCACTCGTCCGCCGCCTTCAACCACGGCCGCCTGGTGCTCGACTCGGCGCGGACCTACGTCCCCGGCACGGCACTGCCCGCGGCCCAGTTCTTCACCCGGTGGATGACCCACCTCTGCGCGCCGACGTTCCTCTTTCTCTCTGGGTTCGCGCTGTTCATGTCCGTCCAGCGGCGGCGGCGCGATGGCGCGTCGGAGGCGGACATCACCCGGTTCATCGTCCTCCGCGGGCTCCTCATCGCCGCGCTCGACCCGCTGTGGATGGTGTTCGTCCACCGCGGCGAGCTGGTGCTACAGGTCCTGTACGCGATCGGCGTGAGCATGGTGGCCATGGTTTTCCTCCGCCGGCTTCCGGCCCGGGTGTGTGGCGCGCTGGGCCTGCTCATCATCGTCCTTCACGAGGCGGTGGCCACCGCGCTGGGGAGCGTGGACGGGGTCGGCCGGGCGCTGCTGATCCTGACCCTGGTGCCGGGCAAGGTCGGCCCCTTCATGGTGGGCTACCCGTGCCTGCCGTGGCTGGCGGTGATGCTCCTCGGGTGGGCTGCCGGCGACCTCGCACGTCGGGAGCCGGAACTCTTCCAGCGGCGGCTGGTCCTCGCCGGCGTCGCGGCGCTCGTCACCTTCGTCGTCGTCCGCGGGCTCGACGGCTACGGCAACGGCGGCATCTTCCGGGAGAGCGGTGCGCTCATCCAGTGGCTGCACACCGCCAAGTACCCGGCGAGCTTCAGCTACCTGGCCTGCGAGCTCGGCATCGCCTGGCTGCTGCTCGCCGCGCTCTGGAACTCGACGCTGCCTGGCTGGGCGGCGGCGCTGTTGCTGCCTCTGGGCCAGAGCGCGTTCTTCTTCTACCTGCTCCACGCGCATCTGCTCCGGCTCGGTGCGTGGGCGATGGGGCTGCTCCACGGTGGCGGCCTGACGGCCACCTACCTCGCCGCCGCCGTCGTGATCGCCCTGCTCCTCCCGCTCTGCGAGCGGTTCCGCCGGTACAAGGTCGCTCACCCGGGAAGCCTGGCGCAGTACATCTGAGGCGCTGGCCCGGAGGCTGGTCGAAATCGTCGGACGACTCGACCGTCCGCTGCGCATGCCCGTCCGTGCGCTGGCCATCGCGCTCCTCTCGCTCGCCGGAGCTCCGGCGGGCGCCGCGCCCGACGCCGGTGCCACCCGGCTCCAGCTCGTCGACGCCGCGGAGGGGTGTGCGGAGTTCTGGCGGCGCGCGCCGGGCGCCACGGCCGAGCGGCAGGTCCGCGCCTTCGACCAGCTCCTCCGGTCACCCCACCCTACCCTGTACACCTCCAAGGTTCTCGGCCTGGCGGAACCCTTCTCGAGCAGCATCCCGGAACGGCTGAAGAAGGCGGCCAGGTTCGTGCCCGACCCGGCCCGGGTGGACGAGGTGCGCCGGACGCTGGAGGGAGACCTCCAGGACGCGGCAGCGCAGTTCCGGAGGACGTTCCCTGACTTCGTGTCGCGGCGCCCCGTCTACGTCGTCTGCTCTCTCGGCGCGTTCGATGGCGGCACCCGCCCGGTCGACGGAGCCGATGTGCTGCTCTTTGGAGCCGACGTCATCGCCGTCATCCGGCCGCGGGGCTTCGACCTCCGCCCCTTCCTCGAGCATGAGCTCTTCCACGTGCACCACGGGAACCTCCACCCCGACGCGCCGGAGACCGTGGCCGGGGCGCTCTGGGAGGAGGGCCTCGCCACCTACGTCAGTGCGGCGCTCAACCCCGGCGCGACGAACGACGAGATCAGCGTCCCGGACGCACTCATCGCCGAGGCGACCCCGCGGATCGCCGAGCTGAGCCGGCGCCTGCTCGCGCACCTGGACGACCCCGAGGACGGGCCCACCTACAGGCAGTTCTTCTACGGGTCGACCGAGAAGGCCACCGAGGTGCCGCCGCGCAGTGGATATGTCATCGGCTGGCGCATCGCCCGGGAGCTGGGGCGGACCCACTCCCTGGCCGAGCTGGCTCGTATGCCACCTGCCGAGAGCCGGGCGCAGGTGGAGCGCGCCCTCCGCAGACTGGCGGAAGCCGGCGACGCCGGTTCGCTCCCCTCGCCGGATCGGCGCACGGACAGCGAGAGGTAGAGCGGCCTTCCGGTGCACCCGCGCGCGTCGGCGCGTCTCAGCGCGCGGTCCCTGCCGGGGTCCACCCGGCATCGCTCGGTGGTTCCAGCCGCGGCGGGCGAAAGCGGAAGCGAAAGATGTCCTTGCCCTGGTCGATCTGGACGGTCATCGGGATCTTGACGCTCCCGAAGCGCTGCCAGCCCGACCAGCGGACGAGCAGCGAGCCAATCTTTCCTCCCCGGTGAAGCCGCAGCACGACCGGACGGCCTTCGGCGTCGATGGCGAGCTCGACCGGCGTCCCGGCGATCTCGGTCCCGGTGAACCACTCCACCGACTGGTCCTCGAACGGCTCCTTGCCGCTCGAGGCCAGCCTGCGGAAGATTCGCTCCGGCGCGAGGACCATGGCGAGAAACTGGTGGCCGATCACCCTCGCCAGGACGTCGGCGTCGCCCGCGGCCCACTTCCCCGCATCATCCAGGACCCAGCTCGCGGTGCCGAGCGCGACCGCATCCGAGCTCTGCTCCTCGCCGTGCCACTGAACGAAGCGCGCCCAGCCGTCGGAGCGGCGGAAGGCCACGCGCGTCCGATAGGCCCGATGCGGGCCGGTGCAGTCGGCCATCGCGTCGTAGCCGGAGGGCTCTCCCCCGTTCACTCCGACCCAGGCGCGGATTCGATCCACCGCGTCGGTGGTCGGCGCAGCCCCGGTGAGCAACAGGAGCACGAACGTGACCATCGGGCCCGAGCAGGCCCGATCCGCGCGCTTGCGGACAACGTTGCTGCAGCGGTCGCCCGTCCCCGCGCAGGGAGACCGCTCAGACCGAACGTCCGAAGCAGAGCGCGGCGAGCACCGCCAGCGGCACTGCCACCCCGGACCACCGCCAGGCCTCGCTCCGCCACGCCCCCGCCGCCCTCTGCTGTTCACTGGGCAGGACGACCGGGGCCGCCCCTCCCAGGATGCCCACCAGCCGCCATCCGCCACGCCGATCTGCCTCGAGCTTGCCGAGTGCGAGGGCCCGCGTCCCGAGCTTGCCGACCGACTCCCAGGAGAGCACCTCCACCGCCGCGCGCTCTCCGTCGGCAGGGACCTCGCCCGCCTCGGGCTCGAGCGGGACGAGCACGCGCCGGATGGTCATCGGGGCCGCCGCCCGCGTCGAGGAGAAGCGAACGCGCACGCTCTTGCTCACGCCCCGGAGCTCCAGCGGCAGGCTCGCACCACGCTCGCGCGCGACGAGGCGCCCGCGCTCGCCCTGGAGCCCGATGAGCCGCAGCTCGGCGTCATAGAAGGCGCAGACCACGCCGCCCGGAGACGTCACCTCCCCGGCGGCGCCGAGCCGGCCATCCACGAGCAGCCAGCGTCCCTCCCGCTCGCGCCCGGGCAGCGCCAGCGCATGGTCCACGGTGCAGGGCTGGGCGAAGCGGAGCAGCTCGGCGTGCCTCCAGAGCTGGCCCGCGGTCCAGGCGGCAGCGAGGCTTCCGGCGAGGGCCGCGAACCCGAGCGCCCAGCGCAGCGCCGAGCCCGCGGGCGTGCCCCCGGCGAGCGCCACGGCGAAGGCTCCTGTGAGGAGCATGCCGGCGAGGACCGGCAGCGGCGCGAGCGATGGCGCGATGACCGGCACCTGCCGCTGCAGCGCCGTGCCCCGCACTGCCAGCAACGCTCCTGACGCTCCCAGCCCCAGGGCGGGAGCCAGCACGGTCGAGACGTCGAGTCCGGCGAGGTCGGTCACGGCAGCCCAACCGTGGCAACCCGCGTGCCAGCGCTTTCAGGCGGAACCAGGGCCGGTTCGGGGCCAAGGCTGAAAAAAAGACAGACTCGCGGCGGCCGCTACCCGTCCGTCCCGGTCGACGTTGGCTCGTCGAGCCCCATCACCCGGAAGGTCTGCACCGCCCGCTCCTTGCCCCTCACGTGCGCCAGTGGGAGCGCCTCGACGTGGAAGCCGGCGCCGGCCTTCGACACCGTGCTGTCCGCGGCGAGCACCTCGTTCCCCTTGGCCACGTTGCAGAGGCGGGAGGCGGTGTTCACGCAGTCGCCGATGGCCGTGAACTCGTGCCGGTCCGCCGAACCCATGTAGCCGACGACGGCCTGGCCGGTGTTCACCCCGATGCCGATCTCGATGCGCGTCTGCCCGTTCGCCTCGCGGGCCTCGTTCAGCGTCTCGACCGCGGCCTGCATCTCCAGCGCCGCCCGGAGCGCCCGGGCCGGATCGTCCTCGTGCGGCGAGGGCGGACCCCACACCGCCATCACGCAGTCGCCGATGAACTTGTCCAGGTTCCCCTCGTGCCGGAACACCACGTCCGCCATCGCGGAGAAGAAGGCGTTCAGCATCGACACCGTCTCCTGGGGACTCTCTCCCTCGGCGATGGAGGTGAACCCCCGGATGTCGGCGAACAGGATGCTCACCTCGGCCAGCCGGCCCTGGCGGAGCAGCTCGACCTGTCCCTTCACCACCATGTCCGCCACCGCCGGGGACAGGAACCGCGAGAGCTCCGCCCGGGTCACGGCCTCGGTCTCGATCTTCCGCGCCAGGTCGGCGTTCTCGAGCGCGATGGCGGCCTGGGAGGAGATTCCGGAGAGGATCTTCAGATCCTTCTCGCTGAAGGCGTTGGTCCGCTCGCGGGTGTCGAGGAAGAGCACGCCCTTCAGCTCGCCCTTGGCCAGCAGCGGCACGGCCATGGCGCTGCGGATGCCCTGGGCAACGATGCTCTCGCTCCCGCTGAAGCGGCTGTCGAGGATGGCGTCCGCGGTCAGCACCGCCTGCCGCGTCTCGAGGACGCGCTTCAGCACGGTGTCGGAGAGGACGACCTCCTCGTCGCTCCCGGTCCGGTGGTGCACGGCCTGGGCGACGAGCTCGCCCTGATCGTTCACCAGGAAGATGACGCCGTGGTCGGCGGCGAGCAGCTGGAAGCTGACGGCGAGGATCTTGTCGAGGAGGCTCTTCTGGTCGCGCTCCAGGCCCACCTGGCGGTGGAACTCGTGGGCGATCCGGAGCTTCTCGTAATCCTGGCGCAGCGCGGCCTGGTCCTTGAGCTGTTCGGCCGGACGGAACTCGGTCTCGTCGACCGCCGGCTGGTCGAGCTGGGCCAGGAAGGCGGGGGCGGCCTGGGCCGAGGCTAGCACCGTGACCCCGGGGCTCCCGGTGCTGGTCAGCACGTCGCCGGTGTGGAAGACGAGCCGGCTGTTCCCGAGCGCGATCTCGTCGGCGTCCTTGAGACGGAGCTCCCGGACCCGGCGGCCGTTCACGTAGGTGCCGTTCGAGCTGCCCAGGTCCTTGATGACGAAGCCGTTGCCCACCTTCTCGATGGACGCGTGCTCCTTGGACACCTCGCGGTCGGCCAGCCGGAGCGTGTTGGCCGGGTGGCGGCCCAGGGTGGTCCTCGGCCCCAGCGGGAACTCGCTCAGCTTGCCGTCCAGGAGCCGCCCGGTCAGGTACGGCCCGCGGGGACTGGTCCGGACCGACGGGACCTGGCTCGACGAGAGCGACTCCCCGCACGCCGCGCACCTCGGCGGATTGGGCTGGGCCAGGGGGGTTCGACAGCGTGGGCAGGCGCTGAGCATCGGACCGTCTGCCGATGTTACAAGGCTTGCCCCCGTGCGCATCAAGCAACGACCCGAGGACTTCAGCGTCAAGGAGTCCTACCGCTTCGACCCGGTCCCCGACGGGCGGTACCGGGTCTACCTGATGGACAAGCAAAAGCTGTCCACCTTCGAGGCGGTGGAGCGCATCCGGACCCGCTACGGCCTCCGCCCGGGCGCCATCAGCTTCTGCGGCCTGAAGGACAAGCAGGGCCGCACCGAGCAGCTCATTGCCGTGGACGGCGCCGAGGTCGACTTCCAGGAGCCGGACCTCCGCCTGAAGCCACTGGGTCGCACAGGTCGGGCTCTGTCGGCGGCGAACACCACCTCCAACCGGTTCAGCGTCACCGTCCGCGCCCTGACGGACGAAGACCTCCAGGAGCTCCCGCGCGCTGCCGCCGAGGTGAACCGACTCGGAGTGGTGAACTACTTCGACAGCCAGCGCTTCGGCTCGCTGAAGCACGGCCAGGGCTACATCGCCAAGGACCTCATCCGGGGCGACTTCGAGGCCGCCCTGAAGAACTACCTGGCGAAGCCGTCGACCCTCGACCGGTCCGACGATGCCAAGGTCAAGCAGTTCTGGCAGGCCAACTGGGGGGACTGGACGCGCCGGGTGCCCTTCGAGGCCGCGCACAAGTACGACCGGGTGGTGCGCTCGCTGAAGGAGAAGCCCGAGGACTATCTCCGGGCCTTCCTCCAGATCGACTCCGCCTATCGCGCGCTCCTGCTCTTCACCTACCAGAGCTGGCTCTGGAACGAGGGGGTGCGGCGGCTGCTCCAGATCGCGCTCCCGCGCACCTCCCTCTTCCCGCTCCGCTACCAGGCCGGGACGCTGCTCTTCCACCAGGACGCGGACCCCGAGACCCTGCGCTGGCTCCGAGGGTTGACCTTCCCGCTCCTCGCTCCCGACACGACGATCGAGGATCCGCGGGTCCGTGAGGCCGTGGACTGGGTGCTCGGCAAGGAGAAGCTCCGGCTCGAGCAGCTCCGGATCGCCGGGGCCGAGCGGATGCTGTACTTCAAGCACGAGGAACGGGGCGTGCTCGTGCAGCCGAGCAAGCTGGTGCTCGGCCGGACCCAGTCGGACGAGCTGAACCGCGGCTTCGGCAAGCTGAACGTGGCCTTCACGCTGCCGCCTGGCAGCTACGCGACCCTGGTCGTGAAGCGCCTGTTCCACCGGACTGCCCGGGAGGACACCCCGGACGAGATCCGCGCCACGCCGGGCGGCGGCCACCCCGCCCCCGATGGCGAGCGGGAGGACGCACCGCACGCCCGCTCCGGGCCGGACGAACGCCGGGGCTCGGGCCCGGCCACCGGCCACGCGGAGGCGGGCGACCGGAGGCGGCCTCCGAGCTCCCGGAAAGCTCGGCGAGACGAAGGTCCGTTGGGTGCTCCGAGGGAACGCTCGGCCCCTCTTCCCGTCGCGGCCACGGACGCACCGACCGGGTTTCTTGCCCGCGCAAAGGCCCGAAAAGAGGCCAAGGCCGCCGCACGGGCACGTCAGAAGCTGCGCTAAGGTGCGCCGCTTCCGGGACGGGGCCGCCCCCGCTCCGGGCCATGCCGTCAGTTGCACGGGGGCGGGGGCAATCGCCCAGGGAGTACGGGCGTATGGGTTGACGTGACCACCCTGCTCTCCTCGTGGCTTTCCTCCCCGGCGGCACTGGGGTCGATCCTGGCCGAGCCGACCGAGACCGTGCCGTACCGCGCCGAGGTGCGCGCCGCGCGCCGCGGTGACCGGTCCGCGTTCGAGGCCCTCGTCCGGAGCGTCCAGCGCCCCGTCTACGGCCTCTGTCTGCGGCTGCTCCGCACGGAGGCCGAGGCCGCCGAGGTTGCGCAGGAGACCTTCCTCCGCGCCTACCAGCACCTGGGCCGCTACGACGAGTCCAAGCCCTTCGACCTCTGGGTGCTCGCCATCGCCCGGAACCTCTGCCTCGACCTCCTCCGGCGCCGCTCGCGGGTCCACACCCAGGACGTCGACGAGATGCACGAGTCGCTCCCCTCCGGCGAGAGGAGCCAGGAGGAGACCGTCATCGCCGCCGAGGAGCACCGGAGCCTCGAGACCGCCCTCGCCACGCTCGGCACGGACGACCGCGAGGTGCTCGCCCTGTACTACGTGCAGAAGCGCACCACGAAGGAGATCGCCCAGGTGATGGGCGTGGCACCGGGCACCATCATGGCCCGCCTGTTCCGCGCGCGTGAGAAGCTGCGCAAGCAGATGAAGACGGAGGACGTCCAGTGAACGCCTGCCCCGAGCTAGAGACCCTGATGGTCGGCGTGGCGGAGCACGACGCGGACGCCCTCGCCCACCTCCGCAGCTGCCCCGACTGCGCCTTCCTCGCCGAGGAGCACCGCCAGCTGGAAAAGGACCTCACCCGCCTGGTGGACCCGCTCCCTCCGGTGGACTTCGTCCGCAGCGTCATGGCCCGCGTCGCGCTCGAGCCCGCCCCGGTACGGCTCGAGCTCCGCACCGGCCTGTCCATCCTCGCGGTGACCCTGATGGGCGCCACGCTGGCCTTCGTCGCCACCCACGGGAGCCTCGGGCTCCTCGGGACCCACGCGGCGTCGGCCATCGTCGTCTGGAGGAACTTCTTCTTCGGCGCTTCCGAGGCGCTCGCCGCCGTCTGGAGCACCGCCGCCCTCCCGCTGGCGGTCGCCATGGCTGGCATCGTCGTGATGTCCACGCTGGGCGTCCGTCGTCTCGCTGCACACCGGGTCGTGGAGGCCCAGGTCCGACCGTGAAGCGCGCAGTCGCCATCATCGCGGCGGTCCTCCCGCTCCTCCTGTCAGCCGCACCCGCCAGGGCCGAGCAGGCGAAGGAGCCGGCGGCCCGCATCACCCTGAAGACCCATGGCTCGCTCCGGGAGGTCGCCGAGCGCATCGCCAGCGAGGGCAAGCTCAGCGTGGTGGTCCGGGGCGATCTCGACGAGGACGCCGAGGTCTTCTTCCAGAACGTCCCCGCCGACGAGGCGCTGGAGACGCTGGCCCGCGCCTACGGCCTCTCGCTCGAGAAGCGGGGCAACATCTACAGCCTGCGCCCGCACGCCGAGGGCTCGCCGCCGCCCAAGCTGGTCGGCCCCATGCCGCCGCTTCCCCCCGTCGCGCCGATGGCTCCGGTCCCACCCGTCCCTCCCGTCCCGCCGATGCCACCCATGCCCCACATGGGTCACAGCGCCCCGCCCTCGGACAGCGACGAGGACTCCGCGGACGAGCCGGACGAGGACAGCGACGCGGAGGACGCCGACGCGATGCCTCCCCAGAGCCTCGAGGAGAAGCTCGGGCGGCTGAAGGACTTCAAGGATCTCAAGGACCTCAAGGAGCTGAAGGACGCCCTCAAGTTCCACCGCCGCGCCAAGGGCGCGGACCGCTCGGACCGGCAGACGGTCGGCACCGGCAACGTCACCGTCGAGGAGGACCAGGAGGTCGACGACGCGGTGGCCTACGGCGGCAGCCTGAACATCAAGGGGCACGTGCGGAACGATGCCGTGGCCTTCGGTGGCAACGTCCAGCTCGGCCCGCATGCGGTGGTCGGCGGCGACGCGGTCGCCTTCGGCGGCAGCGTGGAGCGCGAGACCGGGGCCAAGGTGCACGGGCAGACCCTGTCGTTCGGCGGCAAGTCGGGTGGCCTTGGCTTCGCCGAGAAGAAGGCCCGGCCGGTCGAGAAGCATCGCGGCTCGTCCATCTTCTGGCTGCTGGTGCAGTTCGCGGTCTACTTCGCGCTCGGCTTCGTCTTCATCATGTTCGCCCCCAGGCCGATGAAGCAGCTCGAGTCGGAGATCCGCCGCGACCCGCTCCGCTGCGGCCTCACCGGGCTCCTCGGTGCGCTGGCCATCGCCGGGCTGGCCATCCTGCTGACCATCATCGTCATCGGCATCCCCTTCACGCTGGTGCTGCTCATCGTGACCGCGGTCGGGATCGCCATGGGCTTCTCGGCGCTCGCCTCGGAGCTCGGGACCCGGCTCCCGGTGCTGCGCGCCAGCCGCAAGACGCAGGCGGCGGTCCTGGCGCTGGGCATCGTGGTGCTCCTGATCATCCAGCTCATCCCGGTGCTCGGGCCGCTGGTGCTCACGGCCGCCTCCTTCATCGCCCTGGGCGCCACCATCCGCACCCGCTTCGGGACGCGCCCCCGGGAGTTCCCCGAGGCGGTCTGACGAACGGGGGCGCGTCCGGATCCGCCCCCTCCCTGCTCGGACCCGTTGAAGCTCAGCCTGGCGGGCGCTACACGGCTGGGACCATGCCCACCCTCGCCCCCTTCCCCCGTCTTGCCGAGGAGATCCAGGCCTTCAACGCCCGGGGACAGCTCGGGAAGGACCCGGTGGCGGCCTGCTTCGCCGAGCGGCGGAAGGCGCACGGGCTCTTCACCAACCTCCTGACCGACCGGGAGCTGGATCTGCTCAAGCCGTACCTCTTCTGCTGGCGCGATCTGCCGCAGCGGAGCTCGGACGCTCCGGTCCGGGTCACCAACTTCATCGACGGCGAGTGGCGTCTCCCCGCCCGGGGCGAGATGGCCCTCCTCCGTAGCCACGCCGACCGGCGGATCCCGCTGATGGAGGTGCCTGCCTCGACCGAGGAGGACGTGGAGAAGGCGGTGAGCGCCGCCGATCGGGCCTGGAAGTCGCTGTCCTGGGCGGAGGACGTGTTCACCTACCGCAAGCACGTCATCAAGAACTTCAGCCGGATGATGGACTACTTCGCCGAGGACTGCATGCGGGAGATCCGCCAGCAGATCCCGAAGACGCGGCTCGAGGCGCAGAAGGACTTCTTCGAGGCCAAGCGCGCCGCTGACCACCTCGAGGGCTCGGCCGAGGCTGCCCTCCAGGGCGAGCTGCTCCCGCCGATGCTCCCGGGCCACAGCTACTGGCGCAACCCGTGGGTGCCGGCCGGGGTGTCGGTCATCATCTCGCCGATGAACTTCATCTGGGGCATCCCGGGCATCCACCTCGTCGGGGCGTACCTGGCGGGCGTGCCGTTCATCTACAAGGGGCACCCCTACGCCGGGATCACCAACACCACGATGATCCGGATGATGATCGCCGCGGGCGCCGACCCGGCCTACGTCCAGAAGGTCGAGGGGTTCGGCAAGGGCATCGCCAGCCTGGCGACGGATCGGCGGGTGACGGTGGTGGCGGTGACCGGCTCGTCCGAGACGGCGGGCAAGATCCAGCAGGGCCGCGGGCTCAACCGGCTGCGGTTCGAGGGCGGCGGCTGCAACTGGTCCTTCGTGGACGACGGCTACTCGCCCGAGGATCTCAAGAAGATCGCCGTCCGGCTCGCCTACTCGGTCTGCGGCTTCGGGGCGCACAAGTGCACGTCACTGCACGGCGTGGCGGCGTCCTCACGCACGCTCGACACCCTCCTCGGGCTCATCAACGAGGAGATGGGGACCTGGCGGGTCGCGGACCCGCGCGAGGCGACCGACGACAAGGTCGTGAGCCCGCTGATGGTCCACAAGGCGCAGACCCTGGTGGACATCGTCGCCGAGGCGAAGAAGACGCCCGGGGTCACCGTGGTGCGCGAGGGCGGCCGGGCAGACGGCGCCTACGGTGAGCACTCGGAGGCGGTGAAGCCGGTCATCCTCAAGATCCGCCCCGACAGCACGGTGAAGGTGAACTGGGACGGCAAGGGGACGCAGGACGTCCGCCTGGCCACGACCGAGTTCTTCATGCCCATCCTGGTGGGGATGGAGCTGCCGGACTTCGCCTCCTACGTGCGGTTCTGCCTCTTCGAGAACAGCCACGACCTCTCGACGAGCATCTGGACCCGCGACGACCGGAAGCTGCAGCTCGGCCGGCGCACCCTGGGGGGGATGCTCAAGGAGAACGACGGCACCGACTCGGCGCTCGAGTGGGAGGAGTTCGGCGCCTCGGGCGTCGGCGACTCCGGGAACATGGGCGTCGGCGAGGTGACGGCGACCCTCAGCATCTACACCCGGCGGCAGAAGGGCCGGCACCTGGTCTTCTAGGTCACCGCATCTTCGCGCGGACGTCGACCAGCAGCTGGTCCGCAGTATCGATCCGGATCAGCCCGGCGCGCGGGTATTCCAGATCTACGATGACGTAGACCGTCGCGCTCAGCACGAGCGCGAAGGCGGCTGCGTGGATTCGACGGGCCCGGGCGCCACCGGCCATCGCGTAGCCGGCGAGCACCGAGGCGACCAGGGCCAACACGACCAGCATGATGTAGATGACCGCCGGTGGATGGTTCTGGGTCGCCACCGTCCGGGTGGTCGTGATGTCGATCATCTCGTTGAGCGCCGGGAGGACCAGCTGATCGGGTCTCCAGCCTGGGCTCGCCTGGCAGGCGCTGACCGCCTGTCTCCAGATCTCGTCCTGCAGCGTGTCTGCCCGCCGCAGGGCCTCATGGACGGCGACCATGTCCGGAATCGCCCGGTAGACGGCGAGGCGCGTGTCGACGTACCGGCGGAAGCTCTCACGCAGCGCGGGCTGGGTGGCCGGGGGAAGCACGTCCAGCCGGAGGTAGGCCGTCCCGATGGCGTTGGCCTCCTGGACGATGAGGTGACGCCGCCCCTCGAATCGCTCGGCGGCTCCCGAGAAGGTGAAGGCGATCAGCAGCCCCAGCAGCGCGAAGACGGCCCCGTCGATCGCCCCCACCTCACTCCGCTCCGCCTCCGAGGCGGCATCCCGGACTCCCAGGCGTCGACCGAGGACGAGGCACCCGAGCAATCCCACAAAGAGGATGGGCAGGACGAGAAGCGGCGCCTTGTAGAGAAGTTCCATTCTGCGGGGTCACCGTAGATGACCCGGCGCCCTGCGTCACCGCTCCCCTGCCACGCTTCGGGCCGAGGCGCGGCCGTGGAGCGCCGGACGCGAGGGCGGTTTCGGCGAGGCAGCCGTGACGGGCCTCGGATAGAAGGGAGCCATGCGGCGCCTCCCTCCGTCAGGTCCGGAGCTCACCATCGAGTTCGAGGGGAAGTCGGTCCGGGCCCGCGAGGGAGAGCCGGCCGCCTGCGCGCTGCTCGCCGCCGGGGAGACCGTGTTCTCCCGGAGCATCAAGTACCACCGGCCGCGCGGCCCCTTCTGCATGGCCGCCTCCTG
>JADGQZ010000239.1 GCA_017881345.1 Myxococcaceae bacterium | reverse complement strand
GTCTTCGACGGGCTCAGCTTCCAGACCGACGCGGCGCCGCCCCCCCCGACGGTGACGTTCTCCACGACGAGCGGGGCGACCTGGCGCGTCCGCAACACCGCCCAGACGCTCACTGGCTCTCTGGCGCTCAATGCCGCGGGCACCGTCGACACCGGGACCGACCTGACCATCACCGGAACCCTGGCCGGGTCCGGTGCGCTGACCAAGGCGGGCGCAGGCTCGCTCATCCTCGGCCCGGGAGCCCACACCCACAACGGTGGAATCGCGGTCAACGCCGGGACGCTCGTGGTCAACGGGTCACTCGCCGGCGAGGGGACGGTCAGCATCAACAACGGCGGCGGAGTTGCCGGGTCGGGAACGCTCGCCTCCGGGACCGGACCGATCACCGTGGCCAACGGCGGTCGCTACACGCCGGGCAGCGGAGGCACCGGGACGCTCGCCACGAACGACCTGAGCCTGAGCGATACCTCGGAGCTCACCTTCACCGTCGGGACCCCCACGACGAGCGGCGCGATCACCGGCGCGCTGATCCTCGACGGAACCCTCAACATCACCCAGGGTGCCGGCTTCGCCCAGGGGACGTACACGATCTTCACCGCCACCGGCGCGATCACCAACAACAGCCTGCGCCTCGGCGTCGCTCCCCCTGGCTTCTCGTACGACTACCAGGTCAGCGGGACGAACGTGCTCCTGAAGGTCGGTCCCCCCGCGACCTCGGTGGAGATGGTGAAGCTCGACGCGGTCAGCGACGGGAGCTCGACGCAGGTGACGTGGGAAGCGGGGAGCGAGCTCCGTAACCTCGGATATCGGCTCTACCGAGAAGAGAACGGAACCCGTCGGGAGGTCAGCGGACTCATCGCGGGCTCGGCGCTTCGTGCCAGCTTCGACCCGCTGGCCGGCCGGAACTACGCCCTCGTGGATCCCACCGGCCGCTGGGGCGCACGCTACTGGGTCGAGGCGATCGACCTTGGCGGAAAGAGCCAGTGGTTCGGCCCGATCGACGTGCGCCGCGGTGCAACGTCGGGGCGGCCCGTCCGTTCCGCCACGCTCATGGCGAACCTGGGCGCGGGCGCGATGGTCATGTCCGCCGGCCCCATGGCTCGGCAGGTCGACCCGCCCGGGCTGGTCCGCTCCTGGCGTGATCGAAGCCTCGAGGCGCAGTGGGGCGTTGCCGCGAGCTCCGGGGCAGTGAAGCTCCTGGTGCGGCAAGACGGTGTCTACCGCGTTGGCGCAGACCAGCTCCTCCGGGCCGGGTTGGTCCCGGGCACTCCGCTCGGCGCGCTCCAGCTCTGGGCCGGTGGGCGCCAGGTCGCCTTCCGCACCGTCTCGGCCAATGGGCGGAGCTTGCAGGCCGGGGACGCGATCGAGTTCTTCGGACAGGCGGCCGACACTCGCTACACCGACACGCGGGTGTACTGGGTGACCGCCGGCCTGGGACGTCCGGTGGCGCTCCAGGCGGCTCCGTCGGCCAGGGCGACAGCCACTGGCACCAGCTTCCTCGAGACGCTCGAGATCCGCGATCGGACACTGCATATCTCCGCACTCCGGAACGCGGACACGGACGGCTTCTTCGGGCCAGCGATCATCGGGACCACGCCGATGCAGCGTGTCTTCTCCACCCCGGCCCTGGCGATCGTCTCGCGCGAGTCGCCGGTGCTCGAGGTGAGCGTGCAGGGCCTCACCGACGGGGCGCACACGCTGGACGTCGTGGTCAACGGCCTTCGCGTGGGAACGATCCAGAGCGTCTTCCAGGACGTCGGGAAGGCGCGGCTGACCCTGCCGCCGGGGACGCTGGTTCCGGGGGACAACACCGTCGCGCTCGTCGGCCGGACGGGCTCGGAGATCGCGCTCGAGCTCTCCCAGCGCCTCACCTATCCCCGGCAGTACTCGGTCGGCGGCCCGCTCCGGTTCACCGCACCGGCCGGGACCGAGATCGTCCTCTCGGGCGCCGATGCGTCCACGCACGTGCTGGACATCACCAGCGCCGTCGTCCCCGCGGCGGTCGCCGCTGCGCCCTCGTCCGGTGGCCTGCGGCTGACCACGAGCGGGAGCGGAACACGGATCCTCTACGCGTACCGCGACCAGGACGTGCTCACCCCCGCCGTCGTCGCCAACGCTCCGAGCAGCTGGCACGACGCGGACGGCGCCGATCTGGTGATCATCGGCCAGCCGGAGCTGCTCACGAGCTTGCGTCCTCTCGCCGAGCAGCGGTCGCTCGAGGGCCTCAGGGTTGCGCTGGTCGATGTCGCGGACGTGTATGACGAGTTCTCCGCCGGAGAGAAGGACGCGCTCGCCATCCGGAGCTTTCTCTCCACGGCGACACAGCGCTGGTCCACGCCCCCCCGCTTCGTCCTGCTCGCCGGTGCTGCCACGTACGACCCTCGCGGTTGGCTGGGGCAGCCGGAGCTCGACCAGGTTCCAACGCTGCTCGTCCAGACCCGCTATCTGGAGACGGCATCGGACGACGGGCTGGTCACCTTCGACGAAGGCATCGGCCCGACCCTGGCAGTCGGCCGGCTGCCGATGTCGAGCGCGGTCGACATGGACATCGCGGTGGCCAAGATCCTCGGGCGCAAGCTCGGCGGTCCCCAGGACACGCTCCTCCTGGTTCGAGACCGCGACGGGACCATCCCGTTCTCGGCCGCGTCGGCCGAGGTGCGCTCTGCGCTATCCGGCTGGAAGACCGACGACTTCGCCCGCGGCGCAGACGACTCGGCCAGCCACTCGGCGCTGCTCGATGCTCTCCGCGCCGGTCCGATCGCGGTCGATTATCAGGGCCACGGCGCGGAGGACCTCTGGGCGGGCCGGATGCTCGCCACGACGGATACCGACGCGCTGGCCGGCAGCGGGAAGAGCGCACTCGTCGTCGCCGCGACGTGCCTCAACGCTTACTTCGTGGACATTGGCCGAGAGGCCCTCGGGCCGGCGCTCCTGCGGACTCCCGCCGGCGGCGCGTGGGGTGTGTGGGCCTCGTCGGCCCTGACGCTCCCGACGGAGCACGCCCTCTTCAGCAAGACGCTGCTCTCGGCCGCGCTGAACGACGGCGTGACCCTTGGCGAGGCGACGCTCAGGGCCAAGCAGGTGGTGACCGACCCGGATGTGCGCGCCACGTTCCACCTGCTCGGAGATCCGAGCGCGCGTGCGGTGGCGGTCCGCAGCGCCGCGCTGTCAGTTTCGACCTCACCGCGCGCCGGTGCGTCGGGCTGCGGAACCACGGGTGATCCTGCCGCTGCGCTGGCCCCGGTCGTTCTGATCATCCTGGCAATCGCCATGCGGCGGACGCGCTCGAGCTGACCCACTCGGTGAGCAGTCACGCGCTGCTCACCCACATCGGCGTCGGCGCGCCGCTCTGGTCGCAGAGCCGGCCGCTCCGGAGAGCGGCTATCGTCCATCGTGTGGCTCACTCCAGCGGCTTCGTCCCCCGTCGCCGGACGCACGGGCTCGTCTCCGAAGAGATCGACGGTGAAACGCTTCTCTACGTCGAGGCGACGCACCGCGCGTTCTGCCTGAATGCCGCGGCCGTGCGGGTGTGGGCCGCCATCGATGGAGCGAGCGACGCGGCGGCCATCACCAGCAGGACCGGCGTGGACGCGGCCCTCGTGAGCCGGACGCTGCGCGAGATGGGCGAGCTGGGCCTGCTCGACCAGCCCGCGGGGGAGTGGCCATCGCCCGCAGTGGACCTGTCACGGCGGCGGATGGTGCGTGCCGGGCTCGTCGCCATCCCCTTCATCATGGCGATCACCGTTCCACGGGCGGCGGAGGCGGCGTCGTGCACGACGGGCCTCCCCGGCGGCCCCGCGTGCTCGCCCGCAAGGGCGTGTTGCACGGGCGTCTGCAACGAGAACCTGGGGACCTGCGGATGAGCCAGGGGCTGCTGGTGCTCGGGACTCGCCGCGCGCACGCCTCGACGCTCGTGCGGCTCGCCTGCGTGATCTTGCTGCTCGCCGGCGTCGCGGCCTCCGCACAGGTCACCTGTCCTGGCGGCGCGAAGACCTGGATCGGCGCCGCCGGCGCGGCCTGGAACACCGGCTCGAACTGGAGCCCGAATGGCGCCCCCGGTGCGGGAGGCGACGCCTGCTTCAACACCGCGAACCCCAGTCCGACGCTCCCCAACGGGAATACCGCCGTCGGAGGGATCTACATCCTCGCCGGGACGAATCTGACGGTGACCGGTGGCGCCGGGACGGGCAACTTCCGGGTGGCGGGGAGCCTGAGCGCGGATGGAACCTTCACCTTCACCGGTGGAGCTGCCTCGCTCCGCATCAATCAGGTGCAGACCTGGCTGGTGAACTCGACGGGCAACAGCGTCACATGGCCGATGAACGGGGGAGCGAGGCTGACCAAGACGGGCCCCGGGAGCGTCGTCTTCTCCGGCGCGGGCAGTACCCACAACGGTGGGCTCACCATCAGCGCGGGTGAACTGCGGTTCAACGGCAGCTACGCGAACAACGACGGCTCCGTCACGGTCAGCACCGGAGCAACGCTCTCCGGGTCGGGTGAGGTCCAGGCCGCAACGACGGTCGCTGCCGGAGGGATCTACACGCCGGGGGCGGGGGGTACGGGCACCCTGAGCACCCTCGGGCTCACCCTGAACAACACTTCGAGCCTGAACTTCACCGTTGGCACGAGCACGACAAGGGGAACGGTGACCGGGGCCCTCGTGCTCGACGGCGTGCTCAACATCACCGCCGGAACCGGATTCGCTCAGGGGACATACACCCTCTTCACCGCCAGCGGCACGATCACCAACAACAGCCTCACGCTGGGAACCGCCCCCGCAGGCTTCTCCTACGACTACCAGGTGAGCGGCACCAGCGTCCTTCTCAAGGTCGGTCCTCCTGCCACCGCCGTCGAGCTGTTGAAGCTGGACGCCGTGAGCGCCGGCGGCGCCGCCGAGGTCTCCTGGGAAGCTGGCACGGAGATCCGGAACCTGGGTTACCGCGTCCACCGGGAAGAGAACGGCCAGCGCCGGGAGGTCAGTGGCCTCATCGCCGGCTCCGCGCTCCGGGCAAGCTTCGACCCGCTCGCCGGCCGGAACTACTCCTTCTTCGATCCGGGCGGCCGCAGCGGCGCGATCTACTGGATCGAGGCCATCGATCTGAGAGGGAAGAGCGAGTGGTTCGGCCCGGTCCAGACCCGCGCTGGCACGCCCTCGCGGGTTCGTTCCTCGGCGCTGGTCGCCAACCTCGGAGCGAGCCCGCTCCTCATCGCTCAGGGTGGTTCGGGCGGCCAGCCCGCAGATCCTCCGGGGCTGGACCGTTCGTGGGGCGACCGCAGCCTCGCTCGCCAGTGGGACATCGCCGCCAGCAGCGGAGCGGTGAAGCTCCTCGTCCAGCAGGACGGAGTGTACCGGGTGCCTGCGAGCCAGCTCTTCGCCGCAGGGCTTCCGGTGGGTGCGCCGCTCGCCTCCCTTCAGCTCTGGGCGGGTGGCCGGGCCATCGCCTTCCGTGCGCTCGCCGCGAACGGGAGCAGCCTGCAAGACGGTGATGCGCTCGAGTTCTTCGGCCAGGCGGCCGATACCCGCTACACCGGCACCCGCGTGTACTGGGTCACGCAGGGTCTCGGCGCGCCGACGTTCATCGCGTCGGCTCCCGCAGCGGACGCGACCGGCTCGGCCACCAGCTTCTCCGAGACGCTGGAGATCCGAGAGCGCACGCTCCATGTCTCCGGGCTCCGGAACACCGACACCGACGGCTTCTTTGGCCACCCGATCATCGGCACGCGGCCGATGGACCGGATCTTCTCCACCCCGGCGCTCGACGTGCTCGCCCCCGAGCCTGCGACGCTCGAGGTGAGCGTCCAGGGCCTCACGGCCGGCGCACACACGCTGGACGTCCTGGTCAACGGCGTCGGAGTGGGGACCGTCGCGGGAAGCGAGCAGGATGTCGCCACCGCGCACTTCACGATTCCACCGGGTGCGCTGCTCCCGGGGGACAACACGGTGTCGCTCGTGGGGCGGACCTCTGGCGAGATCGCTCTCGAGCTCTCGCAGCGGCTCACGTACTCCCGTCAGTACGCCTTCAGCGGACCACTCCGGTTCACCGCTCCTGCCGGCGCGCAGCTCGCGCTGACCGGGCCCGACGCCTCGGCCGCGCACGTCCTCGACATCACCAGCGCGGTGCGCCCGGCATCCGTGCTCACTGCCGCCTCGTCCGACGGCACCAGCCTCGTCGCCGCGGGGAGCGGGTCTCGCATCCTCTTCGCCTACCGCGACCGGGACGTGCTCGCGCCCATCGTCGTCGCCAATGCCCCCAGCAGCTGGCATTCGGCCCAGGGAGCGGATCTCGTGATCCTCGGGACGCGCGCGCTGCTCCCGAGCCTGCGCGCGCTCGCTGACCAGCGCACCCGCGAAGGCCTGACCGTGGCGGTGGTGGACGTCGAGGATGTCTACGACGAGTTCTCGGCCGGCGAGAAGGATGCGCTCGCCATCCGGAGCTTCCTCTCGAGCGCAGTCCGGAACTGGCCGATCCCGCCTCGGTACGTGCTCCTGGCCGGAGCGGCCACGTATGACCCGCGAGGCTGGCTCGGCCGGCCGGAGCTGGACCAGGTTCCCACCGTCCTGGTGTGGACTCGCTACATCGAAGCCGCGTCGGATGACGCCCTGGTCACCTTCGACCCCTCGAAGGGGCCGGAGCTCGCCATCGGCCGTCTCCCCGCGGCGAACCCTTCCGACATGGATGCCGCCGTGGCGAAGATCCTCGGCCGCAAGCTGGCGACGCCGACCGACTCCCTCCTCCTGGTGCACGACCGCGACGGGAACATCCCATTCTCCGCAGCCACCGCCGACGTCCGGTCCGCGCTCTCGGGCTGGAACGCCCGGGACTTCGCGCGCGGCGCGGACGACGACGCGACCCACACCGGACTCCTCGAGGCGATGCGCGCCGGCCCGGTCGCCGTCGATTACCAGGGCCACGGTGCCGAGGACTTCTGGGCTGGCCGGATCCTCAGCACCTCGGACGTCGACGCGCTCTCGGAAGCCGGGAGCAGCTCGCTCCTGGTCGCCGCGACCTGTCTCAACGCTTACTTCGTCGACATCGGCCGCGAGGCTCTCGGGCCGGCGCTCCTCCGCACGCCGAACGGCGGCGCCTGGGGCGTCTGGGCGTCGTCGGCCCTGACGCTGCCCACGGACCATGCGCTGCTCAGCCGGACCCTGCTCTCCGCGGTGCTGGACGAGGGACTGACCCTGGGAGAGGCCACGCTGAGGGCCAAGCAGGCAGTGACCGATCCAGACGTCCGGGTCAGCTTCCACCTGCTCGGGGACCCGAGCGCGCGGGCCGTGGCGGTGAAGAGCTCTGCGCTGAGCACGACGAGCACCCCGAAGTCCGGAGCGGCGGGCTGCAGCACAACCGGCGCTCCGATGGCGGCCCTCGCCCCGCTGATCCTCGCCGCCCTGATGCTGTCGGTTCGCCGCCGTCGCCCGACCTGAGGCCGCGGCTCAGTCCTCCAGCCGCTTGAGGAACGTCGGGTAGCTCAGCCCGAGCACCCGCGCGGCCTCCACCCGCCGCCCGCCGAGCTGCCCCAGCACGTGCCGCACGTAGCGCTTCTCGATCTCCTCGAGCGACCGCGGATCCCCGGTCACCACGAAGCTGCCCGCCGGTGCCAGACCCTCCACCGGCTCGCGCAGCGTCTCCAGCAGCGAGAGCGTCAGCTCCGGTCCCGACTCCAGCACCAGCGCGCGCTCGAGCACGTTCCGAAGCTCGCGCACGTTCCCCGGGAACGGATAGTTCGACAGCCTTGCCCGCGCCTGGTCTCCGAGCCGGAACCCCTTGCGGCCCAGCTCCTGGCCGAGCTCCGCCAGCAGCTGCTCGGCGAGCGGGATGACGTCCTCGGTCCGCTCGCGCAGCGGAGGCACGTGGATGGCGAAGACGCTCAGCCGGAACCAGAGGTCCTCGCGGAACCGGCCCTCGCGGATCTCCAGCTCGAGGTTCCGGTTGGTCGCCGCGACCACCCTGGCGGTGCTGCTCTCCTCGCTGCTGCTCCCCACCCGGCGGAAGCGGCCCGAGTCGAGGAAGGTGAGCAGCTTCGCCTGCAACGGCAGCGGCAGCTCGCCCACCTCGTCGAGGAAGAGCGTCCCCCCGCTGGCCACCTCCACCAGGCCGCGGCGAGCGGACTTCGCGTCGGTGAACGCCCCCTTCTCGTGGCCGAACAGCTCGGACTCGACGGTGGACTCGGGGAGCGCCGCGCAGTTCACGTGGACGAACGGAGCGTCCTCACCGGCCCCAAGGGTGTGCACGTGCCGGGCGAGCACCTCCTTCCCGGCGCCGGTGGGCCCGAGCAGGAACACCGGGCTCCGGGGGGACGTCGCGATGCGCGCGAGCATCTCCAGCACCTGCCGCATCGCCGCCGACCGTGGCGGAACGAGGCGGCGGCGCCCCGACAGCTCGGCCTCCACGCGGCTCAGGCGTTCGCGGAGGTTCTGCTCCCCCATGGCCCGCTGGGCGCGCATCACGAGATCCGTGAGGTCCACCGGCTTCGCCACGTAGTCCGCGGCCCCGGCGCGGATGGCGTCCACCGCGCTCTGGATGTCCCCGTGCGCGGTCACCATCACCACCGGGGTGCCGGGGAGCTGCGCCTTCAGCTCGGGGAGGTAATCCAGCCCATCACCGTCGGGGAGGCGACGGTCGAGCACGACCAGCTCGGGTGCGGAGCGCTCCACCGCCTCGCGCGCCTCGTGCAGCGAGCGCGCCAGCACCACCGGATGCCCCTCGCGGGCGAGCGCAGCCTGCGCCAGCGAGGAAAAGCCACGATCATCGTCGACCAACAGGATGGACCTGCTCATGAGGGAGTCGTTCCCAGCCCGAGCTGCACCGTGAAGCGGCTCCCCGTCGCCGTTCGCTCGAACGCCAGCGACCCGCCCTGCCGTTCCACCGCCTGACGGGCCATGGAAAGCCCGAGCCCGATGCCCCTCGGCTTGGATGTCACGAAGGGCTGAAAGAGCCCAGCCTCGAACCCCGGTGGTGGACCTCCGGCATTATCCTCCACTTGCACCTGGACGGCACCATTCACCCGGCGAGTGGTGATCCGGACGCGGGGACGGGCCTGTCTTCCCAGGTCCTTGGCCGACACCGCAGCCTCCATCGCGTTGCGAAGCAAGTTGTCCAGGGCTGTCGCGAGAAGCAGAGGATCGCAGCGAACCTCGAGCGTGGTGTCGAGCTCGGACTCGACCTCCACCTCCTCGGCCTCGGGCAGCACCCGGAGCGATTCGACCGCGTCCGCCACCAGCTGACCCACCGGCGTGAGCGAGAGCTGGGCGTTGGCGGGCCTGCCGAACTGGAGCAGCGAGCTGGCGAGGTGGCTCAGCCGGTCGATCTGCCCGCGCATCGCCTTCACCGGGAGCGTCCGGTCGCCGTCGGAGGCGAGCATGGATGCGGCCGCCTTCATCCCGTTGAGCGAGTTCTTCACCTCGTGGGCGATCAGCGACGCAGCCTGCCCGAGCGCTGCCAGCTTCTCGCGCTGGGCCAGCCGCTCGTCCATCTCGCGGTAGCGCAGGTAGGTGCGACGGAGGAACCAGCTGAAGAGGACCACCGTCAGTGCCTGGGCCACCAGCACCAGCAGCATCTGCCAGAAGAAGCGCCAGCGCACCGGGGTCAGCATCGGAGCCTCCTCGGCGACGAGGAGCAGCTGCAGCCCGGTGTCGCCGACGTTCGCGGCGGCCGCGTAGGCGGGTCTTCCGGAGAGTTCCGTGGTCTCGGGACTGTTGCTCAGGAGGAGCGCGTGGAGCCGCTGGGGGAAGCCGGCGGTCGAGGTCCACGAGGGCGGGTCCGCCGGGAGGAGCACGTCTCCGCGGTCGCTGGAGACGACGAGCGTCGTCTCCTCGGTGGTGGCCCGTCCTCCGGGGAGCCCGCGCTTGCTCGCGTCGACCAGGCCCACCACCGCGCCCGAGATGCGGCCGCCGCGCAGCACCGGGGCGCCGACGACGAAGCTCCGGCTCCCGGGCTCGAGCGCGTCCACCACCGGCCGGCCGGTCCGGAGCAGCCGCTGGAACCAGCGGTCCGGGGCACGCGAGCCCGGCGGGAGCACACCGCGGGGCTCGCTCCAGACCGGAAGCCCGGATCCATCGAGGAACAGCACCGCGGAGAAGAAGGGAGAGTTGTGGTGGGTGAACTCGAGGAGCTCGCGCTCGGGCTGGAGGTTCTCGTCCAGGAGGTCCACCTGGGGCCGGGAGGCCAGTCGCTCGAGCTCGTGCTCCAGGGTGCCGAAGTGGAAGGCGAGCGCCTCGGCGTAGACCGATGCCTCGCGGGCCACGCGCACCCGGAGGAGGCGCTGCGTTTCCCGCACCTCGTTCAGATAGGTGAGAAAAGGGGCGAGGAGGCTGATCACCCCCACGACGACGAGGCCGATCAGCACCGAGCGCCCCAGGCGCCGGTCGGCCTCGCTCCCGGCCACTGACCGCCGGGGCTCCGAAGACTTCACGTGGTCCGCCACGACAGGTTCGAGCCTACCCCTGCGCCGATGCCGCCTGCGGCGCCTCGAGCGGCGTCAGGTAATTCCCGGTGAAGCAGGCGTTGCAGTACGACTTCCAGCCAGGGTCACCCACGGCCTGCGCCAGCCCCTCCACCGAGAGGTAGCCGAGACTGTCGGCGGTGACGTAGGTGGCGATCTCGTCGGTGCTGTGGGTCGCGGCGATGAGGTCCTGCCGCACCGGCGTGTCGATGCCGTAGTAGCAGGGCCAGCGCGTGGCGGGGCTCGAGATGCGCAGGTGCACCTCGGAGGCGCCGGCGGCCTTGATCATCTTCACGATCTTCCGCGAGGTGGTGCCGCGGACGATGGAGTCGTCGACGACCACCACCCGCTTGCCGCGGAGTACCTCGCGGACCGCCGAGAGCTTGAGCTTCACACCGAAGTGCCGGATGGACTGCTGCGGCTCGATGAAGGTGCGGCCCACGTAGTGGCTGCGGATGAGCCCGACGTCGTACGGGATGCCCGAGACCTGGCTGAACCCGATGGCCGCGGGCACGCCCGAGTCCGGCACCGCGATGACCAGGTCGGCGCGCGCCGGTTGCTCCTTCGCCAGCTGCCGTCCCAGCGCCTTGCGGGTCTCGTAGACGCTGCTCCCGAAGAGGACCGAGTCGGGCTTGGCGAAGTACACGTACTCGAAGACGCACCGGGCGGGCCGGACCGCCTGGAACGGCTTGCTCGATCGGAGTCCGCCCGAGTCGATGACGACCATCTCCCCGGGCTCGATCTCCCGGACGTACTCGGCCTCGACCAGGTCGAGCGCGGTCGTCTCGCTGGCGAGCACGTACGCATCACGGAGCCGGCCGAGCACCAGGGGACGGAAGCCGTACGGGTCGCGCACGCCGATGACCTTGCCCGGTGTCTCGAAGATGAGGCTGTAGGCGCCGACGACCTGGCCAAGCGCCTCGATGATCTGGTCCTCGAGCTTCCGGACCCGGCTCCGCGCCATCAGGTGGACGATGACCTCGGTGTCCGAATCCCCGGCAAAGATGGCGCCCTCGGCCTCGAGCCGCGCGCGCAGGGACTGGGCATTGACCAGGTTTCCGTTGTGCGCGACGGCGACCTTGCCCCCTGCGTACTGCATGGTGAGGGGCTGGGCGTTCTTGGTCTGGCTCACCCCCGCGGTGGAGTAGCGGACGTGGCCGATCGCCGAGTTCCCGGCCAGCTCCTCCAGCTCGCGTGCGCCGAACACGTCCTGGACCAGCCCCATCTCACGCCGTGCGTACAGGCTCTGGCCATCGCCGCTGACGATGCCGGCGGACTCCTGTCCGCGGTGCTGGAGCGCGTGCAAACCGAGGTAGGTGATGTTCGAAGCCTCGGGATGCCCGTAGATGCCGAAGATGCCGCACATGGATTGGCCGAAGGCTCACATACACGGGAAGTGACCGTCTCGCATCCTTTGCCGGAGGAGCGGCTGCTACTGTGCTCCCCATGAGCGCCGAGTCTGCCGCACGGGTCTGTCTGCTCACCGGGGCCACCCTGGGGATCGGGCGTGCCGCGGCCGTGGCGCTGGCGCCCGCGGGCCTGGAGCTGATCCTGGTGGCCCGGGACCGGACCCGCCTGGAGGCCCTGGCGGCCGAGCTGCGGGCCCGGACCCCCGGGGCAAAGGTGGGAGTGCTGGCAGGTGACCTTTCCCGGATGTCGGAGGTGCGCCGCATCGCCGCCGAGTTCCGGGCGACCCATGATCGGCTGCACCTCCTGCTCAACAACGCCGGAGCACTGTTCGCGCGCCGGGAGGTCACGCCCGAGGGCCGGGAGCGCACATTCGCCCTCAACCACCTGGCCTACTTCGTCCTGACGGAGGAGCTGCTGCCCCTTCTGAAGTCTTGCGCGCCGTCGCGGATCGTCAACGTGAGCTCGGACGCGCACCGCGGGATGCGCATCGACTTCGACGATCTCGACTACGCCCGGGTCCGCTACCGCCCGTTCGTCGCCTACGGGCGGACGAAGCTGATGAACCTCCTCTTCACCCGCGAGCTGGCGCGCCGGCTGGCGGGGACGGGGGTGACGGTGAACGCGATGCATCCGGGTTTCGTGCGGACGGGGTTCGGCCGGAACAACGCGGGGATGCTCGGCACGCTGGTGAAGTGGGGCCAGGCGTTTGCGCGGACGCCGGAGAAGGGCGCGGAGACGCTGGTGTACCTGGCCACCTCGACCGAGGTGGAGGGGGTGACGGGGAAGTACTTCCATGACCGGCGGGAGAGTCGGAGCAGTCAGGCGGCGCAGGACATGGAGGCGGCGCGACGGCTGTGGGAGATGAGCGCGCAGCTGGTCGGTCCGGCTGCCGCGGCGGCATGAGGAAGGCGCGGCGCGCGCGGCGACGCCGGTGGTGGCTGGTCGCGCTGTTCGGCGGGCTGGTGCTCCTGCTGGTCGTGCCGTTCTCCGGCCTCGGCAGGGATGCTCGGGTCCGTGGCGTCGAGCACGAGGCCGGGGCCGCGCCGCTCCGTGCGGGGGCCTCGGTCGCCCGGATGTCCGTTCCCCTTCCGGTTACGGCAGTGGGTTACGGGCTGGTGCGTCCGGAGGTGAGCCGGGTGGCGTTCCCCATCTCGGCGCGGGCGGTGGTCCTCGCCTCGGAGAACGTGAAGGTGGGCGTCGTCACGCTCGACCTCCTGCTCGCCGATGCGGGGCTGGTGGACGAGGTCCGGAAGAGCGTGGCGGCGCTCGGGCTCTCGGCGCTCTGGGTCGCGGCGACGCACACCCACTCGTCCGCCGGCGGCTTTGCGCTGAATCCGGTGGCGCAGGTCGCCGGGACGGGGCGGTTCCGGCCCGAGGTCCGGCGGGCGGTGGTGGAGGCCGCGTCGCGCGCGCTTGGCCAGGCTGCGGCCAGGCTGCAGGCGGTGGAGGTCTTCGCCGGGGAGTCGGACCTGGCGAGTGGCACCGGCAGCCGTGACGAGTTCCCCCAGGTGGACCGGCGGCTGACGCGTCTGGAGCTACGCGGGGCGAGCGGACCGGTGGCCCAGCTGGTGGTGCTCGCGGCGCACCCCACGCTGGTGACGCGTCCTCCACCTGGGCTGGACCCCGACTGGCCTGCCCGGCTGGCCGCGGCGGAGGAAGCGGCAGGGCGGGGCGTCACGCTGGTGCTCCAGGGAGACGTGGGCAACGTGAGCGTGGAGCGTTCGGGAGTCGGTTCGGACGAGCCGGCCGAGGCGTTCGCGCGCGCGGTGGAGTCCGCGGTGCAAGCCACGGCGCTGCGGCCCGCCGGGCCCGGGCTCGCGTACGCCCGGCTCGAGGTCTCGCTGCCGGGGCCGGATGCCTCGCGATTCGTGCCATGGGGGCTCGCGACGCTCGTGGACAACGTGGCGCTCTGGCCGTGGGCGCCGGGGTGGGCCGAGCTGTCGGAGCTGCGGATCGGCACGGTGCGGCTGCTCGGGGTGCCCGTCGAGACGACAGCGGCCTCGGGAGCGGTGCTCGAGGCGGCCGCCGGCGGCGGCCGGGTGGTCTCGCTGGTGAACGGCTACCTGGGCTACGTCGAGCCCGCGGACCGGGTGTCCCGGAGGGTCGGGGAGTCTCACCGGCAGCTCTTCGGGCCGGAGCTGCTGGAGTCGCTCCGGTTCGGAACGGAGGCGACCCGGGCAGCGCTCCGACCGATCCCTTGACGCAAGCGCCTGAAATCAGGTCAAGAAATGAGGAGTCTGACACCTGAAACCCCGTAAAACGAGGTGTCTGACACCTCGTGGGGTCAGGGGCGGACGCGGTCGGCAGGGAAGTTTGCGCGGCGGTTCCGGGCGGCAGCGCTCACCACGGTCGCGATGCGCTGGGCGCGCGTCTCGGGCCGTTTGGCGCTGTGGACCCACCAGAGAATCGCCCGGCGTGACGAGGGGCTGAACGCGTCCCAGTTGGCCTTCGCCGTGCGCGGGCCGGCGGCGAAGGCCGCGCGCAGGTCGGGAGGCTCTTCCAGCGACTCGACCACGGCGTAGACGTCCCAGGATCCGTCGCGCTTGGCCTGCTCGATCTTCGCCAGGCCCGGCGTCCGGAGCAGCCCCGTGGCGCGGAGCCTCTCCACCCGGAGCTTGTTGGACGTCGACCACGGGCTCCGTGGCTTGCGCGGGCTGAAGAGCTGCATCGCTCGCTCGTCGTCGAGCGTCCGGACGACGCTGTCGATCCACCCGAAGCAGAGCGCCTCCTCGACGGCGTCCTCGTACTCGACCCGGGGCTTTCCGGTGGCCTTCTTGAACGAGACGAGCCAGACGCCGGCTGGCCGCGCATGGTGGGCCTCGAGCCATCTACGCCAGGTGGAGCGATCCGGCACCCAGAGCCGCTCGAGATCGTCTCCCGCGTATCGCCCGCTCCCGTTGGAGGTCCTGACGACGCCGCGCACCGCGGCGATCGGATCGATGAATTCCGCTCCACGGCCCGCGATCGCCCGAGGGGGCGGATTCGACGAGGCTCTCCTCTTGCCCTTCCCGCCGCGGGGGCCCGGGCGGGAGGTCCGCTTCACCTTCCGCGGAGCCACACCGAGACCTCCGGAACCAGCCGCTCGCGGAGCGCCACGTCCTGCGCCAGCCGCTCCAGCGTCTGTGCCATGGCCTGCTGCGCCTCCGGGACCGGATGCGATGCGAGGAACGCCCGCGCCTCGTCGAGGTGACGCCGCTCGCGCAGGTTGCCAAGTGCCTCCACGACGCGACGGAGCAGCATCGGCGCGCCGGCGGTCTTCTCCATCAGCACCGTCCAGCGGTCCCGGAGCATCGACCAGCTCCCCTCGCGGGCCGCGCGGTTCGCCAGGAGGCCGTGGACGTAGGAGGCCAGGTCCTGCAGCGGCACCCCGTTCTCGAGGAGCAGCGCCTGGGCTTGTTCCACGAGCTCGGTCCGCTCGAACGCAGTGAGCGCCAGGAGGTAGCGCCGCTTCACCGCCGGATCGGGTTCTCCGGGGAATGCGGCTCGGAGATGGTCGAACAGCTGGCGATCCCCATCGCGCGCGGTGACGGCCACCGCCGTGTCGACGAGGTTCGGATCGAGCGCGGTGCGCTGTCCGTTGAGCACCCGGTCGACGCGGGGGCCGGTCTCGGAGAGCACCGACTTTGCTCGCGCCACGCCAGCCGCCGCACGGAGGAGCGCCGCGCGGCGGAGCCGGTCCTGGTCGGTCTCGCCGGCCACCGGATCCCACCCCATCTGCTGCAGCCGCGGGAGGAACAGCCGCTCGACCAGGCGACGGAACCGCTCCTGGTCGTCGCCGTCGACGAGCCGCGCCTCGACGTAGGCCAGCCTGCCGACCAGCTCGTCGAGGACCGCGTGGTCGGTCTCGTCCCCGTACGCGAGCACCAGGTCCAGGAAGTCCGAGATGTGCGCGCGACCGGCCCGCACCAGCGACCACTGGTCGGCGAGCAGCCCGATGCGTTCGGCCGGGAGCAGGGCCCGGAGCGACTTGCCGAGGCTGGCCAGCAGCTCGGCCGAGTACGCCACCCGATAGAAGCCGGTGGAGCCCCCGTTCGCATCGAGCCACCGCACCGGGCCCGCCGCCTCGAGCGTGACCTCGCCGGTCTTGCCCTGGAGGAGGAAGGCGCGGGTATGGCGGCCGCGATCGTCACCCCAGGCGAGCACCAGCGGCACCGGCCAGGTCTCGGTGCCGGTCAGGCCGGGCTCGGAGAAGAAGCGTTCCTGCGAGAGGCGCACCCGGTCACCGTCCAGCGTGACGCTCACCACCGGATAGCCGCTCTGGCGGATCCAGGCGTTCGCCAGCTCGACCACCGGCACGTGCGAGGCCCGGGCCAGCGCGCTCCACAGATCGTCGGCGACGGCGTTGCCGCGCGCGTGCTTGCGCATGTAGTCGCGGATGCCCGTGCGGAACGCCTCCTCGCCGAGGAAGCCCTCGATCATCCGGAGGACGGCGCCGCCCTTCTCGTAGGTGATCGCGTCGAAGCTCTCGGTCGCCTCGGCGGCGTTCGCGACCGTGCCGCGGATCGGGTGGGTGGAGCGGAGCGCGTCCAGGTGGAGCGCGGTCGCCTTCCCCGAGTCGAAGTCGAGCCACACCCGCCAGCCGGGGCGCCAGCCGTCGACGATCTTGTAGGCCATCCAGGTGGCGAAGGCCTCGTTGAGCCAGAGGTCGTCCCACCACACCATGGTCACCCAGTTGCCGAACCACTGGTGGGCCAGCTCGTGGGTCACCACCTCGGCGACGCGCTTCTGCACGGCGAGCGGCGCGGTGGCGGGATCGAGCAGCAGCGCCACCTCGCGGTAGGTGATGAGGCCGGCGTTCTCCATCGCGCCTGCCTCGAAGTCAGGGATGCCCACCTGATCGAGCTTGCCGAAGGCGTAGGGGAGACCGAAGTAGTCCTGGAGGCGGGGCAGCACGGCGAGGGCGGTCTGTTGCCCGAAGTCGAGCAGCGCGCGCTTCTCCTCGAGGCACCAGGTCCGCACCGGGACGCCGGCCGCGTTCTCCTCCGAGGTGGAGACAAGCGGACCAACCACGAGGGCCACCAGGTAGCTCGGGAGCACCTCGGTCTCGGCGAAGCGCACCTTCCGGTGGAGGCCCTCGAGCTCCTCGGCGAGGACCCGCCCGTTGCTCAAGGCGACCAGACCGGGCGGCACCTTCACGGTGCGCGCCCAGGTGCACTTGAAGCCGGGCTCGTCGAAGCACGGGCAGACGCGGCGCGCGTCGGCGGCCTCGAACTGGGTCGCTGCGACGGAGCCGGCGAGGTACAGCCCGCGGAGCCCGTCGGTGAAGCGACCGGTCCAGCGGAGGTGCAATCGCGCTTCGCCCGCCGGCAGCTCGGCGTCGAGGTCGAGCACGACGGTCTCGCTCACCGGCTGGACCCGGACCTTGGCCTGCGCCACGCGACCGGCGCCATGGACCTCGGCGTGGGCGACGGCGAGATCCACCGCGTGAAGGACGATGCTCCGGACTGGCTGCTCGACCGATAGCGCCAGCTCCGCCTCGCCGGTGAAGGTGCGCGCGTCGATATCCAGGGTCAGGGTCGCCTGGAAGCGCCTGGGGAGGACGTCCCGGGGGAGGCGAAAGTTGCGGTCGTCAGTCGTCACGGGGGGTGAAGACTCGCACGGCCCGGGCTCGCAGGAGACGAGGAATTGGAGGCGGTGGGGCCGAACGACCGGGCCGGGCGTCGACCGGAGGACCCTCCAAGCCGAGCGAGCAGGCGGGGTCCAACGCGTCGCGCCAGGGCCCCTCGCCGGTCGCCACAGGCGTGAGAGGGTGTCCTCGGCGAGGTGTTCCGCGAGGTGTCAGACACCTCGTAATAGACACCTCGTAATAGAGACACCTCGTCATGGACGCGGCCCGTGAGGGCGCCCACGACGCCGATCGAGGTGTCGGCCGGAGGTCTCAGACACTGGCTGAGGGCTTCCTCGTCAGGGAGGTCATCCGGAGCCCCGGCCTCGGAGACCTCGTCACGGATGCCGGTCGACGACCTTGCGACGGGACGGGTCCGCGTTCCGAGACGCACCCGTCCAGCGGCGGGCGCTCGCCGGCGACCCGTCAGTCGTGGTCGCAGTCGTCGCCGTGCACGTGCTCGGTGGAGCGGTCCTTCTGCAACTTCTGCATCCGCTTGCGAATGAGCCCGCGCTTGAGCTGCGACAGGTGCTCCACGAAGGTCGTCCCTTCGAGGTGATCGATCTCGTGCTGCAGGACGTGGGCCAGACGGCCCTCGGCGGACAGCTCGTGCTCGGCACCGGTCCGGTCCTGGTACCGCACGCGCACCTTCCCGAAGCGCGGGGTCTGCTCCCACTCGTGCGGGACGGAGAGGCATCCCTCCTCCAGGCTCACCGGTTCGCTCTTCTCCAGCACCGACGGATTCACGATTTCGAAGAACGTGCCGTCCTCTCGCCCCACCCACGCCACCGCCAGCGGGACGCCGATCTGGTTGGCGGCGATGCCGATGCCCTCCGCAGCGCGCACCGACTCCATCATCTCCTCGAGCAGAGGGTCGAGCGCGGCCCCGAAGGCGGCCACCCGGCGGGTCCGCGTGGACAGCACCTTGTCTGGCCAGATGACGATCGGCTTGGGCATCTTTCCTCGGGGCGGCTCTCTATCGCAGGCTCCGCTTGGCTTCACGCCGATCCGACCCGAGGTGCCCTGGTGGGCTGGCTGATGTCTCGGATGTACGACCGCTTCCTCCAGGGAGCCGAGGACGCCGGTCTGGCGGCCTGGCGCCGGGAGCTGCTCCGGAGCGCCCGGGGAGAGGTGCTGGAGCTCGGCGCGGGCACCGGCGGCAACCTCACGCTCTACCCCGAGGGCGTCTCCCGGCTGGTGCTCTCCGAGCCCGATCGCCACATGCGCGCCATCCTCCAGCGGAAGCTTGGCCCCCGGGAGGACGTCGAGGTCCTCGCCGCTCCGGCCGAGGCCTTGCCGTTCCCACGGCAGAGCTTCGACACGGTCGTGGCCACGCTCGTTCTCTGCTCGGTGGAGGAGCCCGCGCGCGCCCTCTCCGAGATCCATCGCGTGCTCAGGCCGGGCGGCACCTTCCTCTTCCTCGAGCATGTCGGGGCGCCCGCCGGCACCTGGACCCGGCGTGCGCAGGCATTGCTCGAGCCGGTGTGGACCCGGCTCGCCGGCAACTGCCACCTGACCCGCGAGACCGGGCCGCTGCTCGAGGCGGCGGGGTTCGAGCTCGCGCCGTGTACCGAGGAGCCACTCCCGGGCTCGACCACCCTGACCGGCCGGAGCATCCGCGGCGTGGCCCATCCCCTCCCGGCTCGCCGCACCGGGTCGTCGCCCGGAAGCTCTTGACAGCGGGGGGGAGCGGCCTGCCTCAATGCCCGCCTTTCCGTCGAGGGAGGCTCACCCCAGATGGCAGTCCAGCCCGCAACGCCTGCAACCGTCGCGTCCGCGCCCGCCGCTGCCGAGGCAGAGTTCCAGCCGTACGTCCGTGATGACGAGCAGCTGAAGGAGTTCACGCCCAAGGCCATTGGCGTGGGCGTCTTCTTCGGCCTGCTCTTCGGCGCCTCCACGGTGTACCTGGCCCTGAAGGCGGGGCTCACGGTCTCCGCCTCCATCCCGGTCGCGGTGCTGTCCATCTCGGTGCTCAAGAAGCTCGGCGGCTCGACCATCCTCGAGAACAACATCGTCCAGACCATCGGGTCGGCGGGCGAGAGCATCGCCTCGGGCGTGGTCTTCACGCTCCCGGGCTTCCTCTTCCTCGCCGCCGACCCGAGCACCCGGACCAGCGTCGGCGCCCCGTACTTCAGCTACCCGGTCATCTTCACCCTGGCAGTGCTGGGCGGCATCCTCGGCGTGCTGATGATGATCCCGCTTCGCCGGGCACTCATCGTCAACGAGCACGGGAACCTGCCGTACCCCGAGGGCACGGCCTGCGCCCAGGTGCTCATCGCCGGCGAGAAGGGCGGCGAGATGGCCGCCACCGCCTACAGGGGACTGGGCCTCGCGGTGGTGTACGCGCTGCTGCAGGGAGTCTTCAAGGTCATCGCCGATACCCCTGGCTACGTCACCCGTGCCACCAGCCGCGTGTTCCCGGCGGCCACGGTCAATGCCAGCATCACTCCCGAGTACCTCGGCGTCGGTTACATCATCGGGCCGCGGATCGCCGGCGTTCTGGTGGCCGGTGGCGTCCTCGCCTGGCTCGGCCTCATCCCGCTGCTGGCCTCGCTGGTCCCGGCCCACACCGTGGCGGTCCAGCTGAACAAGCTCGGCTACCTGCCAGATCTGCTGAAGGCAGGGCGCTACGGCTGGGACCCCGCCTCGCAGACGTTCGACCAGCTGAACACCGCCATCTACTACGCGTACGTCCGGCAGATCGGCGCCGGCGCGGTGGCGGCCGGCGGCTTCATGACCCTCCTGAAGACGCTCCCGACGATCGTGAGCAGCTTCAAGAGCAGCGTCGCGGCGCTCAAGGCCGGGCGCGCGGGCGTGACGGCGCGCCGGACCGAGAACGACCTTCCCCTGACCGTCACCGTGGGGGGCAGCATCGCGCTCGCGCTGATCATCGCCGTCCTGCCCTTCATCCCCGGAAGCTTCTTCGGGCGGCTCGTGCTCGGCGTCCTGATCATCGTCTTCGGCTTCTTCTTCGTGACGGTGGCCTCGCGCATCGTCGGCATCATCGGGACGAGCAGCAGCCCGGTCTCGGGCATGACCATCGCCACGCTGATGGCCACCTGCCTGCTCTTCATCGGGCTCGGGTGGACCTCCGACCCGTACCAACCCATGGCGCTGTGCGTGGGGGGCATCGTCTGCGTGGCGGCAGCGAACGCCGGGGCGACGTCCCAGGACCTCAAGACAGGATTCCTGGTCGGTGCGACACCGAGATACCAGCAGCTCGGGCTGATCATCGGAGTGATCGCCGCGTCGCTCATCATCGGCATCACCGTGACGGCCCTGGACAAGCCGGTCCTCGATCAGGCCACCGGGCAGATGATCCACCAGATCGGTACCACCCGGTTCCCGGCCCCTCAGGGCACGCTGATGGCAACGCTCATCCGGGGCCTGCTCTCCTTCAACCTCGACTGGCAGTTCGTGCTGGTGGGCGTCTTCCTCGCGCTCACCGTCGAGCTGTGCGGCGTCTC
>JADGQZ010000238.1 GCA_017881345.1 Myxococcaceae bacterium | reverse complement strand
GCGTGGACGAGTCCACCGGCGAGCAGGACCGCTCTCAGCAGGGGGTGCATGGGCGTTCTCCCGGGCGCGCGGCTGCTAGAGGATGATCGGGTTGACGTTGTCGAAGGCGGCGTTGACGCCGTGACCCTTCGTGTCACCCTGCGCGGTGTCGCCGGAGAAGTAGTAGAGCGGGTGCCCATCGAACGCCGACTGCTTCGCCCCGTCCGCACGGGTGAAGGTCGTCAGCTTCGCGGGATCCACACCGGTGGGAAGCGAGCCGGAGCCGGCGGCGAAGACCGGCCACTTGGTCACGCAGGCGCCAACGCACGCCGGGACCGGATCCGAGGTGGCGCTGCCGACGGTGTCCTGCGAATCGAAGTACAGCGCCCGACCGGCCGGGTCGGCCAGGAAGCGGTCCGGGCCGGCGGCCTTGGTGAGAACGAGGGCCGAGTAGAACGGGTCCTTGATGACGTACCAGAGGTCATTCGGGCTGGGGTCGCCGAGGTTGTCGCCGTTGGTATCTCCGGCCCTGGCATCGCCGGCGAAGAAGTAGAGGGGCAATCCCTTGAAGGTGGTCTGCTTCGCTCCGTCGGAACGAACGAACTCGCCGAAGTCGGAGGCGTTCAGCCCCGCGCCCACCACCGGCGCGTCGACATGAAAGATTGGCCAGATCGGAAGGCAGCCACCGACGCATTTGGACACCGGTGCCTGGCCCCCGGCCGCGGGGATATCCAGCGCGAAGTAGTAGAGCGTCCGCCCATCGGACGAGACCAGATAGTTGCCGAGATTCGCGTTCGACCCCAGCGCGAGATTGGCCCCGGGGTTGTTGCCACCACCGTTGTTGCCACCACCGCTCGACTGATCTCCGCATCCGACAGCGGCGAAGGCGATCATCGCCGCGACGGACAGCAGACTCCAACGTACACCTGTGCCCTTGACTGCTCCGAACATGTGCTGCTCCTGCCTTTTTTGGGAACGGCGCTTGATTGCGACCGTGAGCGGGAGACACGGCGCTTCGTCTCGCGTTGCGCGCAGTGAGCGATCGCCGACGCGACAATCACGATCCGTTCGGCGCCTGCGTGAGCCTCGCAGGTGATCGAACGTGCGACGAAGGCGCTCGATCAATCAATGAGCGCTGAAATAAACGAGCGCCAATGTGCAGCGCATCCTTAGAGCAATGAATTGCAGACCGTGGGCTCTCGCAGTTCGCGCCTCGCGCCACCAGCACAGTGACTCGCTCGCTGAATTGCCCACGGCGATTCATGCAATGCGCTGCGGCCCTGGCCTCGCCGAGAGCGAGCACCGTCACTTGCCACGCAACGATTCCCGCGTGGTGCGTCCTCGGGAATACAGGAGAGCAGCGGATGACCGTGCCTGTCCGGAGGCGCGCGCCTCTCGCCCGCCGTGGTCACCCCTCGCCGTCGCCCTCGGCCCGGGAGAGGATCCACGTTCGCACCAGGCCGGCGTTCCTTCCGAGCGGACGGCTGCGCGACACGAGCCAGTACCCGTAGCCGATGGCGAGCGGGTGCCGCCGGGTCGCAGGCACGAGCTGGCCCGAGGCGATGAGCGGGCGGACGAGGGCGAGCCGTCCGAGCGCCACGCCGTGCCCGGCGAGGGCTGACTGGATGGCCTGCTCGTACTGGGTGAAGCGGAGAACGCGTCCCGACCTCGGCCTCGTGGCGCCCGACGCGCGGAGCCAGTGCGCCCAGTGGAGGAGCGGATGCGCCGGGTCGTCGTAGTCGAGCAGCACCTGCTTCCCCAGCTGGGCCGGGTCGTCGAGGTCGACGGCGGTGCTGGCCACCGGGACCAGGTCCTCGCCGAAGAGCCGGACGGAGCCGTCGGGAGCACGCTCGGTGGGGCAGTACCGGACCGCGAGGTCGATGGCTTCCCGCTCGAGATCGAGCAGCCGGTTGCTGGCCACGACGCGCAGATCGACGCCGGGGTGGCGGGCCTGGAACTCGCCGAGCCGCGGCAGGAGCCAGAGCGCGGCGAACCCGCTCGAGGCGGTGATGGCCACCGAGCTCGGGTCCACCGGGCGGAGCGCCTCGATCGCCTCGCCGAGCTGGTCCAGCCAGGCGTCGGCGGTGCGGAAGAGACGCGTGCCCTCCGCGGTGAGCTCGAGGCTCCGGTGGCGGCGAACGAACAGCGCGCACCCCAGCGCGTCCTCCAGGGCGTGGATCTGACGGCTGAGCGCCGGCTGGGTGATGGCCAGCTCGCGGGCGGCGGTGGTGACGCTCAGCGAACGCCCCACGGCGACGAAGCCGCGGAACAGTTCCAGCGGGGGGAGGTTCAGGAGCCGGGGTGGCATTCCCGCTCCGCATGCGAACCCGGCCGACACGGCATTGGAGGCCCGAGGGGCAGCTCCGTAGAGAGAGGACCCATGGACCCAAGCATCGCGCAATTCACCAAGGGAGAGCGGCCGCGGCCGGCGTCGGTCATCGCGTCGCTGCTCTATCTCGGCAGCTGCCCTGATGTCCCGGTGAGCTGGGTGGGGGCTCCGCCGTCGGGCACCCCGGCCGACAACTGCGAGTACGTCCCCCGGTCGGTCATCATCCACGACGCGCGGGACACCGCGGGCTTTCTGGCGCTCGACCGGAACGGCTTCGAGCTATGGCACGCCCCCTCTGCCCTCGGCAATTTCCTCGACGAGGAGGAGGTGGGCCGCCGCTACTACCCGGAGGTCGCCGAGCTGGCGCTCCAGGCGACCGGCGGCGAGGAGGCGCACGTCTTCGACCACCTGGTCCGGCGACGCGAGCCCGGCCGGCCCCCGATGACGCTCGGGGGCCGTGGCGGCCAACTCGCCGGGCCGGCGGGGAGGGTTCACGTGGACTACACCGAGGCTTCCGGGGCGAGGCGCTTCGGGATGGTGCTCGAGGGAAATCCTCCCCGCGGGCGGTTCGCCATCGTGAACGTCTGGCGCTCCATCGGGAGCGCGCCGGTGGTCGACACCCCGCTGGCACTCTGCGACGCCCGGAGCGTGGGCCCGGGCGAGCTCGTGAAGAGCGAGATCCGGTATCCGGCGCGAACCGGGGAGATCTACCTGGTCCGCCACCGCCCGGAGCACGTCTGGTCCTACGTTTCCGAGATGCGCCGGGACGAGGCGCTGGTCTTCAAGCAGTACGACTCGGACGGCGGGGTGGCGCGGTTCGTCCCGCATGCTGCCTTCGACCACCCGGCGACGCCCCTGGACGCGCCGCCGCGGCAGAGCATCGAGGCCCGCGTCCTGGTGACCTTCCGATGAGCGGCGAGCGACCGACGCTGGATTTCTGGTTCGACCTGGCGAGCAACTACAGCTACCTGACGCTCATGCGCATCGACGCGCTGGCGGAGCGCGCGGGGGTGTCGGTGCGCTGGGAGCCCTTCCTGCTCGGGCCAGTCTTCGAGGCGTTCGGCTGGAAGAGCTCGCCCTTCGTGCTGCAGAAGGAGAAGGGGGCCTACGTCTGGAAGGACATGGAGCGCCAGGCCCGCAAGTTCGGCCTGCCGTGGAAGATGCCGAGGACCTTCCCGCAGAACACGGTGCTCCCGGTGCGGGTGGCGCTGCTCGGACGCGACGAGGCATGGATGCGGCCGTTCTGCCAGGCGATGTCCCGCGCCAACTTCGCCGAGGACCGCGACATCTCGAGTGTCGAGACCGTCACCGAGACGCTCGCGTCGCTGGCGCTCCCGGCCTCGAGCATCCTCGCCCGACTCCAGTCACCCGAGGAGAGGCCGAGGCTGCGCGCCCAGGTACAGCGGGCCCAGGCGCTCGGGATCTTCGGCGCACCGACGTTCTTCGCCCGCGGCGAGATGTTCTGGGGGAACGATCGGCTGGAGGACGCTCTCGAGGCCGCGCGCGGCTGAAGACGCAGATCGATCAGGCTCGGCTCAGCGAGCTCCCTGCGCCAGCGCCACCTCGGCCTCCAGGCTCTGCCGGTCCCGACCGAGGGTGATGACCGCCAGCACCTTCCCCTTCGCCGACAGCTCCACCCGACAGTCGCGCGCCTCGGGCGTCCCCTCCATCCGCGCCGCATCCCACTGCGTCGCGTGCCCGACGTAGCTGAACGTCACGTCGTAATGCGCGCTCCAGAAGAAGGGGACGTCGTCGAAGGGCGCGGTCCCGCCCAGCATCGTCCGGGCCACCGACTGGCCTTGGCGCTCGGCGACCACCCAGTGCTCGACACGCATCCGTTCCCCGGTGCGCGCGTCCTGCCAGCGTGCGGCGTCCCCGGCGACGAAGATGTCCGGGACGCTACTGCGAAGTGCAGCATCGACGAGCACGCCGTTGTCCACCTCCAGGCCCGCCGCCTGCGCGAGGTCGACCACCGGTCGGACGCCGACTCCGAGGACCACCAGGTCGGCGGGGACGCGGGTTCCGTCGGAGAGGGTCACCGCGCTCGAGTCGATGGCCTGCCCGGTCCGCCCGAGATGGAAGACGACGCCGTGCTCCTCGTGGAGCTTCCGCACGAAGCGGCCGAGCTCGGGCCCGAGCACCCGCTCCATGGGAATGGCGTCGGGAGCTGCCACCTGCACGTCCACGCCGCGGGCGCGAAGGGAAGCAGCCACCTCGAGCCCGATGAAGCTCGCCCCGAGGACCAGCGCCCTGCTTCCCTTCGTGGCGCGGGCGATGATGGCCCTGGCGTCGGCCAGGCTGCGAAGGGTGAAGACGTGCGGCAGGTCAGCGCCGGGAAGCCGTGGACGCACCGGGCTGGCGCCGGTCGCCAGGAGGAGGGCGTCGTAGGGGACCGTCCCCCCGCGCTCGAGGCTCACCTCGTGGCGCGCGGGAGTGATGCCGGTGACCCGGGTGCCGAGGCGCAGGTCGATTCGCTGCTCGGCGTAGAAGTCTTCGGAGCGGAGGGGAATCCATTCCTCGGGTGCGGTGCCCGCCAGGTAGTCCTTGGACAGGTTGGGCCGGTCGTAGGGAACCGAGGTGTCGGCGCTGAGCAGGGTGAGGCTGCCGTCGAAGCCCTCTCGCCGGAGCATCTCCGCCGCGGCGTTGCCCGCTGCGCCGCCGCCGACGATGACGACGCGCCGGGGCGCCGCGGGCGAGGACTTTCGAGCCGGGACAGGAGGTGCCTTGGCGGTGACCTGGACCTTCGACCCACGTCGCTCAACGGCCCAGCGGTCGACCGGGTTCAGCGCCGGTGCTCGCAGGGCCTCGCCGCTCCGGAGCGAGAAGCACGCGTGGTGCCACGGACATCGGACCGTGTCGCCAACCACCAGTCCCTCGGCCAGTGGACCCCCGTAGTGGGTGCACTTGGCACCGATGGCGAAGAACTCCCCGCCGCTCCGGACGAGGAGCACGGCCTCGCTCCCCACGTGTCCCTCGAGGCTCTGACCCTCGGCGAGCGAATCGACTTCCACGCCCGCTGCGAGGTCCGGGCCGGTCGGCTGGCTGTCTCCCGCGCTCATGGTTTCCTCACGATCGTGCCCACGCTCCGTGGCCGCCGCAACAGACTCAGGTGTTGGCCAGGGCCTGCTGGGCGAGCGTCATCTCGGCGCTCATCTGCTTCGCCTTGTCCGCGACCCCGTAGATCTTGAACAGGAACACGGTCGGGCCTTTCTTGACGTAGAGCACCGTGTACTGCGCCAGCGTCGCGTAGAAGGCGTCGTCACCGACTCCGCTCGCCGGGGTGATGGTGGTTCCGGGAAGGGGGCCCGCCTTGATCCGGTCCCACTCCCCGGGAGGCCACAGCGAGACGGTGACGATGACGTGCGGCTTCTGCGAGGACCACGAGCAGCCGGTGGTCCCGATCGGCTGGCCGGGGCCGAAGCTTCCGCCGACCGCGGCCGTGACCTGCGCAGGGGTGAGCAACCCACAAGGCGCCGCTGCCGCGCCGGCGACACCAGCGAAGCCGCAGAGCGCGAGCGCCCAGATCATTCGTACCGCCGTGTTCCATCGCGTCGAGGTCATCAGCCACCTCCTCCAGAGCTGCCATCGCCTTGCGATCCCGGGCGCACTTCAGCCCCGGGCCCCGCGCGGCTGCGCGAAGATCAGGGCGGCGTTCGTCCCGCCGAAGCCGAAGGAGATGGACATCACGTTCCTCAGCCTCTGCTCACGGGCGACGTTGGGAACGTAGTCCAGGTCGCACCGGGGGTCGGGCGTCTCCTGATTGATGGTCGGTGGAATCCGCCCCCGCACGAGCGCGAGCACACTGAAGGCGGCCTCCGCGCTCCCGGCCGCGCCGAGCAGATGCCCGGTCATCGACTTGGTGGAGCTGATCTGGAGCTTCCGGGCGTGCGGACCGAAGGCCGTCTTCAGGGCCAGCGTCTCGTGGACGTCGTTGAGCGGAGTCGAGGTCCCGTGGGCGTTGACGTAGCCGATGTCCTCGGGCGCCAGACCGGCGTCCCGGAGCGCCAGGCGCATGCAGGACGCGGCAGGAGCGCCATCCTCGGTTGGCTGGGTGAGGTGCTGGGCGTTCGCGTTGGCCGCGTAGCCGACCAGCTCCGCGAGGATCGGAGCGCCGCGGCGCCGCGCAGCGGCCTCTTCCTCCAGCACCAGGATGCCCGCGCCCTCGCCGAGCACGAAGCCGTCCCGGTCGCGGTCGAACGGACGGCTCGCCGCCTGGGGCGCATCGTTGCGCGAGGACAGGGCGCGCATCGCCTCGAATCCCCCGATGCCGAGCGGGGTGATCGCCGACTCCGCGGCTCCGCAGATCATCGCGTCCGTGCGGCCAGAGCGGATGGACCACAGCGCCTCTCCGATGGCGTGCGCTCCGGTGGAGCAGGCCGCGACCGGAGCCCAGTTGGGTCCCGCCGCGCCGTAGCGGATGCTCACCATTCCCGCGGCGGTGTTGGAGATGATCTGCAGGACGAACACCGGGGACAGCCGATCGAACCCCACCCGGAGCGCCTTCTCGTGCGCCTCCTCCGCAGATGCCAGACCGCCGACTCCCGAGCCGAGGATGACTCCCACCCGCTCCGGCTCGTATCCACCCTGTGCCTCGGAGCCGATGACCAGGCCACTCGCCCTGACCGCCATCTCCGTCGCGGCCAATGCGAAGTGGACGAAGCGGTCGGTGTGTCGTGCATCCTTGCGATCCATCCACTGGAGCGGGTCGAAGTCCTTCACCTCGCCGGCGATCCGGGTTCCCAGGGTGCCGGGATCGAAGCGGGTGATGGGTCCCACTCCGGACTTCCCGTCCAGCAACGCGGCCCAGGTCGCCTCGACGCCGACGGCGAGCGGGGTGACGAGCCCGAGGCCGGTGACCACGACGCGTCGCCCGCTCATGGCCGGCACGCTCGCACAGATCGCGACAGACCTGGCGCCACCGATCGCCTTCTGTTCACCGCCGGCAGTCCCTTCAGGGCCTGAAGGCGCTCACCCGGAGCATGGCCTCCTCGAGCGTGAGCCCTGCACCCTCACGGCGCAGGCGCGCAAGCCGCTCCGGAGGCAACTGCTCGGCAATCGCCCGGCGAAAACGCTCGATCGGTCCACGGTCCGAAGCGCCGTACTGGATGGGAAACCTCTCGAGCGAAGCGTCGGCCGCGCCCATCAGACGGGCGGCGATCTCTGGCTCCCCCAGGTGCATGATCGCCTCCGCTGCATTGAGCAGCACGCAGGGTAAGTTGAAGCGTTCGCCGAGACCCTCGTAGCTCTGAAAGGCGGTCTTCATCCGCTGCAGCGCGTCGCTCCAGTCTCCGCGATTGGCAGACACCGAACCCAGGTTGCCATTGCCGAGAGCCAGGAAGCGCCTGCACCCGAGCTGCTTGCCGACGCGGAGCGCCTCCTCGTAGGCGACCTTGGCACGTGCTTCATCACCGGCGAGTCGCGCGAACTCGCCGCGGACATTCTGGAAGAAGCCATAGGAGTAGGCGTCGCCCACCTGGCGAATCAGCTCGATCGCCTCGTCCGCCAGGGCGATCGCCCGGGTGACGTCGCCGACCTCGCTCTCGAGGATGGACAGATTGGAGCGTGTCAGGGCGCGCAGGCGCCGGTCGTCCAGGCGCTCGGCCAGCTCGGCCAGCGCCTCGGTGTAGCGCTGCATCCCGGGGAGATCCGCCTGGAAGAGAGCGGTCTTCGCCACCCGGTAGAGGCTCTCGCCGAGGAGGCGATGCTGGCCCGTTGAACGGCACAGGGCGATGACCTCCTCGTGGTCCCGGCGCGAATCCTCGAGCGTGCCCAGACACCACTCCAGGACACCGAGCCAGTGGAGCGCCACTGCCCTGAGGAGCGGAGGCGCGCCCGGGGCTTGCTGGAGCGCCGACTTCAGGAGGCGATGGCCTTCGACCCAGTGGCCCCGCACCTCCCAGAACCCGGCCAGCGCGACGCACAGCCGGAGAGCCTCGTCGTGCTGTCCCTCGGCCGTGAGCCACTGCAGACCGGTGCGCATCTCCTCGTGATCCGTCTCCAGCTCCGCCAGCAGACGGCCCTGGTCCGGCCCGAGGAGCACGGCGGAAGCGCGTTCGGCCACGGCGAGACAGTGGGTGGCGTGACGACGGCGCGAGACGGGGAGGGCCCCGGCCTTCTCCAGCTCCGACAGCGCGTACTCCCGGAGGGTCTGGAGCATCACGAAGCGGTCCTCGATGTGGGGATTCTGCACGCGGTGGAGGAGGCTCTTGTCCACCAGCGAGCCGAGGAGCTCGCGGGCCGCGTCCGGGCTGAGCCCGCCCACCGCCGCCGCCCCCTCCACGGTGGTGCAGGACGGGAAGATGCCAAGGGCGTGGAAGAGGGCGCGCTCCTCCGGCGAGAGCAGCGCGTCGCTCCAGGCGATGGTCTCCCGCAGCGTCTGCTGCCGGCGCTCGGCATCGTGGAACCCGTGCCCGAGAACCTGAAGTGCGCCAGCGTGCGAGAGGCGCTCGAGCATCGACCGAGGGCTGTCCCGCCGGATCCGGGCCGCCGCCAGCTCGATGGCGAGCGGGAGTCCATCCAGTCGCCGGCAGAGTGCAAGGACGTCGGCCGCGTTCTCCTCCGTGACCTCGAAGCTCGGGGAGAGGGCTTGCGCGCGCTCGGCAAAGAGTCGTACCGCGTCGTTCTGGAGCGCCTCCTTCCTGCTCGTCGCTTCCGACGTGGCAACGCCCATCCCCGGAACGGGCATGTCGTGCTCTCCCGACAGATGGAGAAGGGATCGGCTGGTGACCAGCACCGAGAGGCCCGGTGCTGCGCGGAGCAGCCGCGCGATGACGGGTGCCGCGGGAAGGACGTGCTCGAAGTTGTCCACGACCAGGAGCTGCTTCCTCGGCCGGAGGAACGCGGACACCACCTCCTCGATGTGGGTGCCGGCAACTTCCTTCAGCTCGAGGGCGGCTGCGATCGCGTGGGGGACCCGCTCGGGATCGCTCACGTTGGAGAGGCTGACGAAGCTCACCCCTTCGGTGAAATCATCGGCCAGCATCCGGGCCACCTCGATGGAGAGCCGGGTCTTGCCCGTCCCTCCCGGACCGGTGAGCGTGAGGAGGCGCGCGCCGCGTCGGCGCAGCAAGGTCGCCGCGGAGGCAACCTCCCGGGTACGGCCGAGAAACGGGGTGACTTCCGCCGGCAGCGATTCACGCAGGACGGATCGGGGAAGAGGTGCAGCAGGCCCGCCCTGGAGGGCTCGAAGCACGTCGCGAACGGTGGCGTACCGGAAGACCGGCTCGCGAGCCAGGCAGGTGGCCACCACTGCGTCCCACGTCGGGTCGACTCCGGGCCGGCGTGACGAGATGCGGGGAGCCGGCTGGGTGACCCTGAGCATCGCGGTCGCGACGGGTGTCTCACCCCGGAAGGGCAACTCACCCGAAAGCATCTCGTAGAGGACCGCGCCGAGCGCGTAGATGTCGGTGGCCGGAGTGACGCGCTCCCCCAGCACCTGCTCCGGGGCCATGTAGCCCGGAGTTCCGATCAATCCCTCGCCGGTCACCTCCGCGTCGCGGGTCCTTTCGCGCTCCAGCGCCCGGGCGATTCCGAAGTCGGTGACGACCAGCCGCTCCGAGGGGTGGTCGGGAACCAGCAGCACGTTGGAGCTCTTGAAGTCCCGGTGGACGATCCCCTGGGCATGTGCCGCCTCCAGCGCATCGACCATCTGCTCGACCAGGGGAAGCGCCTCGGCTGGAGCGAGGGGACCGGCGCGGAGCCGGTCGGAGAGGGTCTCGCCCTCGAGGAGCTCCATGGTGAGGAAGAGAAGGGGTTCCCCGGCGGACTGCGAGGAGAAGAGCTCGAAGATGCGGCAGATGTTGCGATGGGTGATTCGCCGCGCCAGGAGAATCTCCCGGCGGAACCGCTCCCGGGCCGCGGGGTGATTGGCCAGTGCCGGCTGGATGAACTTCAGCGCGACCCGCGTCCCGAGCGCACGATCTTCTGCCTCTGCCACCACGCCCATTCCCCCGCGAGCGATGATGCGGAGGATCTCGAAGCGCTGGTCGACGACATCCCCGGGCGAGACCAGGGCGGCGGCGGATCGAGGACCGGACGGAGGCAGCGTCAGCGTCCTGGTCAACCCGTCGCGCGGCGTTCCGTCCGCCATGGGGAAGACTCTAACGCCATCCCGAGTCGCCGGCCGCTCCACCTGGAATCCCGGCCGCAGGGATGAGAGGGTGTCCGGCTCCGATGTCCGGGCCCGCTCCACTCCAGTCTGCCGACCAGCTCCTCGAGGACCTCAATCCACCCCAGCGTGAGGCCGTCCTTCACGGGGACGGGCCGCTCCTCGTCCTCGCCGGCGCGGGATCGGGGAAGACGCGGGTCATCACCCGCCGTGTCGCCCACCTCGTGCTCGCCCGGCGCGTCGCCCCCTGGCGGATCCTGGCAGTCACCTTCACCAACAAGGCCGCCCGGGAGATGCGCGAGCGTCTCGGGGTGCTGCTCGGTCCCTGGGCCTCCGAGCTCAACGTCGCGACCTTCCACTCTGCCGCGGCCACCATCCTCCGGCGCGAGGCGGAGAAGGTGGGGCTCACCCGCTCCTTCGTCATCTACGACGACGCGGACCAGCTCCAGCTGGTGAAGCGCGCCATGCGCGAGGAGCGGGTGGATCCCGTGCTCAATCCCCGCGACGTGCTGCGGCGCATCGACGTGGAGAAGAACGCCGGACGCGGGCCCGACGTGGAGCGTGTCCCGGCCGACGACTACCGGGCGCTCGCCGTCCAGCGTGCCTACCGCGCCTATCAGCGGCTTCTCCGCGCGGCGAACGCGGTGGACTTCGGAGACCTCCTGCTCCTGCTCGTCCAGCTCCTGCGCAAGGACTCCGAGACGCTGGAGAAGTACCGCGCGCGCTTCCAGCACGTCCTGGTGGACGAGTTCCAGGACACCAACCCCGTCCAGTACGAGCTCCTCCAGCAGCTCGCACCGCCTCCCGGCGCGAACCTGGTCGTGGTGGGTGACGACGACCAGTCCATCTATCGCTGGCGGGGCGCCGAGGTGAGCAACATCCTCCAGTTCCCGGATCTGTACCGCGGCGCCCGGGTGGTGAAGCTCGAGCAGAACTACCGGAGCGACGGGAACATCCTCGACGCGGCCAACGCGGTCATCTCGCAGAACCCCCGCCGGATGCCCAAGCGGCTCTGGACCGAGAGACCGAAGGGCGAGCTCCTCCACCTGCTCATCTCCCGCGACGAGCGCGAGGAGGCCCACGAGGTGGCCCGGCGGATCCACGCCCTGCACAAGGAGGACTTCGTCTCCTACGAGCAGATGGCCATCTTCTACCGGGTGAACGCCCAGAGCCGCGTGCTGGAGGAGGCGCTGCGGCTCTCGCGCGTGCCCTACACCCTGGTGAGCGGCCGGAGCTTCTACGAGCGGGCGGAGATCAAGGACGCAGCCTCCTACCTGCGCCTCATGGCCAACCCTCGCTCGGATGCGGATCTGCTCCGGATCGTGAACGTTCCGGCGCGCGCCATCGGCGACACCACGCAGGAACGGCTGAGCGCGTGGGCAGGCGAGCAGGGCGTCTCGCTCTGGGAGGCCCTGGACCAGGTGGAGTCCATCGACATCCTCCAGGCCGCGGCCCAGAAGCGGCTCCGCGGCTTCCGCTCGCTGATGGAGCCGCTGGTCCAGTTTGCGATCGACGCGCCCTCGGCAGCAGCCGCGCTGGAGCGGATGCTCCAGGAGACGCGGCTCGTCGAGTCCCTGATGGAGGCAGGCGACGACGAGTCGCTCGGCCGGGCCGAGAACCTGCGCGAGTTCGTGGGCGCGGCCCAGGAGTTCGATCTGCAGCGCGCCGCGCGCCCTCCACCGGGCCCCGATGCGCTCGAGGCCGAGGCCCCGCCGCTCCAGGCCTTCCTCGAGCAGATCAGCCTGGTGGCCGAGGCCGACGCCGAGGCAGGCGAGGGGCGCGTCTCGCTGATGACCCTGCACGCGGCGAAGGGGCTCGAGTTCGACGCGGTGTTCCTCCCCGGCATGGAGGACGGCGTCTTTCCCCACCAGCGCGCGCTCGACGAGTTCGGCGACGACGAGGAGATGGGGGAGGAGCGGCGGCTCTGCTACGTGGGCTTCACCCGCGCCCGCAAGCGGCTCCTCCTCTCGCTCGCCCAGGCCCGGTCACTCTTCGGCGAGCTGCGATTCAACCCGCCGTCGCGGTTCCTCCGCGAGGTCCCGAAGGAGCTGTTCGACTTCCAGCCCGAGCTGCGGGCGCCGACGCCGCAGCCGTCGTACGG
>JADGQZ010000237.1 GCA_017881345.1 Myxococcaceae bacterium | reverse complement strand
GGACGCCGGCGTGACGGCCTCTGCCTCCTCCGGGCGGGAACGACCCTGGCCTCTGCCCGGCCCGTGGCAGGTTGTCGAAAGCACCCGTGCGAGCCCGGTTCCCCAAGCTGGGTTGGAGGAACATTTTGGGACGGTCTTGTCCGCGGGGGAGCCCGCGAGGTCCGGCTTGAGCGTCCCTTTCGGTTTCGCCAACCGAATTCGGGGATCTTTTTGGGACGCTCCCTCGGCTGCCAGCTGATGTGCGTCAGACCAGTCGGGTAGAGATCATCGGTGCGCGCGGGAGTGGAGCGTCTCTCCGGCTCGCGCCCGCCCTCCATCTGGGCGCACTCGGAGTCGCGTCCCGTGCTCATCCTCGCGTTGAACTGGCGTGATTCGCATCGCCGCGCGCGTGTCATGGCCTCCGTCTGATCCGGTGCTCCCGTCTTCTGCCTGTCCGCACGCGCCTCTCCGGCACGTGCGCTGATCCGACGTGCGCGCACGTCGTCTGCTGTCAGACCACTCCGCTACGAACATCCGCAACGACGGGCGTTTGTCGGAGAGGAGCGACGCGTTGCGCTGGGTGTTTCCGGGTGGAGAGCGAGACGTCGAAGCTCAGCGGCGCGCCGCGCGGCGTCTCGCGATCGAGCTCGGGCTCGACCCTCTGGCCGCACGGGTCCTCGTCGCCCGCGGTGTCCAGGAGCCTCAGGACGCCGCCCAGTTCCTCTCGCACGAGCTCACCGATCTCCCGGACCCTTTCCGGATGAAGGGCATGTCGGCCGCCGTCGAGCGCCTCACCCGTGCCGTCGTCCAGCACGAGAAGGTCACCCTCTACGGCGACTACGACGTCGACGGAGTCTGCTCCACCGCGCTCCTCTCTCTCTTCCTCGACGCCGTCGGCGCCCCACCGCTCACCTACATCCCGCACCGGATCGACGAGGGCTACGGACTCAACGTCCGCGCCGTCGAGCGGATCGCGCACGAGGGATCGAAGCTCCTCGTCTCGCTCGACTGCGGCATCACCAGCGTCACCGAGGTCGCGCACGCCCAGGCCCTGGGGATGGACACGGTGATCGTCGACCACCACACCGTCCCGGACACGCTGCCCGCCGCGACCGCCATCCTCAATCCGCACCAGCCCGGCTGCGAGTACCCCACGAAGGTCCTCTGCGCCGCGGGCGTCGCGTTCAACCTGGTCATGGCGCTCCGGCGTTCGCTCCGTACCCTCGGGTGGTTCGAGCGCCGTCCCGAGCCCGCGTTGAAGCCGCTGATGGACCTGGTCGCGCTCGCCACCGTGTGCGACGTCGTCCCGCTCACCGGAGCCAACCGCATCCTCGTGCAGCACGGCCTCGACGCGCTGGCCCGGGCAGATCGCCCCGGCGTCCGGGCCCTCAAGGAGGTCGCCGGACTGGAGACCGAGGGCCCGGTGAGCGCCGGACAGGTGGGCTTCCGCCTCGGGCCCAGGATCAACGCCGCCGGACGCCTCGATGACGCCTCGGTCGGCCTGCAGCTCCTGCGGACCCGGGACCTGACCGAGGCACGCGCGCTCGCCGCCAAGCTCGACGGCGCCAACAAGGACCGGCAGGAGATCGAGCGCAAGATGCTCGTCGAGGCCATCGCCCAGGCCGAGGACCGGCAGGGCTCACGCGGCCTCGTCCTCTGGGCCGAGGGATGGCACCCCGGCGTCGTCGGCATCGTCGCCGCCCGCATCGTCGAGCGCTTCCACAAGCCCACGCTGATCATCGGCGTCCAGGGTGGGGTGGGGAAGGGGAGCGCCCGCAGCGTCGAGGGCTTCCACCTCGTCGAGGCGCTCCGCGAGTGCGCCGAGCACCTCTCGAAGTTTGGAGGCCACCGCCACGCCGCCGGCGTCACGCTCGAGGCACGGCGCCTCCTCGATTTCCGCCGGGACTTCGAGGCCGTCGCCGCCCGGCGTCTCCGCGAGGAGGACCTCGAGCCGCGGTGCCGGGTGGACGTGGTGGTGGACCCCGGTGAGCTCACCGAGCGCGCCGTCGGAGCCCTCGCCGCCCTCGGCCCATTCGGCGCCGGCAACCCCGAGCCCACCTTCGTCGCCGAGTCGCTCCACGCCGAGGCCCGCATCGTCACCGCGAAGAACGGCGGCGTGGCCCATCTCAAGCTCGTCCTCCCCGATGCGCCGGCCCTGGACACCATCGGTTTCGGGATGGGCCCGCGGCTCGCCGAGCTGGAGGGCCGGGTGGACCTCGCCTTCCAGCCCTCGGTCGAGACCTGGAAGGGCCGGACCCGCGTCTCGCTGAAGCTCCGGGACCTGCGCGCCGCCGAAGCGGTCGCGCTCTCTCCGACCGGCTCCTGATCCAGGAGCCTCGGGCCGGGAGACGCGGTCAGGGTCGGAGAGGCGCGCCAGCCTGCTCACGGACCTCGATGACGCGTAGCGGCGACACACGCGGCGCGCTAGGTTCCGGCGCCTCCATGTCCGTCCCGTTCATCACCGAGATCAAGCGCACCCACTCCTGCGGCGAGCTCACCGCCAGGGATGTCGGCAAGCCGGTCGTCCTCTTCGGCTGGGTCCAGAACCGCCGCGATCACGGCGGCGCCGTGTTCATCGATCTCCGCGACCGGCACGGTCTCACCCAGGTCGTCTTCGAGCCCGACATCGACCCCGAGGCCCACGCCCTCGCCGGGACACTCCGCCTCGAGTGGTGCATCGGTATCCAGGGCACCGTCGTCAGCCGGGGCGCCAACGTGAACCCCAAGATGAAGACCGGGGAGATCGAGGTGCGGGCAACCGCTCTGAGCGTCTTCAACCGCAGCGACCCCACGCCGTTCCCGATCGAGGACAAGATCGAGACCGCCGAGGAGAAGCGGCTCACCCACCGCTACCTCGACCTGCGCCGGCGCCCTCTCCAGCAGTCGCTGGTCACCCGCTCGCGGATGAACGCCATCACCCGCAGCACCCTCGTCGACCTGGGCTTCCTCGAGCTCGAGACGCCCTTCATGGGCAAGTACACCCCGGGCGGCGCCCGGAACTTCCTCGTCCCGAGCCGCCTCAACCCCGGCAAGTTCTACGCCCTCGCCGAGAGCCCCCAGCTCTACAAGCAGCTCTTCATGGTCGCCGGCTTCGACCGGTACTTCCAGATCGTCAAGTGCTTCCGTGACGAGGACCTGAGGCTCGACCGCCAGCCCGAGTTCACCCAGGTCGACCTCGAGATGAGCTTCGTCAGCCAGGACGACGTCTTCGCGGTCGTCGAGCGGCTGATCTCCCGGCTGTGGAAGGAGATCCTCGGCGTCGACATCCCCACGCCCTTCCGCCGGATGCCCTTCGACGAGTCGATGGCGAGGTACGGCAACGACAAGCCAGACCTCCGCTTCGGGCTCGAGCACGTGCTCCTCACCGACGTCATCACCGCCCACGGCGGCGAGGGCGGCGTCCCGATGCTCCTCGAGGCGGTGCAGCAGGGCGGCATCGTCAAGGCCATGGTCGTCCCCGCCGCGCACCCCCTCTCTCGCGCCGAGGCGGACAAGCTCGAGGAGTTCGCCAAGGGCGCCGGCGCCCGCGGTCTCGCCCGGGCCAAGGTGGGCGAGGGCGGCGAGTGGACCCAGTCCCCGCTGGCCAAGACCATCTCCGCCGCGCTCCGGGCCGCCATCAACGAGGCCTGCGGCGCGAAGCCCGGGGACCTCCTCGTCTTCCAGTTCGGGCGGGCCTCCCTGGTCCACACCGTCCTGGCCAACCTCCGGGTCCACATCGCCAAGAAGCTGGGTCTCATCCCCGAGGTGGGCTCGGGCGGGAAGTGGGAGTTCCTCTGGGTCGTCGACCCGCCGCTCTTCGAGTACGACGAGGAACGCAAGAGCTGGGCGGCCGCGCACCACGCCTTCACCCGGCCCCACGACGACGACGTCCAGTACCTCCGCACCGACCCGGGACGGGTGAAGTGCTGGCGCTACGACGTCGTCCTCAACGGCTTCGAGATCGGCGGCGGCAGCATCCGGCTCCACGATCCGCGGGTGCAGTCCGAGGTCTTCGCCGCGCTCGGCATCGGCGAGGACGAGGCCCGGAACAAGTTCGGCTTCCTGCTCGACGCGCTCCGCTTCGGGGCCCCGCCGCACGGCGGTATCGCCCTCGGCATGGACCGGCTGGTGATGCTCCTCACCGGCGCCGAGTCCCTCCGGGACGTCATCCCGTTCCCCAAGACCAAGACCGGCACCGACAGCATGACCGGCGCCCCGGGCGAGGTGGACGAGCAGCAGCTCCGCGAGGTGCACATCCGCGTGGTGCCCCCGCCCAAGTCCTGACGCCCTGATCTACCCGGCGGCCTCGAGGAGATCGGCCGCCCGCGCCTCGGGGGTGGCCACCAGCTGGCGCACGAGCGCGCGCATCTTCGCGAGCTCGAAGGGCTTGGTCAGGAACGCCGCGCCCAGGGCCGCTGCACGCGGCACGTCGGCGGGCTCGAGGAACGCGCCCATCAGGATGACCCCCAGCCCGGGCTCCCGGCGCTGGATCTCCTCGACCGCCTCGAGCCCGCTGCGGAACGGCATCGACAGGTCGCTCACCACCACCGTGCGGCCGCTCCGCCCCGGGGGAAGCGCGGCGTGCGCCACCACCAGCTGCTCGCCGTCCGGCACCTCGAGCACCCGGTGGCCGTCCTTGCGGAGCACCGAGGCGAGGAGAAACCGGAGCGCGCCGTCGTCCTCGGCCAGCAACACCCAGCGATCGTCGTCTCCGGGTTCCACGCGGCGGGGGATGCTACTGCGAGCGCCTGCCCCGCGAAGGAGGGACGGCCCCTGCGTCCGGTATCCCGGACCGCCATCGGGCTGCGAGGGACCGGAGGGTGCCGCGAAGCGTCAACCCCACTTTCCTGCGAGTGCCTGTCCGGTGGCGTGCCACAGTCTGCGACACGAGCGCGATGCGCACCTTCCTGGTGGTCAACCCCGAGAGCGCGGGCGGAGCGACCGGTCGTCGCTGGCCGGAGATCCGCGCCGAGGTGCTGCGCGCCATTGGCGAGGGCGCCGAGCACGCCTTCACCGACCACCCGATGCACGCCGCGACCCTCACCGCGGAGGCGCTCGAGAAGGGGTTCCGTCGCATCGTCGCGGTGGGCGGAGACGGCACCCTCAACGAGGTGGTGAACGGCTTCTTCCAGGCCGACGGGGGCGTGCCGCCCGATGCCTGCCTCGCGCTCGTCCCGCGGGGGACCGGCGGGGACTTCCGCCGCACCTTCGGGCTCAACGGCTCGGTCCGGGAGTCCTGTACGCGGCTCGGGGGCGAGATCCGACCGCTCGACGTGGGGCGCGTCCGCTTCACCCGGACCGACGGTGCGCCCGGGGAGCGCTACTTCGTCAACGTCGCCAGCTTCGGGGTCAGCGGCCAGGTGGATCGCGCCGTGAACTCGGGGAGCAAGCTCCTCGGTGGCAAGGCCAGCTTCTTCCTGGCCAGCGTTCGCACCCTGCTCGGCTGGCGCGACCAGCACGTCCGGATCCGGGTGGACGGCGGGGCGGAGGAAGCGCTGGGCATCACCACCCTCGCGGTGGCCAATGGCCAGTACTTCGGGGGCGGGATGCGGGTGGCGCCAGAGGCGAACCCCTCCGACGGCCAGCTCGACGTCACCATCTGGAGCGGCTACCACCTCAAGGACTTCGCCCTGAAGTCGGCCTCGGTCTACGACGGGCGCCACGTCCGCTGGGCGGGCACCCGCACCCTCCGCTGCCGGACGCTCGCCGCGAGCAGCGACGAGGAGGTGCTCCTCGACGTCGACGGTGAGCAGCCTGGACGGCTCCCCGCCACCTTCGAGGTCCTCCCGGGCGCGCTCCGGCTGCAGATCTAGGTCAGGGCGGCCGCAGTCGAGGGCCGGGTCGGGTGTCGTCAGGCGGGCGATAGTCGGCGATGTCAGGGCGGCCGCGATCCGCTAGGGATCCACGTCTATGGCCCTACAGGCTCTTAGGCGGCCTGGGCGATGGCCGGGGGGAGGTGGACCCGGAACGTGCTGCCAACCCCGGGGTGCGACTCGAGCGTGATGCGCCCCTGCAGCTGCTCCACCAGCTCCCGGACGATGGCCAGGCCCAGCCCCACCCCTGGGGTGTGCTTCTTCTCCAGGGGCTCGAGCTGCACGAACGGCTCGAAGATGCGCTCGTGCGCCTCGGGCGGGATTCCCCGGCCGGTGTCCTGTACGGAGATGACCGCGCCGTCCCGGTCGGTCCCCACCGTGACCGTGACCGAGCCCACGTCGGTGTACTTGATGCCATTGGCGACGAGGTTTCCGATGACCAGGCGGAGCAGCCGGGCATCGCTCACCACCTCCACCGGCTCGCTCACCTCCAGCCGCAGGGTGAGCCGGCGCGCCTCCGCCTCCGGCTGCAGCTCGTGCAGCGTCTCTGCCAGCAGGCCCCGGAGCTCGACCGTCCGCGGCACCAGCCCGAGCCGGCCGGACTGGATGCGCGCGTACTCGAGCAGCGTCTCCATCCGCTCCTCGAAGCGCTGGGTGCTCGCGTCCAGGCGCCGGACCGCCTCCTCCGGCGGCGCGGCGCCCCGCTCGGATGCGCGCACCACCCGATCCACCTGGAGCCGCACCGAGGTGAGCGGAGTCCGCAGCTCGTGCGAGACCAGGCTCAGGAAGGCCGACTTGGCCTGGCTCGCCGCCAGCGCCTGGTCCCGGGTGACCTCCAGCGTGGACACCGCCGTCTCCAGCCGCCGCTTCTGTGACGCCACCTGGCGCGCCAGCGCGTCCAGGCTCGCCCCCCGGGACGCCATCTCTCCGCGGAGCACATCCGACGCCCGCTTCGTCTCGAGCAGGTTCCGCACCCGCGCCTGGAGCTCCTCGGCGGCGAAGGGCTTCACCACGTAGTCCTTCGCCCCGTTCCGTAGCAGCCGGGTGCGCGTCTCGAGGTCGGCCCTGGCGGTGAGCACCAGCACCGGGATCTCCGCCGTGGCAGGGCGGGACCGGAGCGCCTGCACCAGCGTGTCGCCCGCGAGGTCCGGCATCATGAGGTCGGTCACCACCAGGTCCGGCGGGTGGGCCAGCGCGGCGGCCAGCCCGGCCTCTCCGCCCTGGGCCACCCGGACCGAGGCCTCGCCGGCGAGCACCGCCGCGACGTGCCGAGCCATCTCCGGGTTGTCCTCCACCACCAGCACCTCGGCTCTGCCCTCCGCCGGCGCCGGGCCGGCGCCCGTGGCGAGCGAGACGGCGCTCAGCTCGGAGGCCATCTGCTCCGCCGCGGCAGCCACCGACGTCTGGACCGGCGCCACCTCCGCCTTCACCGGAGGGAGCGGCAGCACGCAGGTGAAGAGCGCTCCGCCCTCGGGTGCGCTGGAGATCGCGACCTCACCGCCATGCGCGCGCACCAGGTCCCGGGTGAGCGCCAGGCCGATGCCCACGCCGCCGTATCGCCGGGTGTTCCCCAGGTCGAGCTGGCGGAAACGTTCGAAGACCGTCTCCCGGTCCTGCTCGGGGATGCCGGGTCCGCTGTCCCCCACCTCCAGCACCGCGCGGGGCACATCGCCGTCCTCCACCCGGCGGAGCGAGACCCGGATCGTCCCTCGCCCGGGCGTGAACTTGAATGCGTTCGACAGGAGGTTCAGGACCACCCGCTGCACCCGCGACGGGTCGAGCGAGGCCACCATCCGCGGAGGGGCCTCCAGCCGCAGGTCCACCTCGCGCTCCCGTGCCAGCGACTCGAACGCCTCGACCGCGTCCCGCACGGTCGCCGCGAGGTCCACGGGCGCGCGCTCCACCTCGGTGCGGCCTGCCTCCAGCCGGGAGACCTCGAGCAGATCGTCCACCTCGCGCAGGAGCTGGCGCGCGTTGCGCTGGATGGTGCGCAGCTCGCCGCGCTGCTCGGGCTCGAGCCCCGGCGATGCGAGCAGCTTCTCGGTCGGGCCCAGGATGAGCGCCAGCGGGGTGCGCAGCTCGTGGCTCACGTTGGCGAAGAACTGGGTCTTGAGCTGCTCCAGCTCGCGGGCGCGCTCGTACATGGTGCCAAGGTCCTTGACCGCTGACTCCAAGCCGATTCCGCGATCGTGCGCGGCCTTCGCTCCATGCGCGAGCGCGACG
>JADGQZ010000028.1 GCA_017881345.1 Myxococcaceae bacterium | reverse complement strand
GTCGGCGAGAGGCCCGAGCGTCTCGACGCCGGCGATGTAGTCGTCCACAGCGCGCTCCAGCGGCGTGTCCTTGTTCTTTCCGAGGTTCACGCCCACCGGGCCGGCTCGGCGGCCGAGCGCACGCAGCCTGGCGGCCATCGCGTCCACGCCGTGGTTGTTGAAGCCCATCCGGTTGATGAGCGCCCGGGCCTCGGGAATCCGGAACAGGCGCGGCGCCGGGTTCCCCGGCTGCGGGCGCGGGGTCACCGTGCCCACCTCCACGCCCGCGAAGCCGGCCCCGAAGAATCCCGCGACGGCCTCGGCGTCCTTGTCGAACCCGGCGGCGAGCACGACGGGGTGGGCGAAGCGCAGGCCCGCGCTCGTCACTGACAGGTCCGGGCCACCGGATGGGAGCGAGGGTGCGGAGCGCACCGTGCCGAGCAGCCGGAGCGCGGCCATCCCGAGGGCGTGCGCCTGCTCGGGCGAGAGAAGGAACAGCGCACGCTTGACGAGCCCGTACACGGCTCGCCGCCTAGCACGGCTTCAGGGAATGAAGGAGTACTCGCGCGCCCAGGCCAGGGCCTGGTCCACCTGCGCGGGGGTCATGATCCCGTGCTTCTCCACCATGGCCACCTCGGACTGCATGTCGGTCTCGAGGAGGTAGGGGCCGTCGGTGTTGAGCGTCACCTTCACCCCGCGGTCGAGGAAGGTCTGGACGATGTGCTTCAGCTCGTCCACCCCGCTCACCGCGTGGGTGTGGAGGTTGGAGGTGGGGCAGAGCTCTAGCACCACGTCCTGCTCGCGGAGGAGGCGCATGGCCGACTCGTCGTACGCCGCGCGGATGCCGTGGCCGATGCGGTGGGGCCGGAGCCGGTCCACCACCGCGATCACCCCCTCGGCGCCGGTGCCCAGGGTCTCACCGGTGTGCACGGTGGTCTTGAGGCCGGCCTCGCGGGCGCGCTGGAAGAGGTCCTGGTAGGCACCCACCTGATCGGCGTCCAGCTCGAGCGCGCGGGTCTCGGTGCCGGCGAGGTCGATGCCCACCACCCCCCGGTGCCGGTACCGGATGGCCTTCTCGAGGATGATGGAGTTCAGCCGGTGGTCGAACTCGCGGGCGAGGCAGAAGATGAGCCCGGCCCGCACCCCGTACTCGAGCATTGCCCGGTCCATCCCCCGGAGCGCGGCGTGGATGATGTGGTCGAGGTCCAGCGTCGAGTCGAGGTTGCGCTTCATGGGGTTGAAGCGAAGCTCGATCTGCGTCACCCGGCTGCCGCGGTACTCCTTGCCGATGACCTCGTAGACGCTCCGCTCGATGGCCATGGGCGAGCTCTGAATCTTCTCGGTCCAGGTGTGCATGATGCGGAGGTAGTCGTCGAGGTTGGAGACGTTGTCCGGCCGGGCGGTGATCAGCTCCACGAACTCGAAGTAGCTCTTCGTCGGGAGCTTGAACCCCTGGCTGTGGGCCAGTGACCAGAGCACGTGCGGCGCCACCGCTCCGCCGACGTGGATGTGCAGGTCGATCAGCTCGCGGGACATGGTCCGGACGAGGCTACGCACGGAGGACGGCCCGCGTCGAGCGACGCTTCCGTGGACGTCCGGCTCGTGTAGTGTGCCGCGCCATGGGAGCGACACTCATCGACGGCAAGGCCATCGCGCTGCGAGTCAGGCGAGAGGTGGCCGAGGCCACCCGCGAGCTCAAGGCGCGCACCGGCCGCGTCCCCGGACTGGCGGTCATCCGGGTGGGCGAGGATCCGGCGAGCAAGATCTACGTGACCGGGAAGCAGAAGGCCGCCGCCGAGGTCGGCTTCGAGGCCAGCGAGCACCACTTCCCCGAGACCGCCAGCCACGCCGAGGTCCAGGCCCGCCTCGAGGCGCTCAACGCCGATCCGGCGGTGCATGGCATCCTGGTGCAGCTGCCCGTCCCGAAGCAGGTGGACTCGGCGGCGCTCCTCCGGATCCTACGCCCGGACAAGGACGCCGACGGGCTGCACCCGGTCAACGCGGGGCTCCTCGCACAGGGGCGGGACGCCACCGTGGCCTGCACCCCGTGGGGCGTGATGCGCATGCTCCAGGAGATCGACTGCAAGCCCGCGGGCAAGCGGGCGGTGGTGGTGGGCCGGAGCATCCTGGTGGGCCGGCCGATGGCCTTGTTGCTGCTGAACGCCGACGCGACGGTGACCGTCTGCCACCGCAAGAGCAACCTGCCGGAGGAGGTCGCCCGGGGCGACATCCTGGTCGCCGCGGTGGGCGTCCCGGAGCTGATCAAGGGAGCCTGGATCAAGCCGGGGGCGGTGGTCATCGACGTGGGCATCAACCGGCTCCCCAGTGGCAAGCTGGTCGGAGACGTGGAGTTCGCCGCGGCCGCCGAGCGCGCCTCCCACATCACGCCGGTGCCGGGCGGGGTGGGCCCGATGACCATCGCCATGCTGCTGTCGAACACCCTGCGGAACGCGCGGGCGCTCCTCGGGGCGTGAGGCGGCTCACGGCTGTTCCGGTGCGCGCCGGCCGCACCTGAGGCCCCCGGGGCTGTTAAGAGACGCCGCACATGCTCGCGCTCGTGCTGCCGTATGTGGATCTGCCGGATCTCCACCTGTTCGGCCTGACCATTCACCCGTTCGGCATCTTCGCCGCCCTCGGCGTCTACACCGGCGCGGTGCTCACCGTCCGGGCCGGAAGGGTGTACGCGCCGGGCGACACGAAGTCCCTGTCCGAGGTGTTCACCTGGGCGTTGCTGGGAGGGCTCCTCGGGGCGCACCTGCTCCATGTCATCGGCTATCACCCGGAGCTGCTCCGGACGGAGGGCCCGCTGGTCCTCCTCAAGTTCTGGGATGGCGTCTCGTCGATGGGTGGGGTGCTCGGCGGGATGGCGGGGATCGCCACCTACTTCTGGCGGAAGGGGCTCCGGATCCGGCCCTACTGGGATGCGCTCGCCCTGGGCACCGCGCCGGGCTGGACGGTCGCTCGCATGGGCTGCGCCGTGGTGCACGACCACCCCGGCATCCGGAGCGACGCCTGGTACGCGGTGGCCTTTCCCGGCGGGCCTCGCCTCGACATGGGGCTCGTGGACTGCGTGCTGCTCGCGGTGATCACCGTCGTGCTCTACCTGCTCGCGAGACGGAAGCGGCCGGAGGGGACGCTCATGGGGGTGCTCGCCATCTCCTACTCGGTGCCGCGCTTCTTCCTCGACTTCCTCCGGGCGAAGGACCTGTCGTTCGTGGACGGGCGCCTCCTGGGTCTCACCCCCGCGCAGTGGATCACCCCGGTGCTCGCCGCCGCGGGCGTCTATCTGCTCGTCACCGCGGGCCGGGTCCGGCCCCAGTCGGCGGCGTCCGAGAGCCCCGCCGCGCAGCCCGCGCCGGTCGGCGAGACGCGCGCCGGCTAGCGCTCAGGGGCTGGCCGCCGGGGCGGCACGTCCCCGCAGCGCGCTGACGATGAGGCGCGTCGCCGGGCTCTTGTTCAGCGTGTAGAAGTGGATGCCCGGGACTCCCCGCGCGAGCAGCTCCATGCACTGCACCGTGGCGTGCGCGACGCCGAGCTGCACCACCGCGTCCGGATCCTCGCGGTACCGCTCCAGCTGGAGCACCAGCCGCATCGGGACGGTGGCGCCGCACAACCGGACGAACCGCTCCAGCTGCTCGATGTTGGTGATGGGCATGATGCCCGGAACGATGGGGACGTTGATCCCCACCCGGCGCGCCCGCTCGACGAAGTCGAAGTAGAAGGCGTTGTCGAAGAAGAGCTGGGTGATGATGAAGTCCAGCCCGGCGTCCACCTTGGCCTTGAGGTGGCGGAGGTCGTCGTCCCGGAGCGGCGTCTCGACGTGCCCTTCCGGGTAGCCGGCGCCGCCGACGCAGAGGTGGTGGTCGCGTTCTCGGATGAACCGCACCAGCTCCGAGGCGTAGCGGAAACCACCCGGTGGCGCATGGAACTCGCGTTCCCCGACCGGCGGGTCGCCCCGGAGCGCGAGCAGGTTCTCGACGCCCATCGACAGGAACTGCTCCACCAGATGGCCCAGCTCCTCGCGGGTGTGCCCCACGCAGGTCAGGTGGGCCATGGTCTCCAGGCCGGTGGCACGGATCTCCTGGACCAGCTCCACGGTGCGGTCGCGGGTGCTCCCCCCCGCCCCGTAGGTGACCGACACGAAGCCTGGCTCGAGCGGGCGCAGGTCCTCGAGCGTGCGGAGGAGCGCGCGCCGGCCCTCCTCCGTCCTGGGGGGGAAGAACTCGAACGAGAAGCACGGGTCCGAGGGGTTGAGCCGGTTTCTGATCTTCATCGCGTCCTGGCAGGGACTCTAGTCAGGGTGAAGCCCTCGCGCCCCGCAAAGCCTTGATCGTCCTCCGGGGGGTGGGGTAGTCCGGGCCGCATCCCATGAGCCGCCAGACCCCGATCAACAAGGTTCACCGCGCGCTCGGTGCGCGGATGGTCGACTTCGCGGGCTGGGACATGCCGGTCCAGTACACCGGGGTGGTGGCCGAGCACGAGGCGGTGCGGAAGGCAGCGGGGCTGTTCGACGTCTCGCACATGGGGGAGATCGAGTTTCGCGGGGAGGGCGCCCTGGAGAGCGCCAACGCGCTCATCACCAACGATCTCCAGAAGTGCGCCGACGGGCAGGCGGTCTACGCCGGGCTCCTGAACCACAAGGGCGGCTTCGTCGACGACGTGGTCGCCTACCGCTTCTCGCCCGAGCACATCCTCATCTGCGTCAACGCGAGCAACCGGGAGAAGGACTTCGCCTGGATGAGCGAGAACACCCCGAAGGTGCGGCCCGTCAACCGGAGCGACGACTTCGCCCAGTTCGCCATCCAGGGGCCGAAGGCGGCGGGCATCGTGCAGGGCCTCACCGAGGTGCCGCTCGAGTCCATCGGCACCTACCGCTTCCGCGAAGGAAAGGTGGCGGGGGTCCCCTGCATCATCTCGCGCACCGGCTACACCGGCGAGGACGGCTTCGAGCTCTACTGTTCGCCGGACCGGGCGGTGCATCTCTGGAACGCGCTCCTCGAGGCGGGCAAGCCGGCGGGCCTGGTCCCCGCGGGCCTGGGCGCTCGCGACACCCTGCGTACCGAGATGAAGTACGCGCTCTACGGCAACGACATCGACGACGCCCACACCCCGCTCGAGGCCGGCCTCGGGTGGATCGTCAAGATCGACAAGGGTGAGTTCGTCGGCCGCTCGGCGCTCGCGGCGCAGAAGGCGGGCGGCATCCAGCGGAAGCTGGTGGGCTTCGAGATGCGCGAGCCGGGCATCCCCCGGCACGGCTACGCCATCCTGAAGGACGGAAAGCCGGTGGGCGAGGTGACCTCCGGGACGCAGGGGCCGACGGTGAAGAAGGCGATCGGGATCGGCTACGTGCCCACCGCGCTGGCCGCCGAGGGCACGACGTTCGAGGTCGACATCCGTGGCCGCCCGGTTCGCGCCGAGGTGGTGAAGACGCCGTTCAAGCGCTAGAGCACCCGCGGGCAGAGGAAAGCACGAGAGCAATGGCCGACAATCCGAAGAACCTCCGCTACACCAAGGAGCACGAGTGGGCCCGTCGCGACGGCGGTGGGGTGGTGGTGGGTGTCACCGCGCACGCCCAGGAGGCGCTCGGCGACGTGGTCTACGTCGAGCTTCCCAAGGTCGGTGACACCCTGACCGCAGGCTCCCCGTTCGGTGTGGTGGAGTCCACCAAGGCCGTGAGCGAGCTGTTCGCGCCCATCTCCGGCAAGGTGACCAAGGTCAACACCGCGCTCTCGGACGAGCCCTCCAACATCAACTCCGACCCGTACGGGGCAGGGTGGATCGTCGAGGTCGAGCCGTCGGAGCCGGCCCAGCTGGACGGGCTGATGGACGCGGACGCGTACGGCGATCTGCTGGCGAAGTCCGCGACCTGAGCCGGCCCGCCCGTCACCGGGCTGCGGCCGCCCTGACCATGGGGCGAGCCAGCGTGGCCTGGTCCTGTTAAACGCTCGCCTCGATGCCTGACTCAAGAAACCCCTCGGAGAACGACTCCTTTCCCCTTCGCCACATCGGGCCCGACGCGGCCGACGTGACCGAGATGCTCCGCGTCGTCGCCGCGCCCTCACTGCAGGCGCTGGTCGACCAGACGCTCCCGGCGAGCATCCGCCTCCGGCGTGCGCTGGACCTGCCGCCGGCGGTGGACGAGGCCCGGCTCCTGGAGGAGCTCGAGGCGCTCGCCGCGAAGAACCAGGTCTTCAAATCCTTCATCGGCGAGGGCTACCACGACACGTTCGTGCCGCCGGTCATCCTCCGCAACGTCTTCCAGAACCCGGGCTGGTACACCCAGTACACGCCGTACCAGCCGGAGATCTCCCAGGGCCGGCTGGAGGCGCTGCTCAACTTCCAGACCATGGTGATGGATCTCACCGGGTTGCCGGTGGCCAACGCCTCGCTGCTCGACGAGGCCACCGCGGCGGCCGAGGCGATGCACATGCTGCACGCCCAGGCGAAGGCTGGCCACGAGGCGTTCTTCGTCTCGGACAGGGTGCACCCCCAGACGATCGAGGTGGTGCGGACGCGCGCCGGCGCGCTCGGCATCCGGGTTCTGGTCGGTGACGCACGGAGCTTCGACTTCTCGACCAAGATCTTCGGCGCGCTGGTGCAGTACCCGGCGACCGACGGCCTGGTCGAGGACCACGCCTCGTTCTTCGACCGGGTGCACGCCGAGGGCGCACACGCGGTGGTGGCGAC
>JADGQZ010000236.1 GCA_017881345.1 Myxococcaceae bacterium | reverse complement strand
GGCCAGCCGGTCCTGGTGGGCACCGTCTCCATCGCCAAGAGCGAGGTGGTGTCGACCTTCCTCAAGAAGAAGGGCGTCCCCCACCACGTCCTCAACGCCAAGCAGCACCAGCGCGAGGCGGAGATCGTCGCCCAGGCCGGTCGCAAGGGCGCGGTCACCATCTCCACCAACATGGCCGGCCGCGGGACGGACATCCTGCTCGGCGGCAACCCCGAGGCCCTGGCCCGGGCCGAGGTGGGTGCGCCTCCCGAGCTGCCGCCCTCGGTGGACGGCGTGCCGCCGGACCCCGTGGTCCACCGCGCGGCGGTGGCGGACTGGGAGAAGCGGCTGGAGAAGGCGGTGGAGAAGTACCGGGGGGAGACCGCGCGGGAGAAGGAGGAGGTGCTGGCCGCGGGGGGCCTGTTCATCCTCGGCACCGAGCGCCACGAGTCGCGCCGGATCGACAACCAGCTCCGCGGGCGCGCCGGCCGTCAGGGTGACCCGGGTGCCTCCAAGTTCTTCATGAGCCTTGAGGACGACCTGATGCGGATCTTCGGGTCGGAGCGCATCTCCGGCCTGATGGAGCGCATGGGGATGCAGGAAGGCGAGGTCATCGAGCACAGCTTCCTGAGCAAGGCGATCGAGAACGCTCAGAAGCGGGTCGAGGGCCACAACTTCGACATCCGCAAGAACCTGCTCGAGTACGACGACGTGATGAACCAGCAGCGGCGCACCATCTACAAGCTGCGCCGCCGGGTGCTGGCCGCGGGTGCGGGCGTGGCCCTGGTCGAGTACGACGAGGACAAGAAGACCAAGGCGAAGATCCGCAGCGAGCACACCATCACCTGGGAAGACTTCCGGGAGATGCTCTTCGACGCGCTCGAGGACGTGGTGCTGGCCATCACCGGCACCTGGGCGGGGACCAAGAACCCGGACACCTGGGACGTCCCGGGGCTGACCAAGGCGGTGAAGGAGAACCTGAACCTCGAGCTCGGCTTCCAGGGCGCGGGCAGCCAGGACGAGCTGCAGCAGCAGGTCTACCAGGCGGCGGAGAAGGTGCTCCGCACGCGCGAGGAGGAGTTCGGCGACGACTTCCGGCTCTTCGCCCGCAACCGCTTCCTCGCCACCATCGACCAGCTGTGGAAGGACCACCTGCTGGCGATGGACCACCTGCGCCAGGGCATCGGGCTGCGGGCGTACGGCCAGCGCGACCCGAAGCAGGCCTACAAGAAGGAAGGCTACGACGGCTTCATGCAGATGCTGTCGGCCATCAACCACCAGCTCATCAGCCAGCTGATGCGGGTGCAGGGCCGGGCGCAGGCGGAGGAGGCGGCGCGGCTCCAGCGGCAGATGCAGGCCCGGGCGCGCCAGTACACGGAGGGCCGGGCCGACGGTGAGGGGCGCCCCGAGAAGGCCGCTCAGGCGACCCGTGCACCGGCGAAGGCCGCGGCGAAGGTGGGTCGGAACGACCCGTGCCCTTGCGGCAGCGGCAAGAAGTACAAGAAGTGCCACGGGGCCAGCGAAGATCGGCCGATCTGAATCAGCGCGCAGAACACCTGAACGCGCTGACATGAATTGAGCGCCAGGTCAGCGTGGCCCCGTCTCGCGCAACGGAAGTGTGGTGTCGACTACGCAACTGCCGCGCTGCGGCGCTGCGGGGATCGGATCGACCTGGAACATTCCGAATTTCAGTCCATCCGTAACCCACGCCTGACCACATCTCGTGACGCGGATGGAAGCGCACACGTGGGGCCGCTCTCCCACAAAAGAGCCGAGCGCACGCTTCTCTGCGCTCTGGCAACATCGCGGCGCTCTGGTTCAGCCCACCTCCATCCTCGAGAAGCTCAGGACGGTGCTCACCGATGACGCCGATCCCGCCCTCGTGCGGGCACGGCAGAGCAGTGAGCGGCTCGTCGCGACTGTGAGGCTCGGGATCATCGGGCTGCTGGTCGCCTCGAATCTCCTTCTCTCGGTTTGGCGCGGTCCGTTCGGCGTTCAGACCCTGGTGATGGCCGCCGCCGCGCTCATCTACGGGTTCGGGCTATTCGTTCTCCCACGGCTGATCACCGCAGCGTGGTTGCCGTGGTTGATCAGCGTGGTGGACATCACGTTCGCGACCGGGTGCCTGTCTCTCCTGATTGGGATGGGCATGCCCATCGCCGCAGTCAACAACCGCGTCGTCTTCGAGACCTACTTCATCGCGGTCACGATCTCGGTGCTTCGGTTCGACTGGCGACTCTGCGCCTTCACGGCGGCGCTGTCCGTGTGCGAGTTCCTCGGCATGACTGCCTATGTGGCTTCACGCTGGGACCTTGGATCTCTCCTGAGCGAGAGTCACGGCAGCTTCATGCCCGTGCAGTTCGTGAATCGGATGTTGATGCTCGCCGCGAACGGAGTCGCTGCCGTCGCAGTCGCGCGGTGGGCCCGCCATCTGCGGCTGATGGTCGACACCGACCAGCTGACCGGGCTCCTCCAGCGTCGTCCTTTCCTGGAGAGGATCGACGAGGAGCTTGCGCGTGCCGACGTCAGTCGGACGACTCTGAGCATCGCGATTTTCGACGTCGACGACTTCAAGCGCTACAATGACGAGTTCGGGCACCTCGAGGGGGACTCTGCGCTCGCCAAGCTGGCGGAACAGCTCCGGCTTGGGGT
>JADGQZ010000235.1 GCA_017881345.1 Myxococcaceae bacterium | reverse complement strand
GACCGCCCGTCGGACGAGCGTTCGTGTCCGGGAGCGTCGCCTCGATGGAACCGTTGGAGAGCCCATCCTTCACGCTCGACATCCCCGAGACAGTGGTGCGGCCGCCTCCGTGGAAGCCCGAACAGGCGAACTGACCAGGGGTATGAGGGGCTCGCGCTCTTGGCTGATGACCCGGCGTCCGATCACAGCAAGCTTTAGTGATTTCGGTTACTTGGGACCCTGTCCGACGCTGCGATGAAGCCGGGTCCCCGCACTCGACTTTGAGAATCACTCTCAATATAAGGGATGCATGAGGAACCTCTCGGAGCTCCCGCCTGGCGCCCGTGCGCGGATCGACGGCTTCGGGTCGGCGCTCCGCCCGGAGGTGAGCCGGCGGCTCCGCGAGCTCGGCTTCATGGATGGGAACGTGGTGCGCTGCGTGCGGCGCGCGCCGTTCGGTGGGCCCCGCGTCTTCGCCGTGTCCGGTGCCGCGTTCGCGCTCGAGATGGAGGTCGCCGCGCACGTGCTGCTGGGCCCGGCGGAAGACGATGACGGCGCACGCTGAGCGGGCCGACGTCCTCCTCGTTGGCAACCCCAATTCCGGAAAGAGCCTCCTCTTCAGCCGGCTGACCGGCATCGCCCAGAAGGTCGCCAACTACCCCGGCGTGACCACCGAGGTCCGCTCCGGCCACGACGGCGCCCTCGTCATCCACGACTTCCCCGGCATCTACTCGCTCGAGCCACTCACCCTCGACGAGCGCGTGGCCATCGAGCGGCTGGACAAGGCGCTCGCCGACACCACCACCAAGGCCATCGTCTGTGTGCTCGACGCCACCCGGCTCGAGCGCAGCCTCTATCTCCTGGTCGAGCTGCTCCCCCGGTCGCGTGCGGCCCACGTCCCGGTCATCGCCGCGGTGAACATCATCGACGAGCTCGTCGGCCCGAGCGCCCGCCTCGACCTGCCCGGACTGTCCGCCGCGCTCGGCTGCCACTTCATCGGCGTCTCGGCCAAGACCGGGCAGGGGCTCGACGAGCTCCGCACCACCCTCCACCACCTGGACCGCGAGGCACCCTGGGACGAGCGCTGCGCCGCCCCCGGGTCCATCGAGGACCGGAAGCACCTCGCCCACCGGCTCAGCCGGGCGTACGGCCCCAGGGACGACGTGCTCCTCCGCTCCCAGGAGAGGCTGGACCGGGTCTTCCTCTCCACCTGGCTCGGCCTCCCGGCCTTCGGGCTGGTGATGGCGGTGCTCTTCCAGGCCATCTTCACCTGGGCGGCGCCCCTGATGGCGCTGGTGAAGGACGGCATCGCGGCGACCGGGACGTTCGTCGGCGGTCTGCTCCCGGCCGGCATCGCACACGACTTCGTGCAGGACGCGGTGTTCGCCGGCATCGGTGCGTTCCTGACCTTCGTGCCGCAGATCTTCATCCTCTTCCTGGTGATCGGCGCGCTCGAGGACTCGGGGTACCTCGCCCGCGCGGCGGTGATGCTCCACCGGCCCCTGGGCTGGTTCGGGCTCTCGGGGCGGAGCTTCCTCCCGCTGCTCTCGGGGCACGCCTGCGCCATCCCGGCGATGATGGCGGCGCGGACCATCGAGTCTCCGCGCCGGCGACTCATCACCGTGATGGTGATCCCCTTCGTCTCCTGCTCGGCGCGCCTCCCCATCTACGCGCTGCTCATCGGTGGCTTCGTGCCCGCGCACAGCCTCATCCCGGGGCTGCTCGGCCTCCAGGGGCTGGTCTTCGCCGGGGTCTACGTGTTCGGCATCATCACCGCGCTCCTCGCCGCGGCGGTGCTCGATCGGCAGACCCGGCGGAAGCTCGGAGGACGCCTCGCGGATGCGCCCTTCGTGGTCGAGCTGCCGCCTTACCGGCTCCCGAGCGTGAAGCCCATCGTCGTCGCCGCCGCGTCTCGCTCCTGGAGCTTCGTCCAGCGGGCAGCGCCCATCATCTTCATGGTCGTGGTCGGCATCTGGGTCCTCGGCTACTTCCCGAAGGGCGCCGGCCACCTCGAGCAGTCCTGGCTCGCCTCGCTCGGCCACCTGCTCGAGCCAGTCTTCCGGCCCATGGGCGCGGACTGGAAGTCGGGCGTGGGGATCGTCACCTCGTTCGCCGCCCGCGAGGCCTTCGTCGGCACCATGGGGACCCTGAACGGCCTCGAGGACGCCGGCACGCACCTCGGCCAGCTCTCGACCCAGCTCCAGCTCGGGGGCATGGGCCTCTCCGCGGCGCTCGCCCTGCTCGTGTTCTACGCCCTGTCGCTCCAGTGCGCGTCCACGCTCGCCGTCATGCGGAAGGAGACCGGCAGCGCCCGTGCGCCGCTCCTGGCGTTCGTCTCGATGACCACGATGGCCTACGTGGGCGCCGTGGCGATGTTCCACGTTGCCCGGGCCCTCGGGGCCGCCTGAGCCCCTAACCCTTGTGATTCCGGGGAGGAGATGAGAGGTTGGGCGCTCCGGCGGCCAACCACGCGCGCCGCGGAAGATGGGATTGGAGTGACACGGGCGACGTTCCCGCTGGTGTACCAGGGCAAGCTCTGCATCCGACACCGCTGTCTCGACCGGCTGGTCGACACCGACGAGTGCCTGGATTGCGTCGGCCCGCGACGCCTTCGCGAGATGCAGGATGCCGAGGAGCGCAAGGGCAGGAGCCGCCGGGTGCACCGGCTCCTCCACGAGCTCTCCGACGGCGGCAAGACCACGCTTCAGCTCGCCGAGACCTCCGGGCTGACCTCGTTCCAGGTGCGGCTCCTCCTCGAGGAGCTGGCCGCCGGCGGCGTGGTCTCCTTCGCCGAGGAACGCTTCGGCCACCACCGCCGCTGGCTGTGGTCCTTGTTGCCCCAGCCGGGAGAGTCCGTCTCCCGCGCCGCCGCCCATCCGCGGCCGAAGAACGTGGTACACAGCTGAGCAACGACTTCCCGACCTGGCCCTCTCCAGGCAACCCGAGGTCGGGAGTCGGCATGCCCCTTCGCTCGTGGGACATCACGGGGTCCCGCCTCGGCGGACCGTGTCGTCACGTGCGGCAGGCCCACCCGCTCCATCCCGAGGCGCTGCTCATCTGCGCCTGGCCGGACTGCAACGAGGGCACCGCGCGCACCTTCATCCACGTGGCCGTCGTGAATGGCCCGTCGCCATCGCCGGCGCGCATCGTCCGCTTCGATCGCGTGCCCACCGGCGACCCGGTGATGCCTGACTTCCGCTGGAGCTCCTCGTGCCCCTGATGATGCCGGTGCCCGTGGGACCCGCGAGCAGCTCGGGACCCTGCGCGCACGTGCGGCAGCACCACCCGGGCGCCCCGGAGCGGCTGCTCCCCTGCGCCTGGCCGGAGTGCACCGTCGGCGTCGGCGAGGAGACGCTCTCGGTCTCCAGCACCGGCGTTCCCGGCCAGCTCCTCCTCGAGCGGCGCTCGCTCGTCCTCGACGGGGTGGAGCGGGTGTTCCTCTGGCACCCCTGCTTCCGCCAGCGGTAGAGCGGTCGCCGGGCGCTGCATCGACGCCTCCAGGCCGTTAGCTCGGAGGGATGTCTCCGGTCGGAGTGCCGTTCTCGGTCCTGGATCTCGCGCCGATCTGCGAGGGCGGTGACGCCGCGCAGACCCTCCGCAACTCGCTCGACCTCGCCCGGCACGCCGAGCGCCTCGGGTACGCACGCTACTGGCTGGCCGAGCACCACAACATGCCCGGCATCGCCAGCTCGGCCACGGCGCTCGTCATCGGCCACGTGGCCGCTGGCACGTCGCGGATCCGGGTGGGCGCGGGCGGCATCATGCTCCCCAACCACGCGCCGCTGGTCATCGCCGAGCAGTTCGGGACGCTGGCCACGCTCTTTCCCGGCCGGATCGACCTCGGCCTGGGCCGCGCGCCGGGGACCGACCCTCGCACCGCGTACGCCCTCCGCCGGAACCTGAGCAGCGACTCCGATGCCTTCCCCGAGGACGTGGTCGAGCTGTTGACCTACCTCGGCAAGGCTCGCCCCGGGCAGCGGGTGCACGCCATCCCGGGGGAGGGGACCGAGGTGCCGGTGTGGATCCTCGGCTCGAGCCTCTTCGGCGCCTCGCTCGCCGCGGCGCTGGGACTCCCCTTCGCCTTCGCCTCCCACTTCGCCCCGGCACACTTGATGTCGGCCATCGCGGTGTACCGGAGCAAGTTCCAGCCCTCGGCGTGGCTCGCCGCGCCGCGGGTGATGGTCGGCTCCACCGTCATCGTCGCCCCGAGCGACGACGAGGCCCGCCTCCACTTCTCGTCGCTGCAGCAGGCGTTCCTGAACCTCCGGAGCAATCGGCCCGGACGGCTCCCCCCGGCCCGGAAGGGCTTCGAGGCCGGCCTCACCGACATGGAGCGCGAGCTGCTCGACGAGGCGCTCTCCTGCGCGTTCGTCGGTGCGGCGGAGACGGTGCGCCGCGGGCTCGAGGGATTCCTGGCGCGGACCGGCGCCGACGAGCTCATCGTCTCGGCGCAGATCCACGACCACGCCGCCCGGCTGCGCTCCTACGCGCTGCTGGCGGAGGTCCGCGACCAGCTGGCCTCCTGACCCGGGGCACCGGGTCGGGCCGGGTCACTCCTTGAGGAAGCGGGTGACCGGGATCGGCTGATCCGTCACCTCGGTGCGCTTTTGGGGCTCGCCTCCGGTGAGCTTCAGCGGGACGAGGTCCTCCCCGATGCGGGTGTGGGCCTCGAGGTGCTGGTGCGGCGGAGGCGCCGACGACGGACGCTTGTTCCACGGGTCCGAGGGATGGCTGACCGGAGGTCCCTGGAGCAGCTTGGGGATGTCCCAGACGAAGCTCGAGCGGTTGTACTCCGAGGGCGTGTGCAGCCCGGTGTCCATCCGGATCGCGTCCTTCGGGCAGGCATCCACGCACAGCCCGCAGACGATGCACCGGAGCTCGTCGATGACGAACTGGGTGGGGAACTTCTCGATGACCCGGCTCTCGCCGGCGGGGTCCATCGACTCGTACTCGCCGGCCTCGATGTAGATGCACTGCGCCGGGCAGATGGTGGCGCACAAGTAACAGGCCACGCAGCGGGGCTTTCCGTCGTCGCGCGGGACCAGCCGGTGCAGGCCGCGGTACCCGGGCGGGTAGGGCGTCTTCTCCTCGGGGTAGCTGACCGTCGAGACCAGGTTTCCGCCCTTGCGGTCCTGGACCTCGCTGTTGACGTCCCGGCCGACGAAGAGGTTCCGGAGGAAGTGCCGGGTGGTGATGGCCAGCCCCCGGATCAGCTCCGGGAGGTAGAGCCGCTCGCGCAGGTCACCGGTCGGGTTCTTGCTCGCCTTGATGTAGGCCATTCGAGAGTCCGGGAGCCTTTCAGTGGTGCGAGGCGGCTGCGGCCCCGGGAAGGGGCGCGGACGCGTGCCCATGGGTGCCGGTGGGAAGAACGTCCTTGTCCCCCCGACGCAGGGCGAGGGCGAGGACGAAGCAGATCTCCAGCACGCCGACGATGGCCAGCGTCCGGAGCGACGGATCGAGGAGCAGGAGCGCTCCGGTGATGAAGATGTTCGCCAGCGCCTGGGGAAGGAGGATCTTCCAGCCGAGGGTCTGGATCTGGTCGTACCTGAAGCGGGGGAACGTCCAGCGGATGGCGAGCTGGACGTAGCAGAGGACCAGGACCTTGACCCAGAAGATGGTCGCGTAGATCGCGCCGAGCAGGATGCCGTGCTCCGCTCCGAGCGCCCGGGTGAGCCAGGCGTCTCCGGCGAAGCCGATGTGCCAGCCGCCGAAGAAGATGGCGGTGGTGATTGCCGCGAGGATGACCACCTCGGCGAACTCGGAGATCATGAAGAGCCCGAACTTCATCCCCGAGTACTCGACGAAGTAGCCGATGATCTCGCTCTCGCCCTCGGGCACGTCGAACGGGGCGCGCTTGGTCTCGGCGAAGGCGGCGGTGAAGAACACCACGAAGCCGATCGGCTGGAGGAAGATGCCCCAGGCCGGGATCCCGAACGCCAGCGGCCCGCCCGAGCCGACGTCCATCGCGCCGCCCCAGAGAAAGGTGGTCTGCCCGGCGATGAGCTCCGGGAGCCGCACGCTGGCGAAGCACATCATCACCCCGACCAGCCCCAGGCCCAGCGCGACCTCGTAGGAGATCATCTGCGAGGAGGCGCGCACCCCGCCGAGCAGAGCGAACTTGTTGTTGCTCGCCCAGCCGGCGAGCGACGTCCCGTACACCGCCAGCGAGGCGATGGCGAAGACCCAGAGCAATCCGAAGTCCGGGTTGGAGACCTGCAGGCCGACCCGGTGCGAGAAGCCCAGGATGCTGGCGGTGACCTGCGGGCCCACCGGGACGACCGCGAAGAGCGCCAGGACCGGAGCGAAGGCCAGGATCGGCCCGAGGTTGAAGAGAAGAGGGTCGGCGTTCTTGGGCCGGAAGTCCTCCTTGAAGAGCATCTTCAGCGCGTCGGTCGCGACGTGGAACACACCACCGAGCGGCCGGCCGCGGAGCCCGGGCAGGTTGATCGTCGCGCGGTTCGGACCGATCCGGTCCTGCATCATCGCGCTCCACTTTCGCTCGGCGAGCGTGAGGAAGGTGGCGATGATCATGATGAAGCCGAGCACCAGGATCACCAGGTTGCTGACCCAGGCCCAGTCGCCGAGCACCGCGCCGAGCGCGTATGCCAGCGCGCTCAGGACGAAGATGGTTCCCAGGATGACGCCGGCCGCCGTGAGGACCGAGAGGGCTTTCATCGTCAGATCCCCCGGACCCGCGGCGTGCCGAACTCACGGTACCCCGGCGGACGTCCGTCCGCGCCGGTGGCGAGCGGGTTGATGCCCCGGGTGGTCTTCACCGGTGGCGCGGCCCCATCCCAGTCGAAGCTCGCCAGCTCGGTGACCCGCGGACCCCACTCGCGGAACACCTCGCGGGCGCTGATCTGGGTCCAGGGGAAGCCGAACTCCTGGGCCAGGCGCACCGCCCACGCCCAGTGCGCCTTCGCGTCGGCGCGGGGCGGGTAGGCGCGCCGGAAGCGCTGGGTGATGCCGTCGAGGTTGGTGAACGTCCCCTCGTCCTCGACGTGGACCGCCGCGGGAAGGAGCACGTGCGCCTGCGCCGTCACCGCCGACTCGTTCGAGGCCTGGAGCGCGAAGTACTCGAGCCGGCTGAACGTGGTGGCCGCTGCGGCTGCATCCATCGGGACCTCGCCGCCGATGGCGTAGAGCGCCTTCACCTTGCCGCCGGTGATGGCCTGGGTGAGCTCCGAGAAGGGCTTCAGCGCGAGATCCAATGCGCGGGCGACCCACTCCAGCCCTCGCCGGTTGGGGTTCTTGTCCGGCGTCATGAGGTAGTTGTCACCGGCGCCCTCCGGCCGGCCTCCCACGTACACCGAGCGGACGCCCAGCGCGTCGCGGGCGAAGGCCAGCGAGGCGAGGAGATCCTCGTTCGATGCCACCGGCGAGGCGAGCACCGCCAGCCCCTCGGTCCCGGCGAGCGCCTTGAACTGCTCGGCGATCGACTTCAGCGCCTCGGGCACGGTGGCCTCGCGCCGGTCCTCGCCCCGGCCCAGCATCGCCGCGGCCAGCCGACCCTGGTTCAGGTACTTGTACGAGAGCCGGCCCTGGTCGCACATCCAGCTCTTGTTGATCGCCTCGTTCTCCCGCGGGCGGTACCGGTAGGTGTCCTGACCCATGAAGTCCACGAAGGTGCTGCAGCCGCGCGAGCAGCCGGTGCAGACGCTCGGCGCGGCGGAGAGGAACCAGCTCCGCGCGCGGAATCGGAAGTCGCGGTTGAGCAGCGCGCCCACCGGGCAGATGTCGACGGTGTTCCCCGAGTAGTTGCTGTCCAGCTGCTTGCCCGGGAAGGTGTCGATGAGCTCGGCGCTGCCGCGGCCGAAGACTCCGAGCTGTGGCTCCTTCGCCACCTCGTTCATGAAGCGCACGCAGCGGGTGCAGAGGATGCAGCGTTCCTGGTCGATGACCACCAGCGGGCCCAGCACCTTGCGCTTGGCCTTCATGAGCTTCTCGCCCTCGAGCCGGGAGGGGCGGAAGTCGTAGCGCTGGTAGTAGTCCTGGAGCTTGCACTCCCCGGCCTGGTCGCAGATGGCGCAGTCCACCGGGTGGTTCAGGAGCAGGAACTCCATCACCGCCCGCTGGCTCTCCTGGACCCGGGCGCTCCCGGTCTGGATGACCATCCCCTCGGCCATCGGCGTCTGGCAGGCGGGGACGAGCTTGGGCGAGTTGCTCACCTCGACCAGGCACATGCGGCAGTTGGCCGCGATGCTCAGGCGAGGGTGGTAGCAGTAGTACGGGATGTCGGAGCCGACCTCCTTGACCGCGTCCACCATGTTGGCGCCGGGCTTGGCGACCAGCTCCTTGCCGTCCACCGTCACCGTGACGAAGCCCGGGTGCTTGGGCGCGGGCTTGCCGCCGGGACCGGGTGGAGGCGTCGGAGGCTTGGCCGCGGGGGGCTGGTGCTCGATGCCGGCGCGTGGGCCGCTCGCGGTGGGCGAGGGCGGCGGGTTGCTCGGGCTCGGCCCGGTCTGGGCGGCCGGGTGGGTGGTGGGCGCGCCGGGATGCGCGGGCTGCGCGTCGCCGGTGGGCTTCTTGCCGTCGCTCTCGCTCACTGCTCCACCTCGCCGCCGATCATGTTGATGGTGTCGAACGTCGGAATCAGGTCGGCCAGCATCTTCCCTTCGATCATCCGCGGGACGCCCGACAGGATGGCGAAGCCCGGGGCGCGAACGTGGACCTTGTACGGCCGGCCCGAGCCGTCGCTGACCAGGTACCAGCCGAGCTCTCCGTTGGCCGCCTCGGTGCAGTCGTAGACCTCGCCGGGCGGGACCGGGACGCCCTCCATCACCAGCTTGAAGTGCGAGATGACGCCCTCGATGGTGCCGTACACCTCGGCCTTGGGCGGGAGCGCGATTCGCCAATCGTCGACGATGATCGGTCCCGGGGGAAGCTCGCGGATGCACTGGCGGACCATGTTTTCCGACTGCTTCAGCTCCTCGAGCCGCATCAGGTACCGGTCGTAGTTGTCGCCGTTCTGACCCACCGGGACGTCGAACTTCATCCGGTCGTAGACCCAGTAGGGGCGCGCCTTGCGGACGTCGTAGCTGATGCCGTTGGCGCGGAGGCAGGGGCCGGTGAAGCCGAAGTCGAGCGCGTCCTGGGCGGTGATGACGCCCGTGCCGCGCATGCGGTCCACGAAGATGCGGTTGTTGGTGAGGAGGCCGTCCACCTCGACCATCAGCTCGTGGATCTTGTCGAGCGACTTGCTCACCCGGTCGGTCCAGCCGTCGGGCAGGTCGCGGTTCAGCCCGCCCACCCGGCCGAACGAGGTGGTGAGGCGGGCGCCGGTCAGCTCGCTCACCCGGTCCATGATCAGCTCACGGGCCTCGATGGCGTAGAGGAAGGCGGAGAAGCCGCCCAGCTCCAGACCGATGGCGCCGACGCAGGTCAGGTGGTCCTGCATCCGGTGGAGCTCGGAGGCGAGGACGCGGATGTACTGGGCGCGCTCGGGGATCTCGAGGCCCACCAAGGTCTCCACGGCCTTGAGAAATCCAAAGTTGTTCATGATCGCCGACACGTAGTTGAGCCGGTCGGTGTACGGCAGGCACTGGTTCCAGGTGACGTTCTCGCAGCTCTTCTGGAATCCGCGGTGGAGGAAGCCGATCTCCGGATCGGCGTGGATGATGGTCTCCCCCTCGAGCTCCACCCGCATCCGCACGGTGCCGTGCATCGCCGGATGCGACGGCCCCAGGTTGATGATCATCCGCTTGGTCTGGAGGTGTGCCTCGAGCTCCGAGGCCTCCTCGTGCTCGATGTCCTCGGTCGGTCGTTCGTCGGCGTGGGCCATGGGGTCGGTCAGGAGACGCCGGAGGTGCCGGGACCGCGGAAGATGTCGCGGATGGGCCGCTCGGGGATGAGCGGCTGGCGCTCGCGGAGTGGGTAGTCCTTGCGCAGCGGGTGCCCCTTGAACTCCTCGTAGAGGAGGATCCGGCGCAGGTCGGGATTCCCGCTGAAGCGGATGCCGTAGAAGTCCCAGACGAACCGCTCCCACCAGCCGGCGCCCTGGAAGATGGAGGTGACGCTGGGAATCTCGGGGTGGTCCTCCCCGACGCGCACCTTGAGGCGGAGGTGCTCGTTCCAGGTCACGGAGTAGAGGAAGTAGACGACCTCGAACCTCGGGATGCTGTCCGGGAGCTGCAACCGGTCGACGGCGTCGATGGAGAGGAAGAGCTTGAAGTCGAGCTTGGGGTCGTCCTTGAGGTGAGCGAACACCGGGCGGAGCGCGTCGGGCCTGAGCACGCCCCAGGTGCCTCCGGTGCGGTCGGTGTACTGCTCGACGAAGGCGTCGGGGTACTTCTCGCGGACGAGCGTCAGGGCGCGGAGGCTCACGGGGTCGGAACGGCCTTTCCGGGACGAGGGAGCGTGCCGAACGGCGCCGCGGGTTCTACTGGCCTGGCGGAGGGTGCGTCAACGTAACAACCCCGAAGAAGATGGGGCACTTACCGGCAAGAGCGGGCCAACTCGGGGGAAGCCCGGTGCGCCCCCGCGGGAGTAGGGTCGACGGCCATGGAAGGCCCCAGCGTCCAGGAGCGGTTTGCCCCCCACAACAGCTGCTTCGGCTGTGGTCCGAGCAACCCGAAGGGGCTGCGGATCCGGAGCTTCGAGGAGGGAGATCACCTCGTGGCCCGCTGGCGACCCGAGGAGCACCACCAGGCGTTCCCCGGGGTGCTGAACGGGGGCATCGTCGGCGCCCTGCTGGACTGCCACTCGAACTGGGCGGCCACGGTCGCGCTGATGCGGGCGCAGGGGCTGGAGTCGCCGCCTTGCACGGTGACGTCGGACTTCGCCGTGACGCTCAGGCGGCCGACGCCGATGGATGCGGAGATCTCGCTCTGGGCGAAGGCGGTGGAGATCGCGGGGGACCGCGCGACGGTGGAGGCGACGCTGAGCGCGGGCGGGAAGGTGACCGCGACGTGCCGCGGGACATTCGTCGCGGTGAAGCCGGGGCATCCCGCGTATCACCGCTGGTGAGGGTCGGCGGGCGCGAGCTCGGCCTTCCCGTCCCGGTTGCTCCACTCGGTCTGGAACGCGAACCCACCGCGGCGGCCCCACACGGTCCGCAGCGTCGTGTCGCCCTCGAGCTCGGCGTTGAGCACGGGGATATCGCCGATCTCGCCCTTGCCGCGCATCGGCCTCCCCGTCGCATCGAGCACAGGCGTGCCGTCACGCCGCCGGACGGGGGTCGTCTCGTCGTACCAGCCGAGGAAGTGCGGATCCCCGCTCTCGATGGCGAGCCCGACGTCGGGGTCGGTCACCGCCTCGGTGATCTCGTGGCTCTCGGTGATGGTGATGTTGTCGATCGGCGTCCCCGTGAAGTCGATCCCGTTCCGCCGACCGCCACTGCGCTGCGAGTAGACGACCACCGCGTAGTACACGGGGTGCCCGTCCCTCGCGGTGACGTTGCCGTGGAAGCCACCGAGGCCCGCGATCGAGCTGGCCTCCCCGTCGTGGAGCGTCACCCCTGGCGGAAGCACGAGCGTGAAGATGCGCTCGGGATCCGAGGCGTCGAACGCGCCCGAGCGAACCTGGGCGCTGACCAAAGCCTCGACGTCCTCCTTCGAGAAGTCGCGTCGGCCGACGCCGCCAAGAACCTTCGACGGTGAGGTCGTCCCCGGCCCACCGCCGTACTCTCTCCAGAGACCGGTTTGCCCGGGGTCCTTCACCAGCACCGCCATGGCCGCGTCGTTGTGCGCGCGGTCCCGCATGCCCGGGAGCGTCTGCCAGTACGCGCCGACGTAGACCGGGACCACGTCGGGCGAGCGCAGCACCTTGCCGCCGTGGAAGGTGAGGTGGCCGGTCTCGACGTTCGTCGTCCCGGCCCGTCCCGGGGCGCCGCCCGGCTGCAGGTCCCCGAGCTCGAAGCGGTCCGGATCCGATGGCTCGAACCGTCGGCTCCGCGAGGAGGGTCTGGCCGACTCCTCCGGCGTGACGAAGGACGGATCGATGGGCGTCGCGGCGCCCGCGGTCTGCACGCGGCTCATGTGAAGCTCCCCCCGTGCCGCGACCGGCGCGGTCACGGTGTCCCGGTCGCCCTCAGCAAGGAGCGTGCACGGTCTCCTCCCCGGGAATGCCCTCGATGCCGTCGCGTCAGCGGGATGGTCCCGACCGCCACACCGGACAGGTCCAGCCGCGATCGCCAGGGGCGTCCGCTCGGCACCGTCGAGTTTCGATCCGCGCGCCCACGCTCGATTCGCTATGGTCGGTGCACCGATGGAGGGTCACTGCTTGCCGAGCTCATTTGTCGCCGTGCGCGTCTCGCTGGGTCTCGTGCTCGCGATTCTCGTCGCCGGGTGCGCCACCAGCCCGAGCAAGTCGGGGGCGGCGCCCGCTGGAGCGTCGAGCCAGTTCATGGCCTTCCCGGCGGTGACGGCCGACGGGAAGTCCGCGGGGACCCTGCGTCTCGGGCAGACCACGCTGGGCGAGGCGAAGCAGATGCTCCCGGCGCCGCCAGCGGACGTCGCGGAAGGCCAGCCGCGGGTCCCGGATGGCTACCCGAGGCCGACCAGCGGCGAGGTCGTCCCGAAGCCGACGCTCGTCTACAACCCGTGGAAGACGTCGTACCAGCTGTTCTTCGACGCCAACCAGCGGCTGGTGGCCTTCGTCGACGGCTCATCCGCCTTCCTCGGCAAGCCGGTCGCCGCGGTCGCGAAGCAGGTCCCGGACCTCCACGAGACGGTGCGTGAGCTGCCGTTCTCCGAGCAGCAGGCCCAGATCGGTCCCTGCACCACGATGCTGGTGATGGCCTCGACCAGCGACACGACCGTCAGCGACGTGGCGTACGTCTTCCACTGCGCCACGACGAAGGCGCCCTGACGCCGCTCAGGGCGGGGACAGCGGCGTGCGGCGGACGAACATGTAGGGGCCCGACTCGCCCCACCGCTGCGTCCCGCTCGCGTCGAAGCCGCGGTCCCACGCGCGGTAGCCGAGCGTGTCGAGCACCACCTCGCTCGTGACGTAGGTCGCGCCCCCGCGCGTGCTGGGGCAGCCCCGGCCGCTGGTGGATCCGCGCCAAACCGTCGCGTCGCTTCGCAGCGCCATCGCGCAGCCCACGCGCTCGACCAGCTCGTCCCGGGTGAAGCGCGGGCGGACCGCGAGGCCGCAGCCACCCACGGAGGAGCCGGGCACGGCGAGCTCGAAGACGCGGGAGATGGCGACGGACTCCATCGGCTCCCCGGGATCGAGCACCAGCACGCGCTGGCGCTCTGGCGCATCCGGATTCTCCATCCGGGTCTGCTCGACGTAGAGCACCCGCGGACCGAGCGCCGGGACGTCGGCGGGGCAGGCCACCACCTGGATCGCCGTGAACCCGGGCGAGCTCCGGGCCTGGTCCGCCGAGTCGAAGCGCCCCGTCAGGAGGCGAACCACGGAATCCGCCGCGCCTGCGGGGGCAGGCTGCGCAGGCGGCGCGGTCGGCACTGGTGGCGGCGTGGCGCAGCCGAGCGCCACGAGAGCGAGGAGGGAGGCGATCCGGACGACGCGGGTCGCGGTCACCGCTTCCCGGTGCCCAGGCCCTGCTCGTGCGGGTACGTCTTGAGGAGGTCCAGCCCGAGCTCCGGCTCCGACGGCCCGGTGCCGCCGATGCGGTGCACCTGCCGCTGGATCTTGTCCTGGAGCAGGATCAGCCCGTCGAGCACCTGCTCCGGGCGCGGCGGGCACCCGGGGATGTAGACGTCCACCGGGAGGATGCGGTCGATGCCCTGGAGCACGGCGTAGTTGTCGTAGAAGCCGCCGGACGAGGCACAGACCCCGAAGCTGACCACCCACTTCGGCTCGGCCATCTGCTCGTAGACCCGCTTGAGGATCGGCGCCTGCTTGATGTTGATGGTCCCCACCACCATCAGCATGTCCGCCTGCCGCGGCGAGAAGCGGGGGAACTCGGCGCCGAAGCGCGCGATGTCGTACCGGGCTGCCGCGACGGACATGTACTCCATCCCGCAGCACGCGGTGGCGAAGGGGTAGGTGAAGAGCGAGTACTTCCGCGCCCAGCCCAGCCCCTTGCTGACCATTCGCTCGAGGAAGCCCATCGCGTCGTCTCGACGCGTGGCGATGACCGGCGTGATCTCGAGGTCTGCCATGGCCTTCCTTTAACTCTCCCAGTCCAGCGCGCCCTTTTTCCACACGTAGGCCAGACCGATGACCAGCGTGAAGGCGAAGACGAGCATCTCCACGTACCCGAACCAGCCGAGCGCCTTGAAGTTCACCGCCCAGGGGTAGAGGAACACCGTCTCCACGTCGAACACGATGAAGAGCAGGGCGACCACGTAGAACTTCACCGCGAAGCGCTGCCGGGCGGTGCCGGGCGAGGGCTCGCTGCCTGCCTCGAACACCGTGGACTTGACCACGGAAGGGCGCCGCGGCCCGAGGATGGCGGACATGAAGCTGACGAGCGCGCCCATCCCTCCGGCGACGAGGAGCACCGCGAGCAGCGCACCGTAGGGGGCGAGAGGGTCGGGGGTCATCGGAGCGGGCGCATAGAACGACGGGGCACCGTGGGGTGTCAACGCCGGGAGATGGCCCGGGCCTCCAGACGCGCGAGGTGTGACGGGTCGAGCGACACCATCCCCAGGGAGCGGTCCGGTGTCACACGAGGGCCGTGGAAGTCGCTTCCGGCGGTCGGGACGAGCCCGAGCGCGTCTGCCTGGCGGAGGAACGCTTCGCGCTGGCTCGGGACGTGGTCGGGGTGGAAGACCTCGAGCCCGTCCAGACCGACCTTCGCCAGGCGCTCCAGGGTGTAGCCCGAGACCTTGCTCGAGCCGGGGTGCGCGATGGTCGCCGTCCCGCCGGCCTGGTGGAGCATCGCGATGGCCTCCTCGGCGCTGACGCGGAGGCGATCCACCCAGCCCGGCTTGCCGTCGCCGAGGAAGCGATCGAAGGCCTCCCGGCTGGAGGTCACGTAGCCCCGGGCGAGGAGCGCGAGGGCCAGGTGGGGGCGTCCGAGGTGTGCACCGGCGGCGATGCGCTCGACCTCCTCGAGCGTGACGGGGAACCCGAGCGAGTTCATCCGCTCGACCATCCGGCCCATCCGCTCGCTCCGCTCGTCCCCGAGCCGCACCGAGTAGCTGGCCAGGCCCGGTTCGGCCGGGTCCAGGAAGTGCCCGAGGACGTGGATTTCCCGGCCCTCGGCGAAGGCGGAGACCTCGATGCCCGGAACGAGCCGGACCCCCTCGGCCTCGGCGGCGGCCCTGGCCCGGGCGAGGCCCTTCACGGTGTCGTGGTCGGTCACCGCCAGGGTCTGGACCCCGCACTTCCGCGCCCGAGCGAGCAGATCCTCCGGGGAAAGCTCGCCGTCGCTGGCCGTGGTGTGCGAATGCAGGTCAATCAAGGGAAGGCCGCGTTGAAATGTGGACCGGCGGGCTCTATCATTGCTCAACTGCTTGAGTTCTCAAGCGGATTCGCCATGCAGCACCCCCTCCAGATCTCCCGGCGCATCGAGTACGGCCTCCGGGCCATGGTGTGCCTGGCCGCCCAGCCCGAGGGGCGGGTGATGCCCTTCCGCGAGATCGCCCGGCGGATGAACGTCCCCCAGGACTTCCTGGCGAAGATCCTCAAGCAGCTGGTCACCCGGCAGCTCGCAATGAGCACGCGCGGTGCTCGCGGCGGGTACCGGCTCGGCCGCCCGTCGCGGCAGATCTCGTTCCTGGACGTCATCGAGGCGGTCGAGGGACCCGTCGTGGTCAACCTCTGCCAGGACGGGCACGACTCCTGCCGGCTGTCGCGCGGCTGCACGCTCTACGGCGTGTGGAAGCGCGGGCAGGAGAAGATGCTCGAGGTCTACCGCGGCGCCACCCTGGACCAGCTGGCGATGGCCGAGCTGAAGCCAGACGAGCTGGCCGCCGTCTCGAGCGCTGCGGCCGCCGCCGTCAGCGCTTAGTACGCCGGCATGATCCGCGATCCGATGCAGGCCCTGGAGCGCGACCTCCAGGCCGAGCGCGCATCCGCTCTGGCGCGCATCACGGACCTGTTCGAGAAGGCGCTCGCAGTCTGGGAGGCGCTCGAGGCAGGGGAGCTCGCGCCCCTGGAGTCGGCGGAGGCCCGCCTTGCCCGCAGGGTGGAGCTCCGCGACCTCACCGCCGAGCGGCTGTGGATGCTCATCGTCCAGCGCGAGACGGTCGGACTGCGGGATCATCGCGACATCCTCGACCGCGTTCCGAAGGAGATCCGCCGGCGCATCGGCCCGCGGCGCTACGTACCCCGCCCGACGGGGTGAGCCGTCGAGGCGCCGAGCGTCGCCGCGGCGACCGGTCGCGGCGGTCTCCTGGAACGCGGCGTGGGGAACAAAATGGAACGCTCGCCGCCGGGGACACGGCTCGCGAGGTCCCCGCGGGCGTTCCATAAGGTTCCCCACGCGGCCTTCCAGGGACAGTTCCGCCGGCGTCGAGGGGGGCTCAGGGCGTCTTCGTCGCGTCCCTGAAGACCTTCCCGTCCTTCATCACGAAGCCGACCTTCTCCAGCACCCGCACGTCCTTCAGCGGATCGCCGGAGACGGCGACGATGTCCGCGTAGGCGCCGGGGGCGACGACACCGAGCTGGCCCTTCATCCCGAGCATCTCGGCGGCGCGCGAGGTGGCGGACTGGATGGCCTGCATCGGCGTCATCCCGAACTCGACCATCCGCGGGAACTCCTGGGCGATGGGCTCGCTCCACGGAAAGCCGCCCACGTCGGTCCCGAACGCGATCTTGACTCCCGCCTTCAGGGCGCGACGGAACGAGGGCCCGTGCAGCTCCACGCGCTTCCGATCACGCTTGCCGTTGGGCGTGCCTTCCGGCTCCCAGAGCTTGTAGTAGGGCGCCAGGGTGGCGCAGAGCCACGTGCCCTGCTTGACCATCTGGGCCACCGTGGCGTCGCTCAGGTCGAGCCCGTGCTCGATGGAATCGCAACCTCCATCCAGCGCCCGCTTCAGTCCCACGCCGCTGTAGGCGTGGCAGGCGACCTTCTTTCCCCAGCCGTGCGCCTCGTCGACGATGGCCTTCAGCTCTTCCACGGTGAGCGTGGGCTGTGAGGCCAGGTTGCCCGCCGCGTCCACCCAGGATCGGTGGGTCATGTAGACCTTGATCCAGTCGGCGCCGTTGTCCAGCTGCTCGCGCGCCGCCTTGCGCGCCTCCACCGGACCGTCGATCAGCTGCG
>JADGQZ010000234.1 GCA_017881345.1 Myxococcaceae bacterium | reverse complement strand
TTTCTGCCCATCAGGTCCAGCACCGACGTCAGCGGCTCGTCCTCCGTCACCGCCGACACGTCGTCGGTCATCACGTCCTCGATCCGCCGGAGGGTGCCCTCGTCGATGAGCCCGCGGACCACGAGGTCCCGGTCCGTCAGGATGCCTTCGAGCCGCCCGGCGCTGTCCACCACCGGCACGACGCCGCAGTTCTCGTCACGCATCACCACCGCTGCCTCGCGGATCGAGGTCTGGCGGGTCACCGTCTTCGGTTTCCGCGTCATCACGTCACGGGCCGACAGCGGCTCGCGCTGCCAGAAGCGCCGGCCCTGGCCCTGGTCACGGTCCCGTGCGGTCTCGCTCCAGTCGCCCGCCCGCTCCTCCTCGCGTCCGTACCCGAAGCTCGCGCCAGACCCGGCGTACGCCGGCGACATCCCCGCCGGCCCGCTCTGGGTGCTCCGGGCGCCCGGCCGGCCCTGGTCGTCACGCCCGTACCCGCCCTCGAACCCGCGGTCGGTGCCGATCTCGCGATCCGAGGTCTCGGGGAGACCGCCACCCTCACCCGGGCTCCGGCCCAGCGCACGCTGGCCCGGCGTCTGCCGGTCCCGGTTCTCGACGCCCGACTGGCCCTGACCGTACGAGCTCTGGCCGTATCCCTGTCCCTGCCCGGGCCTGGCCTGTTCGCCACTCCGCTGAGCGGGTTCGAAGCTGCTCCGCTCCTGCTCGCCCCCCGCGAAGCTCGGCTGGCCGTAGCGCCCGCTCGTCCCCTGCTGCCCGCCCTGGTAGCGCTCGTAGCTCCCTGCCGTGTCGCCCGAGGGCCCCGCGCGGTAGCTCTGGTTCCGGTCGTCGCGCGAACGGCCGAGGTCGCTCCACTCGTCCTGGCTGCGGTCCCGCACCCCCGATCGTCCGGACTGCCACGCGCTGAGGCCCGCCCGGGACCGCTCCTCGTTTCGGCGGCGCCATTCCTCGTCGTCGTGGCCCGCGATGCGGTCCATCGCCTTCCGGAAGAACCGCCCGATCTTCTCGCCCGCGCTCTCGTCGCGTGGAGCCTCGCTGGCGGCGCTCCCGCTCGCGCCGATGCCGCCGGGGGTCGAGACAGGGACGCCCGTCCGGCCCGTGCCTTCCTGTTGCTCGTTCACCCCGTTCGGCGAGTTGTACGGGGCATTGAGGTTGCCTTCGGTGAGCCGGCTCTTCGGATCGTTCGTGGCCATGTGGGTGCTCTCCTCGGAGGGGTCGAAGCACAAGGATCGGCACCCGGTGCGAGGCCGGCCATGATCTCCCGGACAGTGGGTTTGCTCGCTCTTTCGCCGGACGGGCGAGCGGCGTCAGGCGTAGCGGCGGTGATCCACCATCAGACAACGGTCCTGCACCACGTCGATCCCCGCCGCCGCGAGCCGGTCCGCCAGCGCGTCGTTCCGGATTCCAGCCTGGAACCACACCGCTTTCGGCTTCTTCGCCAGGATGTCATCCATGTGGGCCTCGAGGTCCTTCGGCTTCCGGAAGACGTCCACCAGGTCCAGCTCGCCCGGGATGTCGACCAGACGCCGGTAGACGGGACTCCCGAGGATCTCCTTCACCTCCGGGTAGTACACCGGGACCGGCACCACATCGAGGCCGACGGAGCGCAGGTACTCCGGCACGTAGAACGCCGGCTGGTCCGATTGCTCCTCGGTCTTGATGCCCAGCACCGCGACCCGGCGGAGGCGCTTCACCAGGTCACGAACGGCTTCCTCGGTCTCGAGACGATGGGGCGATGCCATGGCCCGGCAGACTAGCGCACCTCGAGGGAGGCCTTGTTGACGGGGGGGTGGCGGGGGGGCATGACTCCACCGGTGGACGACTTCTTTCCCACGGCCGAGACGCTGCTGGAGCAGATGATCTCGCAGCAGCGGGCGAAGGTGCTCCGGCTCGCCCGCGAGGCTGTGCCCAACATCGGGCCGGACGACGTGCTCAACCCACACGATTTCCCCGAGCTCAAGGCGCACCCGACCTTCGAGTTCGAGGACGGCCTGCTGAGCGGCCTGGTCGCGGCCCAGGTCGCGCTCCGGGCCGAGCACCGGAAGCGGGCGGATCCCTGATGCGCAGCCTGGCCCTGCACAGCGCTCGCGCGCGGGCACTCCTCTCCGAGGGTCTCGGCTGCGAGCCTCCGCGCCTCGACCTCGCCGCATGCGCGGTGGCCGCGCTCGAGGACGAGGCGCTCGACCTCGGCCGGGTGCTGCACACCCTCGACGGGCTGGGCACCCGGGTGAAGGCCCTCGAGCCGGAGCGCCTCGACGCCCTGGGCCGGGCCCAGGCCCTCCGCCGGGTCCTCGCCGACGAGGAGGGCTTCTGGGGAGACACCGACACCTACGACGCCCCCGAGAACAGCTTCCTCGACAGGGTGCTCATCCGGAAGAAGGGGCTGCCCATCACCCTCGCCGTCGTCTACCTCGAGGTCGCCCGCCGCGCCGGCGTTCCCCTCTTCGGCGTCTCCTTCCCGGGCCACTTCCTCGTCGCCTGCCCCTCGGAGGACGGCAAGCTCGTGCTCGACCCGTTCCAGGGCGGGAAGATCCTCACCGAGGCCGGCTGCCAGGACCTGCTGGAAACGGTCGCGCCCCAGGTCAGGTTCCAGCCCCGGCTCCTCGCCCCCGCGCCGGCCAAGGTCATCGTCTGGCGCATGCTCAACAACGTGAAGCGCGCCTGGCTCGAGCGGACGCAAGGGGAGCGTGCGGCGCGCGCCGTGGACCTCCTGCTCCAGCTCCACCCGGACCACCCCGGAGAGCTCCGTGCCCGGGCCACCATCCTCTCCGCGCTCGGCGCGTACCGGGCGGCGCTGGCGGACGTGGAGCGGTGCCTCGAGCTCTCTCCCACCGCGCCGGACCAGGCGCAGCTCGAGCTCACCGCACAGGCGCTGCGGCAGCGGCTGGAGTTCCTCAATTGAGCACCGGCGTGGCCCGCGGGGAGATCACCCACGCCCTGCTCCTCGCGTCGATGTGCCAGGGCCCCGTCCGAGGCCTGCTCCCGTGAGCGCGGTGCTGGCGCTGGTCCTCTCGCTGGCCATGTCCCCGGAGGCGGCACGGGCGCGCCAGGGCCCGCTCATCTTCGGGAGCGGCCAGGCGACCTTTCTCCTCGTCGGGCCGGCGGGCCCGGGCGACACGTTGCGGGTGGCCCGGGTGCGGGTGATCCATCTCGATCTGCCCGAGAGCCGGGGGTTCGACGATGCGGAGTACCGCCTCGCGATGGACGTGCCGCCCACCACCCGGCCGGGCCAGCAGCTGACGGCCACCCTGTGGCGCTTCGGGGCCGAGAGCCCGGAAGGTCTGAAGGTCACCGAGGGGCTCCAGGTCACCGTCGAGCGCGAGGACCGGGTCGCGCCGGTCGTGGGCCGCGGGCTCTCGTACCGGGCGTTCGGGACGCCGGACCGGATGTACCTGGTGCACGGCGGGACCGTGTTCGCGCAGATCGTCCGGGTGCAACCCGCGAGCGAGGTGGAGATCCCACCCGCGGGTGTCGCGGTCCGGGTCGATCGCCCCTCCCAGGAGCCGGCCACCCGCCTGCTCCCCGGCGAGTTCGCCAAGCTCGTCCTCGGCGAGGGACGCACGTTGCGTGTCACGGTGGAGAGCGAGATCTGGTTCGCGGCGCGCTGAGCGGCCATCGCCGCGGAGGTATCCTTCGGGCGTGGCAACGGCGCAATCAGCACTCCCTGCCGCAGCGCTTGGCTTCTCGGTCCACACCGGGTGGGCGGCGATGGTCGCGGTCGCACGGACCGGGTCGTCGATCTTCGTGCTCGACCGGCGGCGGGTCGAGATGCTCCCCGTCCCCAGCACCCCTCCCCACGAGACGCGCTTCGTGTTCCATGCCGCGCAGGAGCTCCCGCTCGCCGCCGCCGAGCAGCTGGTGCACGCGACCGAGCAGCGGGCGCGGGCGGGTGCGAGCGATGCCATCGGAGCCGCCATCGAGGGCATCCGGGCCGCGGGGCACGCGGTGGTGGGCGCCTCGGTCATCACCGGAAAGAAGGCGCCCCCGACGTCGCTCGAGGCCATCCTGCGCAGCCACGCCGCCATCCACGCCGCGGAGGGCGCGCTGTACCGCTCGGTGATCCGCGGCGCGAGCGAGGAGCTTCACCTGTCCGTGCTCCAGGTTCCGGGCGACGAGCTCGTCCAGCGCGCGGCCAGGACGCTCGGGCTGGCCACGGCGAAGGTTCCGGACCTCCTCACCAGGCTCGGCCGTGGGCTCGGGCCCCCCTGGACCGCGGATCACAAGGCGGCCACCCTCGCTGCC
>JADGQZ010000233.1 GCA_017881345.1 Myxococcaceae bacterium | reverse complement strand
TAGACCTGGATCTCGAAGGCGTCCTGCGCGGCAGCGGTCCCGCAGGCCAGGAGCGCGGCGGCAACGATGAGGGGACGAGCTCCGCGCGCGCGTGGCACGGTGGCGAGCCTAGGTCCGAGCGGCCGGTCCGGACCAGAGGTCCCGCTCAGCCGGCGAGCACCCGGTGGACGAGCTGGATGGAGATGCTGCCCTCGCCCACGGCCGAGGCCACTCGCTTCACGTTGCCCGAGCGGACGTCCCCCACCGCGAAGATGCCCGGCCGGGAGGTCTCGAGCAGCAGCGGGTGACGCGAGAGTGACCATCCGCTCGCGGCCAGCTCCTCGGCCGGGATGTCCTGGCCGGTCACCACGAATCCCTTCTCATCCAGCGCCACGCATCCGCCGAGCCAGCCGGTGCTCGGGTCCGCCCCCATCATGCAGAAGACGTGACCCACCGGGCGCTCCTCGACCTCGCCGGTGGCGCTGTTCCGCCAGCGCACGCCCTCGAGCGCCCCGTTTCCCAGGAGCTCGACGATCTCGGTCCGGCTGCGGAGGGTGATGGCCGGGCTCTCCTCGATGCGCCGGATGAGGTAGCGAGACATCGTCTCCGCCAGGCCCCCCGAGCGCACCAGCATGTGCACGTGGCGGGCGATCCCCGAGAGGTACACCGCCGCCTGCCCGGCCGAGTTGCCTCCTCCGACGACGATGACCTCGTCGCCCTCGCAGAGCTGGGCCTCGGTCCAGGTCGCCCCGTAGTAGACGCCGGCATTCTCGAACTGGGCGAGGTTGGGCACCTCCAGCTTCCGGTAGCGTGCCCCGCTGGCGATGATCACCGTCCGGGCGCGCACCTGACTTCCGTCGTCGAGCGCGAGCGCATACGGTCGTCCGCTGCAGTCCAGGCCCCGCACCGTCCGGGCGATGGCCACGTTGGCGCCGAACTTCTGCGCCTGGGTGAAGGCGCGTCCCGCCAGCGCCTGCCCGGAGATGCCGGTGGGGAAGCCGAGGTAGTTCTCGATCTTCGAGCTGGAACCCGCCTGTCCCCCCGGGGCGTTGGCCTCCAGCACCAGGACGTCGAGTCCTTCGCTGGCCGCATACACCGCGGCGGAGAGGCCCGCCGGGCCGCCCCCCACCACCACCACGTCACGCACGGCCTCGGTCTCGATGCCGGCGTTGAAGCCCAGGCATTCGGCGACCTCGGTGTTGCTTGGCGCCTTGAGGACCTTCGTGCCCCGGCAGATCAGGACCGGGATGTCCCCGGTCCCGAGCTGGAAGTGCTCGAGGATGGCCCGGCCCCCCTCATCCCGGTCGATGTCCAGGTAGGCATAGGGATGCCCGTTGCGGGTGAGAAACTCGCTGATCCGCAGGGTGCCCGGATCGTGCCGCGAGCCGACCAGGACCACGTCCCCGTAGTGGTTGGTGATCAGCGCCACCCGCCGAAGGATGAAGGCGCGCATCAGGAGCTCGCTCAGCTCGGCGTCGGTCACCACCAGCTGCCGGAGGCCCGCAGGAGCGACGTCCAGCACCTCGCCGTCGGCGTGCATCCGGCCCGTGGCCAGCGCCCTGCGCCCGGAGAGCATGGTGGTCTCCCCGCTGAACTCGCCGGCCTGGTGGCGGACGAGGAGCCGTTCGCCCGCTGCATCGGGCTGGACGATGTCCAGCGCGCCCTGGAGGACGATGTAGAAGTGCACCCCCTCGTCGCCCTGCCGAAAGAGCACCTCACCGGCGCCGACCTGGCGACGGGTGCCGTAGTGCACCACCCGCTCGAGCTGCGCCTCGGTCAGCCGGGGGAACATCTGCGCGCGGCGCTCCACCGCGATCGGCGTCTCGACCATGGGGCGTCTGTGCAGCGGGCGGTGGCTCGGCGCAAGCCAATCTGCCCTCCCCCGGAAGCGACTATCCGGCAGGGGCGGGCAGGCCTGCGGCCGGTGCCTCCGGCGCGTCGGGAGCGAGGCGACGGTGCCGGGAGAAGCGGTCCATGAACAGGTAGATGACCGGTGTGGTGTAGAGCGTGAGGAGCTGGCTCAGCAGCAGGCCGCCCACCACGCTGATGCCCAGCGGCTTCCGCAGCTCGGACCCCAGCCCGGAGCCGAGGGTGAGCGGGAGCGCGCCGAAGAGCGCCGCCAGGCTGGTCATGAGGATGGGCCGGAAGCGCAGCTCGGAGGCCTTGAGGATCGCATCCCGGGTGGAGAGTCCTTCCTCCCGCTCGGCCACGATGGCGAAGTCGACCATCATGATCGCGTTCTTCTTCACGATGCCGATGAGGAGGATCATCCCGATGAAGGCCACGATGCTCAGCGGCGTCCCGGTGAGCAGCAGCGCCAGGAGCGCGCCCACCCCGGCCGTGGGCAGGGTGGAGAGGATGGTGATCGGGTGGATGTAGCTCTCGTAGAGCACCCCGAGCACGATGTAGACCGCGACCAGCGCCAGGATGCCGAGCCACTTCATCCCGGTGATCGACTGCTGGAAGGCCTGCGCGTTGCCGGTGAATCCACCCTGCACGCTGGCCGGCAAGCGGATCTCCTGCTCGGCGGCGAGCACCGCACTGACCGCATCGCCCAGCGATTTCCCCGGCGCCAGGTTGAAGGAGAGGGTGACCGAGG
>JADGQZ010000232.1 GCA_017881345.1 Myxococcaceae bacterium | reverse complement strand
TTCCCGCTCTTCGGCGAGATGAGCGAGCAGATGAACCCGGACGAGAAGGAGCTCGGGAAGATCGAGGCGATGTACGACTCGATGACCGAGGCCGAGCGGATCCGGCCGTCGCTGATCAACGACAGCCGCATGGGGCGCATCGCCCGTGGCTCCGGCCGGAAGAAGCAGGAGGTCCAGGAGCTGCTCGGCAAGCACCAGATGATGCAGCAGGTGATGGGCGCGGTGGGGCAGAACCCCGGGCTCCTCGGCCGCATCCCCGGCTTCAAGCAGCTGGGCCAGCTGTCGAAGATGAAGAACATGGACCTGTCCCAGATCTTCGGGAAGGACGCGAAGATGATGGAGCAGGCGCTCGGCGGAGGCGGCGGCGGGATGCCGATGCAGATGCCGCAGGTCGCGCCGGGCTACACCCCGCCCATGGGACAGGGGGCGATGGCCCGGGCGCGGCTGATGGGCTACTCGGACGCGCCGATGACCAGCAAGATCGACCGCGACGCGCTCAAGGACAAGCGGAAGCGCGAGCGGCAGGCGCGGAAGAAGAACCGCAAGCGGCGCTGAGCTGACCGCGGCCGCCCTGACCTAGGCCTCGCGACGGAAGGCGGCCAGCTCGTCGAGGGAGCGCAACGCCCGGGCCAGCGTGCGGCCCCCCACGTCGTCGCGCAGCTGAGTCCAGAAGCGACTCTGCCCCCAGCGCGCCGCGGCCCAGCGGATGCCCCACAGGCCCAGGGGAATACACGCCAGCCCGGACAGCAGATTCGCGAGCACCCAGGGACGGGCCCGCTGGAGCAGGTCGAGTCCGAGGAAGGCCTGCGCTGCCACCAGAACCAGGGGGGTCCAGAGCAGCGGGGCGAGGAGCAACGTCCAGCGCGTGCTGCGGACGCGCAGCGCCTGCAGCCGCTCCAGGCGCTCCTGGAGCTCGGCCACCGGCGCGGCGTAGTCGACCTCGGCGAGCATCACCAGGTGGCGGGCAGCTACCAGCACTGCCAGGAACGCCGCCACGGACAGCACTGCGCCGGACACCAGCACCGCCGGCGCACCGAGGTGCTGGCTGAGGAAGCGGACCAGCCAGAGCTGGGCCACGATTCCGGCGACGAGCTCGTAGGTGGGGAGGCGTCCCCATCGCCTCAGCGCCGACTGGGCGCGGTCTGCCTCCAGCATCCGGAGCAGCTGGACATTGACCGCGCGCAGCGTGTCCACGGCCCGGGCCTGCGCCTGCCAGGCCACCTTCAGCTCATCGAGTTCCACCGAGTGCCTCCTCCTGGGTCTCCACCATCTGCTCCCGTAGCCGCTGCTTGAGCCGGTGCAGCCGCGTCGAGACATTGCTCTCGCTGATGCCCAGCACCTCGGCGATCTCCCGCTGGGGGTGATCGTCCAGGTACAGGAGCACCAGCGCCTTGTTCATCGGCTCGAGCTGGGCCACGAATGCCTCCAGCCGCCTGAGCTCCGCGGTCCGCTCCGCGTCCCGACCGGGCTCCGATGCCAGGGCCGGCCCTGCCTGTTCCAGGGGGACCTCGTTACGCCGGCTCCGGGCGAAGGAGATCGCCACGTTCAGGGCCACCCGGTACATCCAGGTGGAGAAGCGACGCGCGGGGTCGTAGCGAGGGAAGGCCTTCCAGTGCTGAGCGACCATCTCCGCCTCCAGGTCGGAGCGGTCCACGGCTGTCCGCGCATAGCTCCTGGCCACCTGCCGCAAGAGTCGCCCATGCTCGTCGACGAGGTGTACGAAGCTCTGGGTGCGGGGCTCGGTCATCCGATGTCATTCCGTTCTGCTGCAGTGATTCGCAGGAGGGGCCGGAATGTCACATCCGAGGGGGGACCGGTCCGGAGGCGGGTGGATCCTGGACGGAATCACCGGCGGTTACCTCGGAATCGGTGAACGGAGGGTCCGCCGTGGGAGCCCGGACCCCGGGTCCGCGGTGGCGAGCGGGGTCTACTCGGCCTCGCCCGGCGGATCCTCGACCCGCGGGACGACGAGACCGCGCGACAGGCGGCGGAGCACCCGGAGCTTCTGACGGTGCTTGTAGCGGACGTGGGCGTTCTCGCCCTGCTCGTTCAGCTCGGCGGTTCGTACGTCGAGCATCTGGAACTCGACCAGGGTGTAGCCGATCCGTCCCTTGCGCTCCCGCCGGTCCAGCTCCGGCGGCGGCAGCCACTCGTCGAGGCGCAGCGGCACGTCCACCACGAAGTTGAGCGCCCGGTAGCCGCTCCCGCTGAACTCGTTGCCCCCGCTGCCCTCGCGATCCTCGAAGTCCGGGTCGAGGTGCAGCTCGTGCGCGTGCGCGCCGAAGTGCGGGAACTCGCGGAGGAGCGACTTGAACGGGAGCAGCGTGTTCTCGGTCTGCCCCGGGACGAGGAAGTTGAAGGGGAACAGCCGCTGGGTCAGGAAGTACAGGACCGGCAGGATGTCCGCCCGGGTCGGGGTGACGATGCGGAAGCGGGTCTTGTCGTAGACCTGCGCCGCCACGTTCTCCTTCTTCGCCAGGAGCTTGGTGATGAAGGACTCGCGCGTCTTCACCGAGGGGCTGTAGTCGAGGATGGGCAGCCCCTTCTCCCGCGCCTCGGCCAGGACGCCGTTCACCTTCTCGGTCACCATCCGAGACAGGTCCGCCTCGGAGACCGCCAGGCGGAACAGGAGGTCACGCCCCTCGATGTGCTGCACGACGTGCATGCACTTGAGGACGATGCAGGCGATCCGCCGGAACCGGTGCGGCTCCTTCACTCCGGAGGCCTGGAGGAAGAGGTCGTGGATCTCCGCCGGCTGGGCCACCGCATCGGCCACCCGGTAGGAGAATGTCCGGCGCAGGTACTCCACCGCGTCGCCCAGCACCAGCCGGGCCCAGGCCTCGTCCGCGGGGTGCGTCAGGTCCAGCCCGCACAGCCGCAGGAAGCGGTCCACCTCGTCGCGGTTGCGGAAGTGCAGCCGCCGCCAGTCGACGACCGATCCGCCCCGGAGGATGAGGCGCACCCGCTCGAGCTCCTTGAGGCCCATCTCCGCCACGGAGCGGACGGGGAGGTCCGGGAGCTTTGGCTCGATCGGGAGGCGCATTGGGAGCGGCGCGCCCTTAGCAGCCTAAAACGTGAAGGGAAAGTCCACGGGCTCGCCCGGCTGGTACTTGTGCTTGGGGAAGTTCCACGACTTCACCAGCCCACCGAGACAGGTGGCCATGTAGGAGGACTTGTACTGATCCGTAACCGCGCTGACGCCGGCCGTCTTCCCCGAGGTCTGGATGACCCAGTGCATCACGAGCGTCCCGTGGAGGTTCGGGTCGCGGGTCTTCTGCTCGTTCACGCAGCGCACGATGGACGGCTTGTTCGCCAGGACGACCGACATGATGTCGCCCTTGGGCAACCGCTCCGGCACGTCGGTGCTGGAGCTGCCAGGCGCCGGCGGAACGTAGGCGGACTTCTTGCTCTTGCTGCCCTCGTCGGACTTGGCCGCCCCGCCGCCGGTTCCGAAGACCTCGTCGAACAGGTCGTCCGCCTTGCTGCCCTTTCCGCCGCCCAGGCTCTTCGCCGGCTCGGCTGACGCGACCTGCTCGTCGCCTCCGGACTTGGTGCCGCCACCGTGGGACTTCGAGCCGCGCGTGCCACGCCGGGAGCCGGTGGTCTCGCCCGGGGGAATCGACGGGGTGACCTTCGCCACGGGCGCCGCCACCGACGGGGTGACACTGGGCGTGGGAGTGGTCGCGGCCGGCGGCTGCGTGGCTGCCGGGGGCTGCACCTGGGCGACCGGGGGAGGCGTGACGACCCGCGGAGTGTCCTGCGGCGGCGGAGTCTGCCGAGCGGCGACCTCGGACGCCTTCTGCCGCTGGAAGAGGTAGGCCCCGCCCCCGCCGACGGCGGCGAGCACCACCGCGACCGCAACGACGATGCCGATGAGCACACCCTTGTTGCTGCTGTGCTTCGCCGGACGGGTCGCGTACGGGTAGGCGGGGGTGAAGGTCGGCGGACGCTCGACGGCGGTCACCGGCGTCGGTGACTCTCTCCGTGACGGACGGCCGTTCACCGTGGCGACGGGAACCTCGGCCGTCGGGGGCGGCACCTCGAGCAGACCCCGGGGGGCTGCCGAGGGCTCGGGCGCGGGCGGCGGCGCCTCGGGGCGGTTCAGGGCCTCGATCTCGTCCTTCACCAGGCTGGCGAGCGCGGCGGACGCCGAGGGCTTCCACCCCCCGGCGTCGGGCACGGGGGTGGGGACCTCGGCCCGCACCGTGCGGGTCATTCCGCCGGCGCTGAAGGCGGACTCGATCGGCACCGGGACCACCGGGACGGAGCCGGAGGTGGCCTGCGGCGAGAAGACCGGGCGCTGGGGGCGGGGGGCGAGCCACGCGGCGAGCTCGGACACCTCGGAGAGGGGCACCCAGTCCTCGAAACCCTGCCTCCACGTCAAGCTGTCGGGGCCGATCTCACCGCGGTCCCAGTACTCCCGGATCGCCTCGGGGGTGAGCGGCCCGGTCTGCTTCTCGTCGACGGCGACGAACCAGTCCTGGGCGCGCGGCGGCCCGTCGCTGACCGGCGGAAGGTTGGCCTCGGGCGGGCGCGCCTCGTCATCCTGGGGCGCGAGGGGCTCGTCGTGCCGTTCCCCCAGCGCGCTGTCGAACGCCGCGCCGATCTCGTCGTCGTCCACGTCGCTGAAGATCGAGCTCTCCCCGGTCGGCGCCTCGGGCCCGGGGGTGGGCGGGGCGGACTCCTCGAGCCCACGCAGCGCGGCATCCGCCTCGGCGTCCTGGGGGGGGCGGACGATGATGACGTTCCCGCACTTCTTGCAACGCACCTTCACGCCGCTCGCGCCGACCTTCTCGTCGCTGATCATGTACTGAGCGCGGCAGTTGTCGCAGACGAAGCGCATGGAAGTCCGAGGGGTTGACTGACGAGCGTAGAGGTCGCCCCCCGGCCCGGTCAAGGAACGGCGGAGGGGCAGCGGGGGATCTACTTCCGGGCCGGAACCTCGACGTTGGTCCCCACCGCGAGGCGCAGGGCGGCGAGGTCCTCCGAGACCGCGAAGGTCATGAGCTCCCGGATCTTCACCTTGCCGGCGACCCGGTAGCTGGAGCTGGTTTCACCCTGGACGAGCTTCTTCACGGCCTCGAGATCGCCCGCGGTGAACAGCGCACAGCGGACCCCGGTCAGCTCTGCCCCCTCGAGGTATTCCCGGACCGGGTCGGTGTCGGGCCGACGGAGCACCTCGGGGACGAGCCGCGCCAGCCCTGCGCGGAATGGCTCGCTCATCACCGACTCCAGCGCCTGCCGCTCCGCCTCGATGGCCGGGGTGGGCGCGGTCCAGCGCATCTGGAAGCCGGCGAGCAACACCGCACCCTGGAAGACCGCCGCCAGCCGCTCGGGCGAGAACCGCGAGGAGAAGACGAGCTCGGGGCGGAGGAGCGCCAGCATCCGTCCCAGCTGGGCGTGGGTGTCCTTGGCCTGCGGATCACCGAAGAACTTCCCGCCCACCTTCAGGCAGACCGGCTGCGCGTGGACGATCTCCACGCTGACCAGCGGGTCCGGCGCCGGCTCCATCGAGCGCTTCGCGAGCTTGTCCCGCGTGGCCACGAGGAATGGCGAGAAGACCTCCACCGCCTCGAGCCCCAGGAGCCGGGCCACCGCCCGGTAGTGGTGGATCTGGTACTCCTGCGCAGCGGCCACGTCGATGCGGTGCTTCTTCGGCACGAGCTGGGCCTGCGCCAGCGGCACCGCCGACAGCTGACCGGCTCCCTGGAAGAGGAGGCCCATCAGCTCGGCGAAGGGGGTGCGGACCTTGGGGTGCAGCAGATGCTGGGCCCACAGCCGGTCGTTCAGCGTGGCCCGGGGTGTCTCGCGCTTCTTCGCGTAGGGCCCGAGCTTGCTGATGATCTCCTTCTCCGCGGCGCCGGGATCCCCGAGCAGCCCGGAGACGACCTGCGCCGCGAGCCAGGCACCGTCGTAGTCCTTCCGGCGGGCGGCGATCTCGGCGAGCTGGCTCGCGACCTTCTTCGGGTTCTGGGTATGGGCCAGCGCCCGGCGCAGCGCCTGCACCGCCTTCTCCTCGTTTCCTGACCCCTGGAGCAGGAGATCCGCGTACGTCTCCTGCACCACCGGGTCGTCGGGCAGCCCCGCCGCGGAGACCTGGTAGGCCATCAGCGCGCTCTCGGGCTGCTTCAGGATCTGGAGATACAGATCGCCCAGCGTCCGCCAGAGCGCCATCCGGGCCTGCTCGGTGTCGTCGGTCTTGGGGAGCCGCTGGATCATCCGGGCGTAGTTCTCCTCCAGCTGCTTCCACTCCTTCGCCGCCCCGAGCATCGCCTCGATGGCGGTGAAGGCCTCGATGAAGAGCGGATCCAGGTCCAGCGCGGCGTTGAACGCCTCCACCGCGCGCGGGGTGTCCCGCAGCTCGTCGCGGAGGCTCTCGCCCAGGGCGAACCACACCCGCTTGGCGCGCTGCGCGTCGGCCTGGAGCTCGGGCTGGCCGAGCATGGTCTCGAGGATCTCGGCCACCTTCCCCGGCTGGCGCGTCTCGCGGAACAGCACGTACAGCGCATCCATCACCTCGAGCGACTGCGGCCGGATGCGCAGCGCCTGGGCGTAGGCGTCGATGGCGGTGTGCGGGTCCTTCAGCCGGTCGCGGGCGAGCTGCCCGAGCTCCAGTGCGGCCTCCGCCCTGGGCTCTCCCTCGAGCACGCCGACCAGCGCCTGCCGGTACTCGGCCGAGCGGTCCCAGCGCCCCGCCCCGTCCGCGAGCTGGATGAGGGCCCGGAGGCTGGGCTCGTGCCCGGGGTCGATGGCCAGTGCCTTCTCGAAGTGGTTCTGGGCCCGGTCGTGCTGCTTCAGCGCGACGTGCACCTCGCCGATCTGCCAGTAGAGCTCGACGATCTCGAGGTCGGTCAGGTCCTCGCGGTGGTGGATGAGGATGGTCTGGAAGACCTTGAGCGCCTGGTCCTGGCGGCCGGTCTGGACCAGGAGGTTCCCGTAGCCCTCGAGCGCCGGGAGGTAGGTGGCGTCGAGCTGGTACGCCTCCTCGTAGGCGGCGAGCGCCCGGTCCCGCCGGCCGAGCTTCTCCTGCACGTAGCCCATCCGGTAGACCTGGCGACAGAGGTCCTTGCCCAGCGCGTCGTCCTGCTCGGCGGCGAGGCGACCCTTGTTGTCGCGGATCACCACGTCCAGCATCGTCTCGGCGGACTCCCAGCGCTCGCGGGCGATGTAGAGGCCGGACAGCGGCAGGGCGGCGTCGGCCAGCTCGGGGTCGAGCTTGATCGCCTCCTCGTACCAGTGCATCGCCGTGTCAGGGTCCTCGCGACGCTCGCTGTGGTAGCGGGCGATGGCCAGGTAGGCGCGGGCCTTGGCCGAGGCCTCGCCGGTGGCCTGTGCCTCGGCCACCAGGATCTCCTCGTAGCCCGTCCAGTCCTGCTCGTTCTCGTAGATGCCGCGGAGCGCCTGCAGCGACGGCAGCGACTCGGGATCGATGCGCAGCGCCTCGGCGTAGCAGGCCTTGGCCGAGGACACGTCCTGCAGCATGTCCTCGTTGATCTTCCCCATCCGGTGGAGCACCTCCACCGCGCGCGGGTCATCGCCCAGCGCCTGGGCCTCCTGGTGCAGCATCTCCAGGGCGAAGGGCCAGTTACCGCTCCGCTCGTACAGCGTTCCCAGCGCGTGGAGGGCCGGGGTGTGGCCGGGGAAGACGCCCAGCGCCGCCTGGAAGGCATCGGCCGCCTTGTCGGTCTGGTGGAGGTGCGTGCGCAGCACCTCGCCGGCGTCCACCATGAGATCTGCCTGCTCCTGGGCATCGGTGGCGAGCTGGATGTGGCGCTCGAGCACGCCCACCAGGTCCTCCCAGCGCCCCTCCACCCGCCGGAGCCGCTCCAGCGCCTTGATCGCCTGGAGGTTGGTGGGGTCGAGCGCCAGGACGCCGTCGATGCAGGCGTCGGCGTTCGCCGCGTTCTGGTAGCGGTCCTCCCAGATCGCCGCGGAGTGGAAGAGGATCTTGACCTTCTCCCGGTAGTCCTCGGTGAGCTCGAGCTGACGCTCGTAGATGGCGAGCAGGTCCGCCGGACGATCGAGGCGGGTGTAGAGCCGCTCCAGCGCCGTCACCGCCTCCGAGTTGCGCGGGTCGAGCGAGAGGGCCTCGCGGTAGGCCTCGATCGCAGCCTCCTCGTCGCCGATCTCCTTCTCCTGGACGGAGGCGACGGCATTCTGGAGCTGCGCCCGTTCCTCGGACGTGGGGAGCAGGTCGCGGGTGCGCGCCAGGGTGGCGGCGAGGTCGCCCCACATGTGCTGTTCGCGGTAGAGCCGTGCCAGGTCGCCGAGCGTCTCCACGTCCGGCTCGAGCTCCAGCGCGCGGATGAGGGCGTTGGCCGCCTCGTCCACGTCCTTCAGCCGCTCGAGATTGATGCGGGAGATCTCGCGGAGGATGGCCTTCCGGGCCTCGATGGACGGGGCCGCCTCGAGCTTCTGCTCCAGCGAGACGATGAGCTCGCGGTCCCGCCCGCGCCGGCCGAACATCTGGGCCATCGCGTCGAGCGCCGAGGAGTTGGTGGGGTCGAACTCGAGGATCTTCCGGAGCGCGGCCTCGGCCTCGCCCGGGTCGTCCAGGTTCCGGTCCTGCACCCGCGCCAATACCAGATAGAGCCGCTCGGCCAGCGGGCCCTTGGGGAGCTCGTCCGCCACCTGCTCGTAGACCGCGGCCAGCTCCTCGTACGACCCGGTCTCCTGTGCCAGCCGCTCCACGTCCTCGCGGAGCGAGTCGTCGGAGGCGTCGAGCTGGAGCGCGCGGCAGAGCGCGAGGAAGGCGCCATCCTTCTGCCCGAGCTTCTGCTCGCGGAGGCGGCCCAGCTCGCGCAGCGACTTGATCTTGTCCTCGTCGGTGACGAGGTTGGGAAGGTAGCGGTCCACCGCCTGGGCGTAGGCGCGCCAGTCACCGGCGTCGGAGTAGAGCGAGAGGACCCGCTCGTGGGCGTTGCGGTTGGCCGGGTCGAACTCCAGGACCCGCTCGAGGATGGGCGCCGCCAGCTCCGGCTTGTTGGCCTGGCCGATCCACAGCTCGGCGATCTCGAAGAGGGCGGAGACCACCCCGTCCTTCTCCTCCATCAGCTGCCAGACCTCCGCCTTCAGCTCGAGGGCGCGGACGGCGTCGCCGAAGGCCCGGAGGGCGAGGAAGAGCTTCCCCACCCGGTCCAGGTCGGGGACGGTGTGCGGCTCGATCTCCAGCGAGCGCCGGGCGGCGTCGAGCGCCTCCTCGCGGCGGCCCATCTCGCCCAGGACCTCGGCCAGCCGGATGCGCAGCGCCTTGACCCCGTCCTGGGCCTCCTGCAGCGGGATCAGCCGCCGCAGCACCGCCACCAGCTCCTCGCGCCGGCCGAGCTGCTCGTCGATGTCGCGCAGCGTCTCGAGCGCGTTCCGGTTCCGGGCGTCGCGCTCCAGGGCGGTGCGCAGCGGGGCGATCGCCTCCTCGGCGCGCCCCAGCTGCCGGTAGAGCACCGTGCCCAGCTTCTCGTTCAGGCGTACCTGCTCGCGGGGCTCGGCGGTCTGGGGGATCTTCCCGGCGAGCAACCCCCGCAGATCCTCCCAGCGCCCCGCCTTCTCCAGCGCCTGCTCGAGCGCGCCGAACGCCTGGTCCGACTTGGGGTTCTTCTTGAAGAGCTCGCTGTACAGCTCGATGGAGGCCTCGAGGTCCGCCAGGCCCTCGGCGGAGACCTTCACCATCTTGGCGAGGGTGCGCTCCCGCTCCGGGCCGGAGGTCAGGTCGCGCTGGATGCGGAGCACGTTGAACAGCCGGTCCGGGGTGCCGCTCCGCTCGTAGATCGCCTCCAGCAGCCGCGCGGCGGGGAGGTGCGTCTTGTCCAGGGCCAGCAGCCGCTCGAAGGCGTCCGCGGCGCGGGGCTCGTCCTCGAGCTCGTCCTGCGCCACCTGGCCGAGGCGGAAGAGGATCTGCACCCGCTCGAGCACGTCAGGGGTGAGCTTCTCCAGCTCGTCCAGGCTCTGGACCAGCCGGTCGCTCCGGCCGGCCTGCCCGTAGAGGCGGGAGAGCGCCGCGAGCGCGGGGAGCGCGGTGTCGGCGTCCAGCTCGCGTGCCCGCTCCAGGACCTCGATGGCCCGGGCCGGGTTCGACAGGTGCTGCTCGTTCAGCGTCCCGAGCTCGAGGAGTACCTGGGCAGCGTCCTTCGTCTCGGCAATGCGAGGGAGCTCCTCCTCGTAGAGCTGCCCCAGCTCCTGATGGGTCCGCGCCCCCTCGGCCGCCTTGCCGAGGCGGGCCCGGAGCGCGGCGTCGTTGGGGTCCTCGCGGAAGGCGCTGGCGAGAGCGTCGAAGAGGCCCGCCGGATCGCGCGCCGTCTCGCGGAGGCCCGCCAGCTCGACCAGGAGCTGCTTGCGCTCGAACGGATCCGGTGACGCGCCGACGCGGAGCGCGAGCAGCGGGGCGAGCTTCGCCTGCTCACCCGCGGTGCGGTACGCCGCGAGGAGCACGTCCATCATCGGCTTGTTCTGTGGCTCGCGCTGGGCCCATGCCTCGAGCTGCCCCAGCGCGCCCGCGTGCTTCGGCTGGGCGACGAGGACCTGGGCGTACAGCTCGAGGGCGCCGAACTTGTCGAGGAGCCGCGTCTCGCGTACCACCGCCAGGCGCGTCCGCAGATCGAAGTCCAGGTCTCCACCGGGCAACGCCAGCCGCCGGCCGATGACGTCGGCCAGCTCGGGCCAGCGCTCCTGCTTCTGGCAGAGCAGGTCGAGCTTCTCGAGGGCCTGGGCCTCGTCCGGCTTGAGCTCGAGGAGCCGCCGGAGCGTGGCCATGGCACCGACGGTGTCGTGGAGGGCGCCGTCCTGGAGCCCGGCGATCTGGAAGAGCAGCGCGGCGCGGACCGCCGGCTCCTCGCTGATCGAGAGCTGCCGCCGGTAGATCTCCAGCAGCTCGGGGGCCCGACCCGCCTCCTGGTAGAGGCGGACCAGACAGCCCATCGACTCGCTGTCCGAGGGAACGACCTCGAGGACCCGCCTCCAGGCGTCGATGGCTTCCGCCTTGTGCCCCAGCGCCTCCTGGGCCCGGCCCAGCGCGCGGAGGATCGCCACCCGGGCGGCGTCCTCCGAGGCCCGGGGAAGGGTCTCCTCCAGCAGCCCGGCCAGCTCCTCGCCGCCGCTGCTGGCCCGCTCGGAGAGGGTGACCGCGAGCGTGAGCGAGGCCTCCTCGTCCGGGAGCTCGCGCAGCGCCCGGCTCGCCGAGACGAAGGCCAGCTCGGCGTTCTGCATCGGCCCGGCGTAGAGCTTCGCCACCTTCCGGAGGAGCGCCGCGCGCTCGGCGGCCACGGGCTCGGTCGAGGCGCGTGACTCGAGCATCTGGACCAATCTCAGGTGATCTCCGCCGGAGGTGAAGATGGGCTCGAGCGCCTCCGCCGCCTCTCCGCGCAGCGGGCTATCGGAGCGCGCCATCTCCTCCAGCGCGCCGATGGCGCCGGCGTGGCCCTGCTTCCGGCGGAGCACGTCCTCGAAGATGTCGAGCGCGCCGCGCGGGTCGCGCAGCCGGGCGAGGCGGAGCCGGCCGAGGCGGACCATCAGGTCGAACATCTCCTCGTGGCGGCCGGTGGAGTCGGCGAGCTGGATCTCCCGGACGATGAGCGAGGCCAGCTCGGGCCAGCGCTCGCTCTCGGTGAGCACCTTGCCCAGGAACTTGATCGCGTCCTCGTCGTCCGGCTTGCGGGCGAGGATCTCCCCGTAGCACTGCGCGGCGAGCTGCTTGTCGGCGAGGGTCTCCTCGGCCAGGGTACCGAGGCGGAAGAGCAGGTCGATCTGCTTCGGCGGAGACGGCTCGACCATCACCATCCGCTTCATCACCGAGGCGAGCTCGCGGGCGTCCCCGGCCTTGCTGTGGATGCGGGCCAGCGACTCGAGGACCGCCATGTTCCTCGGCTCGCGGCGCCCGAGCTCCTCGTACGCACGGATCGCGAAATCCATCCGGTCGAGCCGCTCCGACCAGAGGACCGCCAGCCGCCGCCACAGCTCGGTGGACGTGGCGTTGGTGACGCCGCGCTCGAGCTGGTCCTGATACGCGGCCGCGAGCTCCTCGAAGGCACCGGTCTCGGCCGCGAGCCGCTCCAGCTCCTCGCGGGCCTCGGGGCTCTCGGGCATCTCGCCGAAGGCGCGGACGCGGGCGGCGAAGGCGAGGTCCTTCTGTCCCAGGGTCTCGCGGAGGTTGGAGATCTCACCGAGCAAGGGCAGCCGGTCCTGCGGCGATGCGCCGGCCAGGCGAATCTCGAGCACCTCCACCAGATGCCGGACGTCGTTCAGGCTCCGGTAGACGGGCTCGAGCAGGCGCGCAGCGTCCGGGCGAACATCAGGCAACTCCAGCATCCGCTCGAGTCCGGCGACCGCGTTCGGGTCGGTGGAGGCGACGGCGAGCAGACGCGCGTAGCCCTCGACCGCCGCGGGCAGCTCCTTCTCGCGCTCGAGCAGCTGGGCGCGGCGGAGCAGGTGTGACTTCTGGAGCTCGCCGGTGGTGGAGGCGGCGAGCTGTGCCAGGACGTCGGCCTGCTCCTCGAACCGCTTGCCCCGGGCGTAGAGCCGGTCGAGCGCCTCGAGCCCGTCCGGGCCCCGGCGGAGGGCCAGCGCCTCCTTGAAGGCGTCGATGGCGCGGGCGTCGTCCAGCGCCGCCTCGAGCGCCTCGCCGGCACGGAGCAGCAGGGTCCGGCGCTCGTGCGGATCCGAGGCGAGCTGCGCCTTGCGGAGCGTCACCTCCGAGAGCTGCTTGGCGTTCTTGGTCTGCTCGTAGAGCTTGCCGAGCGCGTCGAGGGCCTGGCGGTCCTGGGGAGCCTCGGTGAGCAGCGCCTGCCAGTCCCGGATGGCGTCGTCGCTCTGGGCGAGGTGCTCCCGGAGCTCCGCGGCGCGGCGCAGCCAGGCCACCTTGTCCGGATCGGGCCCGCGCGTCTCGGCCGCGACACGCTCGTAGGTACCCGCCAGCTCCTCGTAGCTGCCGGTCACCCGGGCGAGCCGCTCGAGGTCTGCGCGGGCGCCGGGGCGATCCACGTTCTGGGCGAAGGCCTGCCCGGCGGCGAGGAACGCCCGCAGCGGCTGGCCCATGTCCCGCTCCTGGATGGAGCGGATCTCCTGGGCGAGGCGGATCTTCTCGTCGGTCAGCGCATCGGCCATCCGCGCTTCCCGGATGGCGACGCGGCGGGCGTGCTGGCCGGAGCGGGCCAGGATGGGATCGAGGGTGTCCAGCGCGCTCCGGCTGTCCGGGTCGTGCGACCGCGCCCAGGCCTCGAGCAGGTCCAGCGTCGGGGTGTGGCCGGGGTCCTCGGACAGCACCTGCCCGAGCAGCTGGAGGGCGCCGCCGAAGTCCTGGAGCTTCTCTCGCCGGAGCTGGGCGAGCCGGAAGGTGGCCTCCCGGCCCTGCGGACTCTGCCCCTCCTGCGCCCGCCGGAGCTCGAGGGCGAAGGCGAGGTTCTCGAACTTCCCGAGCGCGGTGTAGAGCCGGTCGAGTGCCGACACGGCCTCCCGGTTCAGCGGATCCGCCTCCGAGACCCGGCGCCAGGCGGCTGCCGCTGCCTCGCGATCCTCGAGCTTCCCCTCGAGCAAGAGGGCCATCTCGCGCCAGAGCGCGAGGCGCTCGGCCGGATCGGCCACCACCCCGGCGAACGTCTCCAGGACGGGGACCAGCCGGCGCCAGTCGTCGCTCGCGCGGAGCAGCCGCTGCAGGGCCCGGAGCGCGTCGGCATTGCCCGGATCCACCGCCAGGACTGCCTCGAGCTGGCCGATGGCGCCACGCCGGTCGTCGAGCTTCTTCTCCTGCACGTCGGCGAGCTCGCGGTGGAGCGCGATGCGGGCCGGTGGGGTCAGATCCGTCCGGGCCACCAGCTCCTTGAGCACGTTGGCGAAGCCATCCACCGCGTCCGCGTCCTCGGCGGCGCGGCGGGCGGCGGTGCGGAGGTTCGGGTCGGCGGGCGACAGGCGCAGGGCGCGCGAGAGGGCGGCGAAGGCGAGCTCGGGCTGGCGAAGGTGGTGCAGGTGGACGTGCGCCGCCTGCTGGAGCGCGAGCACGCGCTCGAGCTGGTCCTGCGTCATCTCGGCGACGAGGTCGAGCGCGGCGACGAGCTTCCGGTGCTCCTTGACCGCTTCGTAGGCGGGGATGAGTGCGCGCGCGGCCTCGGCGCGCACCGTGTCGTCCTTCAGCAACGCCTCCAGCGCCGCCAGGGCCTCGGCGTCGTTGGGCTTCTTGTGCAGGACGGCGGAGTACGCCTTGACGGAATCGGCACCGGTCCCCAAACGCGCGGCCTCCCCTTCAGGGATGTGGCAGTGGTGGAGCCGGCGAAGCCTACCAAAATCGCAGGGTTCCAGGCCGTCGCGGGTGAGGTGGGGTGGTGTGCGTCAGGGGTCGCCGCCGGTGGGCGGTCCGCCGCCCCCGGTGAGCTGCGCGAGGACACCCGAGACGACGCGGTCGCACCGCGGCGCCTCGAACGGGTACAGCTCGGCGACGGACTCGCCGGTGTGCTGCTCGAGCGCGGCGCGGAGCAGGCCCTTGGCCCTGGAGAGGCGCTGCTTGACGTTGTCCGGGGTCAGCCCGAGCACCTCGGCCACCTCGGCGGTCGAGAGCTGCTGGACCTCCCGGAGGACGAACACCGAGCGGTGTGACTCCGGGAGCCCATCGACGAGCTGCTCGAGCAGGTGGTTGAGCTGCGCGCGGGCGAGGCGCAGCTCCGGAGTCGCGTCGGTGCTGTGCATGGCGGGCTCCTCCTCCAGGACGTCGGGTGCGGCCCGTGGCCAGCGGCGCTCCCGCCGGAGCTGCTGGAGAGCCTCGTTGACCCCGATTCGGAGCAGCCAGGTGGAGAACTGCGCGCCGCCGGCGAACTGCCGGAGCCGGGAGTAGGCGAGCACGTAGGTCTGCTGCATCAGCTCCTCGACCTCGGACTCGTCCCGGACGAGGGACCGGATGGCGCGGTACAGGCGCGCGTTGTTCCGGCGCATCAGCAGCTCGAAGACCTGGACGTCGCCCGCGAGCACCCGGCCAATGAGCGCCTCATCGGAGATACCCGGCTCGAGTGTCGCGGGAGGGAGCGGCGCGATGGACATGGTGTCCACCAACGGATGCCCGGACCGTCGGAAGGTGACAACGCACGCAGGGTGTGGGGTAGGCGGGTGTCACCTCCGCCACGCTCGTTCATCCATCATCCGGCGGCTTCGCGCCGGCCCCTGACAGGAGAGACACGGCATGGTGATCGCACTCGTGTTGTTCGGCCTGGCTGCACTGGGCGGCGTGTACATGGCGACCGTCCGCTTCCGTGGCGCCGAGCGTCCGCCGACGTCGATCGCGCTGGTCCACGGGGCGGCTGCCGCCGCCGGGCTCATCGCGCTGATCATCGCAGTGATGGGCGAGGCGACGCCGGGTCCTGCCCGGACCGCGCTGATCGTGTTCATCGTGGCGGCGATCGGTGGGTTCTACCTGTTCGCCCAGCACATGCAGAACAAGGCCCTGCCCATCCCGGTGATGGTCATTCACGCGCTGGTCGCGGTCTCCGGGTTCCTGATTCTCCTCGTGGCCGTGATGCACGCGGCATGATCCGTGGGCTGCGGATCGGTGGGCACCCACTCCATGCCGCGCTGAGCGATTTCCCGATGGTCCTGCTTCTGCTCTGGGTGGTTCTGGATGGGACGGCGCTGGTGGCCGGCTCTCCCCTCCTCTGGATGCTGGGGCGGTGGGCGCTGATCGGTGGCACGGTGGCGGCGGTCATCGCGGCCTCGGCCGGGTTCATCGACTACCTGTCAGTCGGCAGCCAGGTGCCGAGGGCACTCCGGACCGCGACGGCACACCTCGCGGTGATGCTCTCGGTCACCTGCGTGGCGGTGCTCGACCTCGTGTACCGGGGCACGGCGCTGCCGACCGGATGCGGGTGCGTGCTCCACGTCAGCGCGCTGGTGCTCGTCGCGGGTGGGCTCGGCGTCGGTGGCTGGCTGGGCGGGCACCTGGTGTTTCATCACGGCGTCGGCGTGACCGGGACCGGCGAGCGCGGCGCGCGCTGAGCAGTGACCTCGCTCCCGTGGAGCAGGACGGAGCCACCACTCAGGTGCCAGATCGTCGAGGTGCAAGCCTCCGCGAGGGCGTCGTCGTGCGTGACCAGCAGAACCGCCCCGGGATAGGCACTCAGCGCCGTGCCGAGCCGCTCGACGGTCGGAAGGTCGAGGTGATTGGTCGGCTCGTCGAGGACCACCGCCCAGGGCTGCCGAGCCAGACCCGCGGCGAGGAGCAGCTTGCGGACCTCGCCGGGTGAAGGCGCGGCGGAGGCGAGGAGCCGGTCCGGATCGCTGCCCAGCGCGGCGACCAGCGAGAGCGTCCGGCCCCGCGCCTCGGACGGGAGTGAGCGGACGCGATCGAGGATCGACCGGGCTTCTCCGGGCGCGACCTCCTGGCCGAGGAAGAAGACCTGCTCGGATCGGGCAGGGTTCGCCTCGAGCAGCCTCCTGAGCAGGGTCGTCTTCCCTGCCCCGTTCGGACCGGCAAGACGGACCCGGTCCTCGCGACGGAGGACCAGGTGCACGTCGCGGGCGAGCACCTTCGGACCTGCCCGGAGCTCCGCCGCGTCGAGCGCCAGGACGACCGGTCTCGGCGCGGGGCTGTAGCCGAGGAAGACGGAGCGCCCGAGCTCCACGCCCGGGCGTGCGTCCGGGACCGCCGCCAGGGCACGTTCGGCTGCGGTCCGGAGTCGTCGAACGTCCCCGCCGAGCCGCGCCTCGGCCCACGCGCGCTTCGTCTGTGCGCCGATGCTCCGCGCGTCCCGGTCACGCGGGTCCCGGCCTCTGCCGGAGAGGGCTCTCTCCGCCGACGCCCGCGCCTGGCGTGCCTCGGCGAGGGCCTGACGTGCGCGCCTCTCACGCGACTGCGCAGACTCCCTGAGCGTCCGTGCCCGCTCGCGATCGGCCTCCCAGATCTCTCGCGCCTTCCCGTAGTCGCCCGAGGTGACCGTGAGCCCGCCACGGTGCAAGCGGGCGGTCCTCGAGGTCAACGCCTCGAGCAGCGCACGGTCGTGCGACACGACCACTCCGGCTCCCCGAAACCGCTGCAGCGACGCGAGCACGCACGCCCGCCCCTCCGCGTCGAGGTGGTTCGTCGGTTCGTCCAGCAGCAGCACCCGGGGCTCCCGGGCGAGCGCCCCTGCGATCTGCCACCGGCGTCGCTCGCCGGGGGAGAGGCTGCTCCATCGCTCGAGGTCCGCCGCGTCCAGCGCGAGCTCGCCCCGGAGCCGCCAGGCGATTCCGTCATCCCGCGCGGCCAGCGCGAGCACGTCGTCGCCCGGCGCCTCGACGTCCTGGGGGCAGAGCACGACCGGGCCTCCCTCGGGCTCGAGGCGGACCCGTCCCTCCTGGGGCCGGAGCGCGCCGGCGATGAGGCGGAGCAGCGTGCTCTTGCCCGCTCCGTTCTCGCCGACGAGGCCCGTCCAGCCGTCGGGGAACACCGCGCTCACGGCCTCGAGCACGGGGAATGCGTCATGGTGGGCGAACGTCACCCCTTCGAGTCGAATGCTGGGCACGGCGAGCTCCTGGATCGAGGACACGACCTGCCCCGGGCGCGCGGGCGCTCGACGGGGCAGCGGCTTCGGAGATCAGGAGTGAAGGGTCATGGAGCGCCGCCGGAACGGCGCAACCGCGAGATAGCAGCGACCGATCGAGACGGCAACCGGGGGCCGATGACGCGGGGCGTCTCCGGCGCCGATGCCTCTCAGAGCTCGGCCTCGGCCTCGATCTCCACCAGCGCGTCCTCGGAGACGAGCGCTCCCTCGACCAGCGTGTTCGCCGGCTGGATGTGCCCGAAGCGCTCCCCGTGCGCCCGTGCCACCACCTCCCAGTCCTGGATCCGCCGGACGAACACCCGCGTCCGAACCACGTCCTCCAGCCTGCCACCGAGCGACTCGAGCGCGCCCTCGAGCTTGTCGATGACGAAGTGTGTCTGCGCCGCCGCGTCGGTTCCCCCGATCGCGCGGCTCCCATGCGACGCGGTGGTGCCGGAGACCGAGATCCGCGCGCCCTTGCGCACGGCGCGGGCGTAGCCGGCAAGCGGCTCCCACGGGGTCCCGCTGAGACAGAGCGTCCGGCCTCCGGACTCCCGCGTCTGGTACGGCGGCGGAAAGCTCTGGACGTGCTGGCTGAGGTCGCCCGTCGCGGTGAGGTACGGCGGCCGGCGGTACTCGTCTCCGCAGTCGCCCGGGATCGGCTTCAGCCCTGCGGCCGCCGTGGTGATCGACCGGCGGTCCTCGTCGTCGAGCACGAGCGAGAAGACCCGTGCGTTGTCCTCGAGATGCGACCGCTCCCCGAGGCGCGCTCCCACGATGACCGCGCCGACCGCGGGCTCGTCGAGGATCGCCCGGCAGGCCACGTTCGCCATCGAGACGTGGTGCTTCTGCGCCACCGCGGCAACCGCCCGGGCCAGCGCCTGAAACGGCTCCCAGCCCCCGGTCGCCTCGATGAACCGGTGGGACTTCATCTCCGACCAGGTGGCACGCTCGGCCTCGGTGGGCGCGGGACGGTCGAGCCAGCGCTCGGTCAGGAACCCCCCGGCGAGCACTCCGTATGCGATCAGCTGGACCCCGTGGTCGCGACAGAACGCCGACATGCGTCCCGCCGCACGCCGGTCGAGCAGCGAGAACGCCACCTGGTTCGAGACCAGCTTGATGCCGCTCGCCACCGCCACCCGCAGGTGGGCCGTGTCGAAGTTCACCGCGCCGAGGTGGCCCACCAGCCCCTCTCCCCGCAGCTCCTCGAGGAAGAACAGCGCGTCGAGCCAGGCCGGATCCGAGAACCGCCAGGCGTGGAACTGGAGCAGGTCGATCCGCTCGCGCCGCAGCCGCCGCAGCGCACGCGTCACCGCGGCCCGGACCATCTCCCGGGAGATCGGGCCAGGGTCCGGCACCCACTTGGTGAGGATCTCGGCCGGCCCGCCGCCGGCGACGAACCGCCCGGCGATCTCCTCCGCCGACCCGTAGTGGTCCGCCATGTCGAAGCTGCTGAAGCCTGCCTGCACGTACGGGCCCATCGCCGCCGAGGCGGCCTCGACGTCGAGCTGCCGGCCACCCCGCTCCATGTCCGCGACCTGCCACAGGCCGGTCACGATGCGTGACACGTCGAGGTCGGGGGCGAGCTGCCGTCTTTCCGGTCGGGGGATGCTCGCCATGATCTCCTGTCCTACTCCGGCGGCAAGGCGGCGAAGAGGGCCTGGACGTTCACGCCCCGCCGGCGGAGGCCGCGCAGCTCGCGCCAGTACACCGCGGAGCCCACCGCCATCACCACCAGCCACACCAGCGTGCTCCGGAGGTACCAGGGAAGTCCGGACGGCCCGAGGTCCCGCGCGGTGTGCACTCCCAGCAACGCTCCGAGCAGCACGATGCCCGCGACGCCGATCATCCGCTGCGCGCCCCGCGACCGGATGACCCGGATGTCGCGGGCGAGCGCGGGGTTCCGGACCGGCAACGCCAGGACCGAGCCGCACATCAGCAGGAAGTTCACCAGCATCGAGGTGACCAGGATGTCCACCCCCAGAAAGAAGTCTCCTGCGAGGTGACATCCCAGGATGCCCAGCGAGGCCATGGTCGCGCTGAGGCCGATGGCGACCCGCGGCGTGTGGAACCGCGGGTGCACCGAGGCGACGACGCGCGGCACGATGCCGTCCTCCGCCCAGGCGAACATCAGGCGCGAGACCCCGAGCAGCATGGCCGGGAGGGCCTTCACCAGCGCCACAGCCGCCCCGGCGACCACCGCCAACCGCAGCGCCATCGGGAGCCGCGCAGCGAG
>JADGQZ010000231.1 GCA_017881345.1 Myxococcaceae bacterium | reverse complement strand
CGTGGTCGAGGTGCGCCACGTCGAAGCGCAGCTGGCCATCCAGCGCGGCGATCGCCTCGGGCGCCGTGAAAACGCGGACGACGGCGTCGCCAGCATGGTCGCGGGCGAACACGTCGTGCCGAAGCTGGGCGTCGTCGAGGAACAGGATCCGCATGGCGTCTCGCGACTAAGTGCCCCTCGACCTCGACCACGCATCAAACCGACGACTCCATTCGTCCAGCGTGACGAAGGCGTTGCCCTTGTCCTTGTCGTACACGACCCAGCCGCCCGCTGCCTCGGAGAGCGTCTTCAACCCCTGCCGCTCCCCGTCCGAAAGACGACCACGGAACCCGCCGCTACCAGGGTCCACAAGCTCGGCCCAGAGGATGAACTCGAGGTCGACGAGCCACCTCGCGCAATACGCCTCCTCGGAGACGCTGCTCATGAAGATCGCGAGCGCCTCAGCAGGGGGGCTCAGCCGTGCCTCTCTGCCCTCCGCGCGGTCCAACGCCATCCGTCACCTCCTACTTTGAGCGCCTCCCCAGGCGATGTGGGTAGACGAACTCCTCGAGGTACGCCCGGTACTCCGGATCGCTCTTCGCGAGCTCGTCTTCCTCGGCTTGGAGGCGGGCTTCATCTTCGGCGAGCTCGCGCTCCAGCTCGGCAGCGCGCGCTCGTTCGGACGCGTCCGCCATCTCGAAACACGGCGGGCAGAGGGTCTGGATCCAGCCGTGCTCGTCGCCTCCGGGTCGGCCCGGCCGGCCCGGGTCGCTGCACAGCTCGCACGTCCTCCGGCTCTCCCGCGCCGCCACCTCGATACGACCCCAGAACGCCTCGCCCGCCGGCCCGGGTGCACGGGGGGCGTAGAAGCAGAGCCTGCCGACCTTCTGCTTGATCTGGGCGACCTGCCGGTCCCACCCGAGCGCGACGAGGTCACGCGCCAGGCGGTCGAGGAGCGGAATCCACCCAGGTCGGACGTAGCCGTCGCCCAGCACGATCTCCCAGCGCCGAGCCCAGGCCGCGAACGGCTCAGCATCCCACGTCGTCCCGGATCGCCGCATTGTTGCTCCCGTTGCGTCTACTTATCGCGCGAGATCCGCTCCGCTACTTCTGGCCAGGGCGGCGAGGTGCCCACTCGGCCAGCACCGCGGCCCGCTCTGTTTGGTCAACGAGGGCGGGGAACGGGCCGCACTTCCGCAGGTCAGCAGCGTGCTCAGAGTCCTCGACCAGGACCGCGATGGTGGCGTCTACGCCGCGGTTCATGATCGCTTCCCATTCGTCAAGGTAAGGCATCGTGCGCGGCGACACGGTGCGCCTCCAGCGGCGCAGCCAGGCGCGCGCCAGCTCGAGGGCGGCTGGGTCGCGGCGTAGCCGCTCGACCACGATCCGGTTGAGCGCCAGGCTGCGGTCCTTCCGCCACCTCGCGTACGCCGCCGGGATGTCGACCTCGTTCTCGTCCACGTCGCCCCTCCCGTCCCAAAAGCTCGTTCATGCCAGCCCCCACGCTCGCCTTAGCGCAGAGGCCGCTCGGATGCGCCTCGAAGGGCCATGCTCCCGAGACACCGATGTCCCCTTCCGCGCAACTTCACCGTCCCCGCCCGTCTAAGCAGTGCCCCTACGCCGCCTTGGACGCCGGCTTTCCCTTCCGGCGCCAGAAGAGGTACTCCCGGACCTTCTGCTCGGTAACTCCAAGCGCAAGCGAAATCGCCGCAACTGAGGAACCCTGCGCATGCAGGTCGTGGGCATGCGCCCGCCGAACGGCCGCCAGCGCAATCTTCTTCTGCGCCTGCGCCGCAAACGCCGCGAGCTTCCGCTGAACGCCGCAAGCTGGGCACCCCCTCCCCTTCTGCACCACGATCCAAAGCGCGCCCCACTCATGTCCGCACGCGAGGCACTTGGCAGCATGTGGCTTCGCATAACCACCGTGGACAGTGGCACGCAGTGAGCATTCCACAGCCTCCAGGCCAGCGCGGAGCCGCTCCAGCTTGGCGCCCTTGGTCTTCTCGAATGCCGCTCGCTGCGCGACTCGCTTCCCCGCCATCACCACCTTTCGGCCGCAGTTCACGCATCGCCTCCCCGCCTTGATGTTGCCCGGGGTCGCGTGCCTGAGGGTGCCGCAGGCACACATGACCCGATGCGGAATGTGAAAACCGAGGTAGGCATCCTCTAGAAGCGTATCGCCCTGCGCCTCCAGAAAATGCCGAAGGTCATCGAGCCTGCCATCGGCCTCCCGGATGAACCGCGGGGCCGACGCCTCGCGTTCGCTCATCTCAGCGAACTCATTCTCCGGCACATACGCTCGAAGAGTGTTCAGGACGTGACCGCGCGCGATCTCACTCGTCCAGTTGTCCGGAAACGTGGGCACGACGATGAGCCGGCACCCTCGATTCCGGGCCACTTGGACCTTCAGTGCGTCACGGCGCTGGGTCTCGCAGAGCGGCTTGCCGTAGACAGCGATCTGCCGATAGTGGTGCTCACCCTGATATTCGAACGCGGTCTTCTTTTCCTCCGATAGCCCGTCCAACTCCAGCGACAGACCCGCCGCCTCCGCTAGCCATAGTGGCTTCGCGTGAACTTGGTCGAACCTGAACCCAAGGTAGTACTCGAGATAATGCCTCGCCGCCTGTTCCTCGACGGTGCTCCTGCACCGCGGGCACCACTGGTGGCAGTTGGTAATCTTGCTGAGCGTCATCCTGAACGTGTGCCCGCTCGAGCATCTGATCTCGAGCTTCGCATTTGCGTTCCCGTAGGT
>JADGQZ010000230.1 GCA_017881345.1 Myxococcaceae bacterium | reverse complement strand
GGCAGCGCGAGCGCGCGCACGTCCTCCACCGTCGCCGCGAAGCGGCCCTGGAGCACCGCCCGGGCCTTCGCCGCCACGACCAGGTACTGGCTCGCCCGCGGGCCGGCGCCCCAGTTCACGTGCTTGCGCACCACCTCGGGGGCGCCAGGCTCCTTCGGCCGCGTCTGGCGCACCAGCTCCACGGCGTAGCGGACCACGTGGTCCGGGACCGGCACCCGGCGGACCAGTTCCTGAAGGGCGAGGATCTGCTCGGGAGAGAGCACCTTCGTCAGCCGGGGCGTCACCCCCGAGGTGGTGCTCTTGACGATCTGGAACTCCTCCTCGGCGGACGGGTAGCCCACGTCCACCAGGAACATGAAGCGGTCGAGCTGGGCCTCGGGCAGGGGATACGTGCCCTCCTGCTCGATGGGGTTCTGGGTGGCGAAGACCAGGAACGGCAGGTCCAGCGGGTACGTCTCGCCGCCCGCGGTCACCCGGTACTCCTGCATCGCCTGGAGGAGCGCCGCCTGCGTCTTGGGAGGCGTGCGGTTCACCTCGTCGGCGAGGACGATGTTGGCGAACAGCGGACCCCGGACGAAGCGGAACTCGCGGTGACCGGTGGCCCGGTCCTCCTCGAGGATGTCGGTCCCGGTGATGTCGGAGGGCATCAGATCCGGGGTGAACTGCACGCGGTTGAAGGTGAGGTTCAGCACCTCGGCCAGGGTGGAGATGAGCAGCGTCTTGGCCAGGCCGGGCACGCCGACGAACAGGCAGTGCCCGCGGGAGAAGAGCGCGATGAGGAGGTGCTCCACCACCTCGCTCTGTCCCACCACCCGCTTCTCGATCTGCTCGACGATGGCCGTCCGGGCCCGGGCCAGCGCCTCCACCGCGCGCAGGTCGGCGCCGGGCTCCACGGCAGTGAGGGGAGTCGAGGACATGGGAGAGGTCATAGCCGTTCGGTGGCCGTCGGTTCGGGTGCTTTGGGCGCCTTCTTGGGGGCGGGTCGGGGTGGATGGGGAGGCTCGGCCGGTCCGCGGGGGATCGCGACGTCGGACGGATCGGACTGCGGCCCGGGCAGGCGCGCCAGGAGCTCCGGCAGCCGGTCCGCGGGGAGCCCGGTGAGGACGGCGGACGCGCTGCGCGCCCGGTCTGCCAGCGGGGCATCGCCGAGCGACTGGGCGGACTTGAGCAGCGCCAGATGGATCTCCGGGTCGAAGGGGTCCTGCGCCAGCGCGGACCGGTACGCGGACCGGGCCTCGGACCACTGGCCACGGCTCAGGTAGATGCGCCCGAGGTGGACCTGCGTCGAGGCGAAGCCGGGGTGTGCCTCGAGCGAGGCGAGCAGCACCCTCTCCGCCTCGTCGAGCCGCTTCACCGCCATCAGGGCCAGCGCGTACTTGTTGGAGATGGTCTCGTAGGCGCTGCCGACCAGCGCGTGCGCCTTGCCGTACTCCTCGGCCGCGGCGGGGAAGCGCCCCCGCTCGCGGAACAGCTCGCCGAGGTGCGCCCAGCGACGCGCGGCCGGGTTCTCCACCTCGTCGAATTCGCCGAAGGAGATCTCCCGCCCCTTCTTCCCCTCGTCGGGCGGGGTGTTCTTCCCCTTGAGGATGGGTCGCTCGGAGGTGGTAGGCGCCTTGTTCGCCGGGGCCGGCTGCGACCTCAGATAGGCCATCCAGCCCTTCTCGAAGGCCGGAAACGACTTGCCGGTGGCCTTCTCCACCGCCTGCTGGTCGGTCGCCCCGGCGCCCATCGTCTCCACGATGGTGCGGAGCGACTTCATCCCGTGCTCCCGGTGCAGATACTCGGCGGCGAAGAAGACCTCGGCGAACGCCGTGGCCGCGTCCTTCCAGGTGGGGAGCTTGGCCATCGAGGGGTGCATCTTGGCGAAGGGGATGAGGTCGTTCTTCTGCACCCGCTCGGCGAGCAGCGCGCGCGACGACGGCGGCAGCGCCTTGCCCGCCGGCCCGCGCCAGCGCGACTCGAGGTACTTGGCCATCGCCTCCTGGAGCCAGATGGGCACCGAGTTGTGCCCGGTCTGGGTGACGACCAGGTGCGTGTACTCGTGCGCCAGGGTGTCGAGCCAGTCGTAGCCCCGGAGCACCGCCTTGGGTGAGGTCACCATCAGCTTGTTGAACTTGCAGATGGCGATGGTGCCGGTCTGGTCGATCTCGCGCTGGGAGAGGGTGGAGACGCGGGACAGCTCCGCGGCATCGTTCACCACCTCGACCCGGACCTTGCCCGGTGGGGCGTGGCCGAGGTCCTTCTCCAGGGCCGCGCGCTGGGCCTCGAGCGCCTCGAGCGCGTACGGCGCGAGGACCGCGTCCTTTCCCTTCGGGTAGAGGAAGATGAAGTGCTCGCTCTCCGCCCGCTCGTGCTCCCGGGTGATGGCGAGCGTGTCGCGGGCCAGGCGGAGGTAGCTCCCGGGCCGGTCCTCCACCCCGGCGAGCTCGAGCGCCGAGACCGCGTCCGTGTAACGGCCCTCGCCGAAGGCCACCCGCCCGGCGAAGAAGTCGACGGACTCGTTGCCCTCGTGTCCCTGCTTCAGCCGCTCCAGCTCGGCTCGGGCGCCGACGTAGTCCTCCTCGTCGAGGGACTCCTCGAGCGCGCGCACCCGCGCCCGGATGTCGGCCGGGGCCGCCCAGCCGAGGCCGGCGACGAGGAGGGCGGCTGTGGCGAGGGCTCGGCTCACTTCACCAGCTCCTCGTAGTACTGCTTCACCTGATCCCGGTACCGCTCGGGCGTGCCCTGCTTCATCGCGTCCAGCAGATCCTTGCGGAACTCGCGCGGGGCCCCGTTGGGATCTGCGTCCGGAACCTCGACCTTCTGCCGGCTGAGGTCGTTCCCGCCCTCCTGTCCGCCACCGGCGAGGAGCGGCAGCGGCAGCCCGCCCTTGCCCCCGCCGCGCTGGCTCTGCTGCATGGACTGCTGCAGCTGCTCGAGCGAGTCGAGCGCCGCCTTCTGCTCACCGTAGCCGCGCTGCGGGTCCTTGCCCTCGAGGCGCTCGGTGGCGCCCGCCATCCGGTCGGAGATCTGCTGGAGCGCCTCCTCCCCCTGCTCGCCGAAGAGCGGGGCCATCTGCTCGAGCTGGCGCATCTTCTGCTGCAGGTCCTGGGCCTTCTGTCCGAGCTTCCGCTGTCCCTGCGACAGCTCCTGGAGCTTCTGCCGGTCGCCCTGGCCCAGCTGCGAGGAGAGGGGCGGGAACAGCTGATCGAGCTTCTTGCGGATGTCGCGCACCGTCTCGGCGTCCTTCTCCAGCCGCTGGGCGAGCTTGCGTGACTTCTCGCGGACGTCCGGCGGGTTCTGGTACGCCTCGTCCAGCGCCCGCTGCTGCTCTCCTGCCCGGGAGATCGCCTCCGCCTGCCGCAGTGCCCGCTGCGCCGCCTCGGAAGCGAGGTCGAAGTCCTCCGACCTGAGCGCAGAGCGGAGGTTCTCCAGCTCCGACTTGGCCAGCTCGAGCGGCTGGTCCGCCCGGGGGCTCAGGTCGTTCGGGCCAACCTTCTGGTAGTCCTGCGACACCTGCTCCGCCTTCTTCTGGAGCGTCTCGCGGAGCCCCTGCGCCGCCTGCTTCATTCGCTGGCGCATCTGCTCGCGGTAGCGATCCCGAACGGCCTTGGTCTGCTCGGCGAGCTGCTGCTGCTCGTCGGTGGTGGACTTCAGGGCGTCGCTGAACTCCCGGTACCGCTTGACCAGCTCCGGGTTGGCCCGGCCACCCATGTTGCCCGCGGCGTCGTCGAGGCCCTTCTGCAGATCGTTCATCTGCGCCTGGAGCTGCTGGAGCTTGGCGAGGGCCTCCTCGGTCTTGCCCTCCTTGAGGAGGTTCTCGATCTCCTCCAGCCCGCCCTGCATGTCCTGCTGCTTGGCGAGCTCGCGCATCGCCTCCACGTTGAAGTGCTCGTCGCGGATGCTCTTCTGCAGCTCCCCCATCCGGCGAGCCAGCTCCTCCATGCGCTTCCGGAGCGCGGAGACCTGGCGGAGGATCTTTTCCTGAAGCGCGGGATCCCGGGTGCTCTGGAACTGCTCGATGAGCTTGGCCAGCTCGCGCTGGTCGCGTGCCATCTGCCCGGCCAGCTCGCGCAGCTCCTCGAGCCGCTGCTGGTCGAGGAGCGACTCGAGGTAGAGGACGTCCTTCTCCAGCGCGCTGATCTCCTCCTGCGCCACGCGGGAGAGCCGGCCGTCCATGTCCAGCTCGGTGCGTCGGCCGGCGAGCCGGATCCACAGCTTGCGGGTGTCCGACGTGGAGCGTACGCGCGCTGCCACGTCCTGGCCCACGTGCTCGAGGGCCGAGACCAGCGCCTCGTTCCGGTCCCGCTCCCGGGCCAGTGCGCGCGCGGTGCCGACCAGATCCCCGGCCAGGACGATGCCCGAGGTGTCCACCGGCTCCTGTGCCCGGACCTTGTCCTCCGACTTCCGCGCGTCGCGATCCGGCCCCTCCATGCGGGTGGCCAGGTGGGCGACGAGGCGCTCCCACAGCTCCGCGGCGCGTCGCAGCGCCTCGCGCCGGTGCTCGGCGGCGCTGTAGACGAACAGCGTCTGCTCGCGGCTGGTCCCCTTCTGCGGCCCGTCCACCGCGTCGTTGTCCAGGGCCTCCACGGCATAGCTGACCCGGTCGCCCGGGCCGAGCTTCAGCGGCGACAGCTGCCAGCGGTACTGCCCCGAGCTCTTCCGGCCGTCGTCGTGGGCGAGCTTCTGGCGGTGCGATTGGCCGTCGGGCCCCGTCCAGACCAGCGCCAGGTCGGACAGCCCGTAGTCGTCCGAGGCCTCCCAGCGAAGCAGCACCTCCTGCTCGGGGTCGACCTCCAGTCCCCCGCCGGGGAGGAGGATCGACACCTGGGGAGGGGCGTCCGGCTCGACGGTGAGGGGGAAGTCGGGGCCGCGGGCTGCCTCTCGCCCGGTTCGCCCGATGAAGACCACGGCGTACGTCCCCGTCGCCTGGAGCACGAGGCTGCCGCTCAGGTCGCGTCCGTGCTCGACCCGGAGTGGCACCACGGCTCCCGTGCTCAGCTGCAGCTGCGCGCCGTTGACCGTCCGGTCCGCCCGGGTCCGCAGCTGGACGACGGTCCCCTTGGGCCCGGAGAGGTCGCCGCTGCTGGTGACCGTGCGGGGGGAGAGCCCGGTGTACGCGGGGTACTGATAGAGCACCTCGATCTCGCCGGTGATGGGCTCGCGCGCGCCCTGGGCCCCCGGCGCCGCCGCCGGACGGAGCGCGAGCAGGAGCGTGCGCATCCGGTCCGGCCAGACCCCGCAGACCAGCGCCAGGGCGACCAGCGCGCCGAGGGCGATGAACCCCGCCCGGCGGACCGCATGGCGGTCCACGACCGTCTGGGCATCGAGTTTCGCCGTGCGTGCGTCCACGGACCGGAGATGGGCGAGCGCGAGCTCGGTGGAGAAGGACGGGTCGTGGGCCATCGCCCGGCGGAGCTCGAGCGCGGCGAGCAGGTCGAGCGAGACACCCGGCATCCGCGACGCCACCAGCCGCGCCGTGCGGAAGGGGTTCCCCGCCGCCCGCGCCCAGTGTCGCCAGACCCGCTCCACGACGAGCCCCACCGCGGCGAGCAGGCACACGAGGAGAATCCACCGGACACCCCGGGGCCAGGCCCTGGCCAGCAGGCCGCCGAGCGCTCCTCCGGCGGCGACGGTCGCCGCGGCGAGCAGCACGGCCTCGAGCGCCACCGCCCGCGCCTGCCGCCGGCGAACCGAGGCCAGGAAGCGGTCGACGGTCGCGCCAGCCGCCGCGTCCGTCGGCGCATCGGGGGGGCGAAGCTCGGTCTCCGGGGCAGAGTGCAGCAGGTTCACGGCGGTTCGGGAGGCGCCGGAGCGCCCGGCCCGGGCGACAACCCCGGACCCTGCTCCGCCCTTCCTGGCAGAGCACACGAGCATGGCCTGTGCTGGGCCCTCCTGGGAAGTGGTGCCTCCCAGGAGGGTGGCCGCCGCTGAACTGCCCCGGAAGAGAGCAGGTTCACTGCTCACCTGAGGGTAGCGGGCCCCACAGCCCCTGAGGGGCACGGGGGCGGTTCAGGGGTGCGCCCCACCACCCGGGGCGTGCCGCGCGCGGGCCTTCGCCGCCCGGGGCCCTGGCCGCCCCGTGGAGGGCACGAAGCTCGTTGTCCCGGTGACGGTGAGATGCGGCCGGAGCCGCTCGAAGCGCTTCCGGCTCAGGCCCCGCACCCGCATCACGTCCTCGGGGCGGCTGAACGGGCGCGCGGTTCGCTCCGCCACCACGGCCGCGGCGAGCCTGGAGCTGACCCCCGGCAGCGCGTCGATCTGGTCCAGCGTGGCGGTGTTCAGGTTCAGCACCCCGCTACCGGCGGAGCGCTTGGCCTTGCCTGCGGTGGCCGAGCCCGGCGCCACCGGGGCGGCGTGCGCCCAGGCTCCAGAGAGCACCGCCGCGGCGAGCACGAGCCCGCGCGCGCTCACTGGGCACCTCCCACCGCGGAGAGCTTCGGTTCCGCCGCCACCTCGGCGGTCTCACGACGGTCGCCGGCCTCGCGTACGTGCAGCTTGCCGTCGAGCGGCAGCACATCCAGCAGCACGTTCAGTGACCCGTCCCGGTTGACGAACGCCGAGCCCGCCCGGACCCAGACCGTCCCGCCCTTGCCTTCGCGGATGGAGAACACCGCCAGCCGCTTTCCTGTCGTCAGCACCTTCCACCTCCACGCCCTTGCCCGGGCCGGCATGGCCCGGCGCCGGCCCGTCGATGCGGGCCGCACGGGTCGGGGCTCGAGCAGGTGCCGTGCCACGCTCCGGCACCTCGAGTGGTGTCGGGCGCGCGGTCCGTGGCGAAGGACCGTGCTCCACGTTTCTGGACGGATGTTCAGTCGCGCCCCTGGCGATTCGGCTTGCCCGCTCGCTGCAACTCCGCTGTCGGCGTCCGGGGAGGGACGGCTAGGGTCCGCCCGTCTCCCCTCACGTCAGGACACCCGCGATGCGCCGTCTCCCTCTCCTCGTGCTGCTGCTCGGGTGCATCGCCCGCGCGGCGGAGCCACCCGTGGCGAGCGAGACGCCGCTCCCGATGCTGCCCTACACGCCCGGGCTGGACCCGCGCTTCATGGATCGCACCGTGGACCCCTGCGTGGACTTCTACGCCTTCTCGTGCGCCGGCTGGCAGAAGCTCAACCCCATCCCTCCCGACCAGTCCACCTGGAGCGTCTACGGAAAGCTATCGGAGGAGATCGAGCGCCACCTCTGGGCGCTGCTCCGGACCGCCGCCGATCCCTCGGCGGCGCGCAGTCCGGTCCAGGTCCAGCTGGGGAGCTACTTCGGGGCCTGCATGGACGAGCCGCGCATCGAGGCGCTCGGGGCGACGCCACTGAAGCCGGCGCTCGCCGACCTCGCCGAGGTGAAGGACCGGAAGGGCCTCGCCCGCTGGCTGGCGACGCAGCACATGGAGTCGTCCACCAGCGAGCTGCTCTTTGGCTTCAGCTCGGAGCAGGACGCCAGCGACGCAACCCAGTACCTCGCCGGGGTGTACGCCGGCGGCCTCGGGCTGCCGGACCGCGACGACTACCTGGACCAGGACACCAAGTCGAAGGAGCTCCGGGAGAAGTACCGCGCGCACGTGGCGACCCTGCTGGGCCTGCTCGGTGACGATGCCGCGACCGCGGCGGGAACGGCGGCGCTGGTGATGGACATCGAGACCACGCTCGCCCGGGCGAGCCTCACCCGCGTCGAGCGCCGTGACCCGTACGCGATCTTCCACCGGAAGACGGTGGCCGAGCTCGGCAAGCTCGCCCCGGCCTTCGACTGGAAGACCTACCTCGCCGGGATGGGCGTCCCCGACACCCGGGTGCTCAACGTGAGCCAGCCGAAGTTCCTCCAGGCGGTGAATGCGCAGCTGGCGAAGCGGCCGCTCGCGGACTGGAAGCGATACCTGCGCTGGCACCTGGCGAACACGCAGGCCCGGTACCTGTCGCGCGCCTTCGCCGACGAGGACTTCGCCTTCCGGGGCAAGGTGCTCTTCGGCACCGAGGAGCAGGCTCCGCGCTGGAAGCGCTGCGTGCGCTGGGTCGATCGGGATCTCGGCGAGGCCCTGGGCCAGGTCTTCGTCCAGAAGAACTTCTCGCCCGAGCTCAAGCAGAAGACGCTGGAGATGGTCCAGCACATCGAGAAGGAGATGGAGTCCGACCTCCGCACGCTCGCCTGGATGTCCCAGCCCACCAGGGCCCGTGCGCTGGAGAAGCTCGCGGCGATGGCCAACAACATCGGCTACCCCGACAAGTGGCGGGACTACGCGTCGATCAAGATCGCCCCCGACGACTTCCGGGGGAACGTCGCCCGGTCGATGCGCTTCGAGACCGCCAGGCAGCTCGGGCGGATCGGCAAGCCGGCGGATCGCGGCGAGTGGGAAATGACGCCGCAGTCGGTGAACGCCTACTACAACCCCTCGATGAACGGCATGAACTTCCCGGCTGGCATCCTGCAGCCGCCGCTGTTCGATCCGAAGATCGACGCGGCGCCCGGCTACGGGAACACCGGCGGGACCATCGGGCACGAGCTCACCCATGGCTTCGACGACGAGGGCCGGCAGTACGACGCGAAGGGGAACCTGAAGGACTGGTGGACCAAGGAGGACGCGGCAGAGTTCTCCCGGCGCACCGCCTGCATCTCCGACCAGTTCTCGGGCTACATCGCCGTGGACGACGTCCACGTGAACGGCAAGCTCACCATCGGAGAGGATGTGGCGGACCTCGGCGGGCTCATCCTCGCCTACCGGGCGTGGAAGGCGTCCACGGCCTCCGTGCGGCTCATGCCCATCGATGGCCTCACCCCCGACCAGCGCTTCTTCGTGGGGAACGCGCAGTGGGCCTGCACCAACATGCGGCCCGAGGCGATGCGGCTCCTGGCGCGCACCGACCCGCACTCGCCTCCGCGCTACCGGGTGAACGGCCTGGTGGTGAACATGCCCGAGTTCGGCGCGGCGTTCTCCTGCAAGCCGGGTCAGCCGATGACCAAGCCACCCGAGAAGGTGTGCAACGTCTGGTGATCAGTAGTCGCCCTGGATGACGTAACGCTCGACGTACTCGCTCTCGAACTTCTGACCGTCGAAGGTGGCGGGCGCGTACCGGACGCGGAGCAGAGCGTCGATGTACGTCTGGTTGTAGCCGCCGTTCTGGATGCTGCGGCACTTGTAGGCCTCGCCCTCCACGTTCACGGTGCAGGCGATCTCCCCGTACGAGTTCGATGCGTGCGGCAGCCCGTGGCCGATGCCCTCGGGAATGGGGTCGAGCCGCTTGGGGCCGACGAAGTGCGCGTCCAGAAAGTCGCAGGCCTTGGAATCACCCTGCTGGCATGCCGCGCCGAGCAGCTGCGCCGCCCGCGTGGGGTCCTTCGGGTTCGCAGTGGGGGCGATCATCGCCAGCGCCTGGTCCGTGCACCGGCTCGCCCGTTCGCTGATGCAGAGCTGCTGGGTGTCGGTGTCCGGGGGCGGGTACCAGTGCTTGAGCGATGTCTTGTTGAAGCCTGCGCAGGCCGTGACGCCGAGGAGGAGGACCGGGAGCGAGAGACGCATTCGTGCTGGCCAGCGTCGGGCACCGGCTGGAACCGGTCAACGTCAAAACCCTCACCCCTGACTGCCGCTTGCGCGGCGGGCGGCCGCTGTGCCACACAGCGGTTTGCCCCCGGGTGCCCATGTCGGGCCCAACAGGGAAGCCGGTGAGAGTCCGGCGCGGTCCCGCCACTGTGAACGGAGCGGCCCGAGGAACCGGGCCGGTTCGACATCCTCCATCGGTCGCCACTGCGGACGGTCGCTCCGTGGGAAGGTGGGAGGACGAACCCGGACGTGAAGGCGCCATCGGGGCGCCGCCTGCGTCGCTGATCCGTGAGCCAGGAGACCTGCCCGAGGGTGCGGCGCCGGAGCCCCCGTCGCCGTAGCTGGCCTTCTCTCTTCGGAGAAGAGAGCGGAAGGCGGACGATGGGCGGATGGCGTTTCGCCCGGGCCTGTCTCGGTCCGGCACTGAGCGTGGCCTCGATCGCCTGGGGGCAGTCCCCGGCCGCGGTCGAGCTGCCCCCGGTCGACGTGCCGGTGCCGGCGGCCCCCCCTCCGCCCGAGTCGCCCCTGGTCCGTGACCCGACGGCCCTGACCACCGTGGTGGACGTCTCCTCGCGCCGGGCCGAGGTCTCCACGCTGGGGACGCTGGTCAGCGAGGCTCCGGGCGTCCAGCTGCAGCAAAGCGGCGGCCTCGGCCAGAGCGAGCAGCTCACCCTCCGGGGCGCCTCCAGCACCGGTGTCCTGGTCCTGCTGGACGGTGTGCCCCTCAACGGCCTCGGTGGCATCGCCGACCTGAGCCTCGTTCCCCTCCCGGCGGTGCAGCGCGCCGAGATCCTGCGCGGCGGGGCCAGCGCCCGCTATGGCGCCGGTGCGCTCGGGGGGGTGGTGAACCTCGCCACCCCGAGCGGTGCCGGGCCCGCCCTCACCGGCGACCTGACCTACGGCAGCTTCGGCACCCTCCAGGGGAGCGCCAGCGTGTCCGGTCCGGCGCTCGGCGGAGCGGGCCTGCTCTCGGCGAGCGCCGGCCACACCAACGGCGACTTCACCTACACCTACGACCCGCTCGCCGGCACTCCGGCCAGCAGCCCGCAGACGGTCGTTCGCCAGAACAACCAGTCCACCTGGGTGGGGGGCCTGGCCAAGGCCGGCGGCTTCGTCGGCCCGTGGCGCATCGACGGGCTGGTCCTCGTCAATTCCGTCTCCCGGGGGCTGGCGGGCACGGTGGATGCGCCCTCCGCGGACGCCCACCAGGACTTCCTCGGACTCCAGGCCGGTCTCCGGATGTCCCGCGCGTTCGGCTCCGGGGCGGAGACCTCGCTCCGGCTCGACACCCGCCGCGAGACCAACAGCTTCCGGGGAGGCTTCTTCTCCGAGGACACCCGGTGGTGGCAGGCCGCGCTCTCCTGGGACGGGACGCTTCCGCTCGGCCACCACTGGCTGTCGGCCTCTGCGTCGGTGGGTCTGTCCTTCGCCGACGCGGGGATGAACGCGCCCAGGTGGGCGGTCACCTCCGTGTCCATCCAGGACGACTGGAGGCTCGCGCAGGACCGGGTCTCCATCGTCCCGTCCCTCCGGCTCGACCAGGCAGGGCCCTTCGTCGGGCTGTCGCCCAAGGTCGGTGTCTCCTGGTCGTTGCCCCCCGGGGTGGTGCTGCAGGCCAACGCCGGTCAATCGTTCCGGGTGCCCTCGTTCGTGGAGCTCTACATCCCGAGCGGGACCCAGCTCGCCAATCCGGACCTCCAGCCGGAGCGAGGCGTCTTCGTCGACGCGGGTGCGGGTGTCTCGGGTTCGCTCGGACTGCTCCGGGTGGCGGGCTTCGCCGCGCAGTACGAGAACCTCATCATCTACGAGTACCAGCCGCCGCTCCCCACCAAGCCACGCAACACCGCAGCGGTGCGGGCGGCCGGGATGGAGCTCGAGGGTCGGCTCTCTCCGGCACCCTGGATGGAGCTGAGCGGGAGCTACACCCTGCTCTTCACCCAGAACATCCGCGACATCCAGCCGTACTACGGCAAGGAAGTGCCCTTCCGGCCGCGCCAGCGGGGATTCCTGCGGATCCTCGCCGGTCCGGAGCGGGTACGGCTCCGCGCGACGATGCGCGCCCAGTCGCTGATGTACGTGAACCGATCGAACACCGAGTTCCTCGCCATCCAGGGCCGGGCGCTGTTCGACGCCGGGGTGGACGTCCTGGTTCTCCGGCGCCCGGAGCTCGTCGCCTCGTTCACCGCAACCAACATCGGCGACGTCCAGACGCGGGACTTCGACGCCTACCCACTGCCCGGCCGGGCCTTCTTCGCCACCCTCACGTTTCGCCTCGACCTGTCGAGCCCCCGGTCGAGCGCTCAGCCCTCCACACCCGAGGTCTCTCCATGACGTCGTCTCCCCGCGCGGCCCTGGCCGCTCTTCTCCTCGCCGCGGCTGCCGTGCTCCCGGGCTGCCTGACCTCCAGCGAGCTCCAGTGCAATACCGGCCTCACGAAGTGCGCCGACACCTGCGTCGCGACCCAGACCGACAGCAACAACTGCGGCTCGTGCGGGTCGGCCTGCAACGGCGGAAACGTCTGCGTCGCCGGCGGCTGTGTCTGTCCGGTGGGGCAGCAGGTCTGCAACGGCATCTGCACCGTCATCGCGACCGACCCGAGGAACTGCGGGTCCTGCGGCTATGTCTGTGGCAGCGGCCAGGCCTGCAACCAGGGCGTGTGCGAGGACTGCGGGTCCGGAGGCTGCCGGACGGCGCTCGTGGCCGGCTGCATCGCCACCCCGGGCGGCTACCTCCAGGAGATCCACGACCTGCCGGGGGGCCTGCTGCTGGATGCGGCGGCGAATACTCCGGGGGCCTCGTTCCCCGACGCGCTCGGGGTCCTGGGCTCGGTGCTGCTCTACGCCGATGACGACAGCGCGAGCCTGTTCGAGATCCCGATCGGTAGCCTGGGCAGCGCCAGCGCCACCCGTCCCCCGCTGGTGGGGACGTCGGGCGGCAGCCATGCCGGCACCAGCCAGCTGTACGTGGCTCCGGCTGCGGGAGGGACGTTGCTCTACGCGACGAATTCCTTCGTCAACGCGATCCGCATCTTCAACGGTCCACCCCCTCTGGACGCAGGAACCCTGCTCGGACCGACCGGCGCCGGGTCACTCGGCCTGGTGATTGCCGGGGGTGTGGGGTTCGACGCCGGGAGCTTCCCCGAGCCCTTCGCTGCGATCGGCAATGACCTCTTCGTCCCGCTCAACGGCACCGGACAGGTGGTGCGCGTGAACGTGACCAACCCCGCGAGCGCGCAGTTCCTGGCGACCTACGAGCTGGCGCCCCTGGTGGCCGCGCTCCCGGGGGGTGGGGTGGCGCCCGACGGCGGCCCGTTCATCGCCTCGCCCACCCAGGCCATCGCCCGGAACGGGTACGTCTACGTGGCGGCCAACGTGCTCCGCTACTACGGCGATCGGCCCGGGGCTGACTACGGGCCACCGCTGGTCGTGAAGATCGACCCCAGTGGGTCGGGCCAGGCAGCGGTGACGGCGGTTGCCGGGCTCGCCGACGCAGGCATCGGCTGCCAGAACGTCGAGTGGCTCGCCTCCATGCCGCTCGGAGCCGGGACCACGCCGATGCTCGTGAGCTGCGCCGGCGCGCGCGCCTACGACAGCACGTACCAGGTGACAGCGGTGGCCAACACTGCGCTGCTGCTCCTCGACGCCAAGGACCAGCCGATCGGCTTCTGGACCCCGAGTTCCCGCCCGGATGGCCAGTTCCCTCCCAGCGTGGGCCGCGCGGTGCCGCAGAACACCAGCGTCTATGTCGCGGACGAGACCGCCGCCCGGCTGTACGTGGTGGACTACACGACCAACGGGTTCGTGGAGCGGGTGGGCTACCTGAACGGCCTCACCCCGCCGACCATCTGCCCCTCGTACATCACCGACCTCACGGTGGTGCCCGCGCCGTGATCTCCGCCCTCCTCTGCGCCGCGGTGCTCGGCGCCGGAGCGGACCCAGGTCCCATCCGGCTGCTCGGGCCTGCGCCAGCAGGGGAGGTGCGCCGGGTGGTGACGCTCGCGCCGTCGCTGACCGACGTGGTGCTCGCGCTCGGCGCCGGAGAGCGGCTGGTGGGCGTGTCCCGGTTCGACGAGCGGCCGGAGGTGGCGCGGCTCCAGCGGGTCGGAGGCTTCGTCGACCCGAGCGTCGAGGCGGTGATGGCGCTCCACCCAGATCTGGTATTGGCCCAGCCCGGCCCGGGGAACCGCCGCGCGGTCGAGACGATGGCCGGGCTCGGCGCGCCGGTGCTCCTCCTCCCGCTCGGGACGGTGGCGGACGTGCTCGCCGCCGAGCGCGCGGTGGGCAGGGCGCTGGGGCGGGCCGAGCAGGGTGAGGCGCTGGCGCGCGCGCTCGAGTCGACCCGCGCGCGCGTCCGGGAGCGGGCCCGGGCGGAGCGCCCGGTCCGCGTGCTGCTGGTCTACGGCTTCGATCCACTGGTGGTCGCCGGTCCGGGGGGCTTCGCCGACGAGCTCCTGGCCGACGCAGGCGCAGTGAACGTGGCCTCCGACGCGGCGAGCCCCTATCCGGTCTACTCGGTGGAGCACGCCCTGAAGCGGCGGCCGGAGCTCATCCTCGACGCCGCTGCCGCGATGGCGGGCAAGGACCGGCTCCGGGAGCTGCCCGGGCTGCGCGAGGCCCGCTGGGCACTGGTGTCCGATCAGTCGCTCCTCCATCCGGGACCGGCGCTCGGCCGCGGGCTCGAGGAGCTGTTCCGTCTCGTCCACCCGGAGGCCACCCCGTGACGACGGTGGCGCTCGAGGACGGAGCGGGCGTGCCCGGGTCGGTGCGCTTCACGCCGGCCCGGGCGGCGCTCGTGCTCGGCGGCCTCCTCCTGCTCGCCGTCGCCGCCCTGGCTGCTTCGGTGCTGGTGGGCGAGTACCCGGTGCACCTCGTGCGCGCGCTCACCGAGCCAGGTTCCGCGGACGGCCGGGTGCTCTTCGGCCTGCGCATCCCCCGGGCGCTGCTCGGGGCGATGGTGGGCGCCTCGCTCGCGGCGAGCGGCAGCGCGCTCCAGTCACTGCTGCGAAACCCCCTGGCCGATCCCTTCGTGCTCGGCGTGTCGGGCGGCGCCGCGCTCGGAGCGACGCTGGCCCTGGCGCTCGGGCTGCAGGCGCTGGCCGGTCCGTCGCTCTTCGCCTTCGTGGGCGCAGTGGGCGCGATGACGCTGGTGCTGGCAGCGGGGCGGGCCCGGAGCTCCCCCTACGCCGCGCTGCTCACCGGCGTGGTGTTCAACGCCTTCGCCGCCGCGGTCATCACCTGCATCAAGACGCTGCTCACGCCCGACCGGCTGGGCGAGGTGCTGTACTGGCTGGCGGGGAATCTCGGATACGAGCAGCCCAGGACGCTGCTCATCGGCGGCGCGCTCCAGCTCCTCGCGCTCGGCGTGCTGTGGGCCGAGTCGGCGCGGCTGAACCTCCTCTCGCTCGGGGACGACGAGGCCGCCTCGCTCGGCGTGCCGGTCCGTCGCACCCGCGCCATCGTCCTCGTCGCCACCTCGCTCAGCGTCGCCGCGGCGGTGGCGCTCGCCGGGCTGGTGGGCTTCGTGGGACTCATCGTCCCCCACGTCCTCCGGCTCTGGCTCGGTCCGGACCAGCGGCTCCTCGTCCCGGCGAGCGCGCTCGGCGGGGCCGCGTTCCTGGTGCTGGCCGATGCGGGGACGCGGATGCTCTTCGGGGTGTTCCACGCCGAGCCCCCGGTGGGCGTGGTGACCGCGGTGCTCGGTGGACCGCTCTTCGTCTGGCTGCTCTCGCGGCGGGAGCACGCCACATGAGCGCCGCCCCAGCGGCACTCGAGACCTCCGCCCTGTCCGTGGGCTACGGCCGCCGTCCGGTCGTCTCCGAGCTGTCGCTCAGCGTGGCGCCGGGGGCGCTCTGGGCGGTGCTCGGCCCGAACGGCGCCGGGAAGAGCACCCTCCTGCGCACGGTGCTCGGGCTCGTGCCACCGCTCGCCGGGACGATGCGTCTCTTCGGCATCCCCCTCGAGCGCTGGGAGCGCCGCGGGCTCGCCCGCCGGGTGGCCTGGGTGCCGCAGACGTTCGACGGGGAGTCTGGCTTCACCGGACTCGAGCTGGTGCTGATGGGGCGGTCGCCCCACCAGGGCGGCTGGGGTCTCCCCGGTCGGAGGGACCTCGCCGTCGCGCGGGCGGTGCTGGCCGAGCTGGGCATCTCCCAGCTCGCGGACCGCGTCGTCTCGCGCCTGTCCGGCGGCGAGCGACGGCTCCTGCTCGTCGCGCGCGCGCTCGCCCAGGAGCCCGACCTGCTCCTGCTCGACGAGCCCACCGCGTTTCTCGACCTGCAGCACCAGGCCCAGGTGCTCGAGCGCGTGCGCGCACGGGTCCGGGGCGGGCTCGCGGCCATCGCCGTGCTGCACGACCCGAACCTCGCCGCCGCCTTCGCCGACGCCGTGCTCCTGCTCCGCGACGGGCGGGTGCTCGGCCAGGGCCCTGCCGCCGAGCTGCTCGACGCCGACCGGCTCGGATGCCTCTACGGCCTCGGGCTCGCCGAGGCGCGCACCGAGGACGGGCACCGCCTCTTCGCTCCGCGGGGACGGCCGTGAGCGCGCCGCGCCTCTCTCGCGCGCTGGGCGCCTCGGCCGGGGTGCACCTCCTGGCACTGGCCACGGTACTCGTCCTGGCCCATCCGCACGCTCCCCCCCAGCCGCCCCTGCGCGTGTCGCTCGTTCCGGGCTCCCCCACCGGTGCGGGGGGGCCGACGGGTCGGGCGAACGAGGGCGAACGGAACGCCGGCACGACCGCGGCCGAGCGTCCGGCGCCCACCCACCCGACGCCGGCCCGTCCCCCGGCGGACGCGTCGCGTCGGAGCGCCGCCCGCGACGAGGCCCCACCGCAGGGCGAGCGACCCGCACAGTCGCCGCCCGCGCTGGCCGGGCTGACCGCGGTGCAGGACGACCTGTGGGTGCTCGGGGCTCCTCGGCCCGAGGCCTCCGGGCCGAACGCCCCGGCCAGTGGTCCGGCCGGCCCGGTGGCCCAGGCGGCCAGCGCTCCCGGAGGCGCCGGAGGGAGGGCCCCGGCGAGCAACGGGACCGGCAGTGGGGTGGGAGGCTCCAGCGAGTCAGGCGCCCCGGGTGCGGCATCGCTGCTCGACACGCTGCAGCGACGCCTGGCGTGGTCCGCCGCGCGCTGCGCTCCGGCCGCTGCCGTGCGGCTCGCCCGGCATGGGGTGCCCGGGGTGCCGCTGCACTTCTGCCTGGATGCGTCCGGGAGGCCGAGCGAGGTCGGCCTGCTCGGGACCACCGGCTCGGACCAGCTCGACCGCGCCGCCAGGGACTGCGTCGTCCCGGGCGCCCTGCCGCTGCCGCCAGCGCAGGGCTGCTACACCGTGGAGGTCCGCTTCCCCATCCGCGGATGAGCAGCCCCCGGCTACGGCTGCTTCGTCTTCATCTTCTCGGGGCCGCCCGTGCCGGGCTCGGCATCCCAGCTCGGCCCCATGTCGACGCCGTTGACGAAGTAGTGGTCGCTCGGGCGGAACACCCGGCCGCCGCGCTGGGCGTTGCGCATCTCGGGCTCGTCCAGGTCGGCCGAGGGCCGCGTCGAGCCCCGTCCAGGCGCCGACTCGGTGATGCCCGTGCCCGGGCCGAAGACACCGCTGCCGGCAGGAGCGCCGGGGTCCGCCTCGCGCGCGACCTGCGTGTCCTGGGTGTCATTCATGTCCGAGTTGATGCCGCTGGTGCCGTTGCGCTGGTCCCGTCCGTGGCCGGTGCCGCCATAGTCGATCCCCGACCAGGCCATCTCCTGGGAGCGAGTGGTCAGCGGCACGACGTCTCGCGTGGCAGGGGGTTCCTTGTACTGGTCACAAGCCGCGACGATGGCGGCGCACACCCAGATCCAACGGTGCATCGTTCCCATCCTGTGCAGTGGCGAGGCGTTTCCGGTCGGCTCTCCTAGCCGGTCCGGGGACGCTTGGCCAGCGGGAGCCGACCGAGGAGTCCTAGCTGGCGCAGCGCGCGCAGCGACCCCGGACGTGGATCTCCGCGGTGGAGCGCGCAGCCATCGCCGGCGACAGTGTCACCGCGTCCACCGGGAGGCATTCCAGCGCTCCGCACTCGGTGCAGCTGAAGTGGGGGTGGTTCTGCTCGTGCCGGCGGGCGTCGGGGCCGCGCAGGTCGAAGCGCCACACGTGGTCACCCAGGTCCCGCCGGTGCGCGAGCCCGCGCTCGGTGAGATCCATGAGGATCCGGTAGACCGTGGTCCGGTCCATTCCGTCCTGCGGGAGCAGGGCCACCATCTCGGGGTGGCTCATGGGCCGGGCCGACTTCTGGAGGGCCTCGAAGACCCGCAGCCGCTGCTCGGTCACCCGGAGCCCGGCGTCGCGCAGGGAGCGTCGCGCATCCGCGCCACGGGGGACTGCGGCGCTGCCGTTGGTCCAGGACGCTGCAGCCTCTGGGGGGGCCATGGTGTCTTCCTTTGCTGGCCCCGGGCGGCGCCGGGGCATTCAGCCCTGTTGCCGAAGCAAGGAAGTCGCCAAGCCGAAGACGTGTGATTGCGGCTGCTTGGCAGGGTCTCGGGGCGAAGGATTCAAGCAGCTGGCATCACCTGATGCAAAGCAATGACATCACCGGCGGCTAGCCCATCGGACCCCTCAGCTGCCGGCCGCCCAGGAGGTGCAGATGGAGATGGAAGACCTGCTGACATGCGTCCGGCCCGCTGTTCATCACCAATCGGTAGCCCGACCCAGCGATCCCTCGCTCCGTCGCCACCCGGCCGGCCGCCAGGACCAGGTGGCCGATCAGCTCGCGGTCCTCCGCGGTGAGCGCGGTGTTGGCGGGGATGTGCTGGAGCGGGACGAAGAGCACGTGGACCGGCGCCTGCGGATTGACGTCGTCGAAGGCGATGCACCGGTCGTCCCGCATCACGAGCCTGGCGGGGATCTCTCCATCCCGGATCTTGCAGAACACGCAATCGGACATGGCACGAACTCTGCCCGCGCTCACCGCCGGATGCCAGTGACCGCGTTGCCCAGGGTGATGCTCCTCACGCTCGTCCCCGCGCTGGCGCTCGCCGAGGGGAAGACCTACCGCGTGGCTCCGCCAGCCGAGGGGAGCAAGGCCGAGGCGGTGGTGGTCTACAGCCTGGGCACGCACACCCAGGTGGCGCAGGAGATCCGCGGTGAGGTGACGGTCGATCCGGCGACCCTCGCCTCCGCGCGGGGAAGCGTGGTGGTCCCGATCGCCGGCATCCGGGGGGATGGCGCAACGCGCGACTGCCACATGCGCGAGGCACTCGGCCTGGACTACGCCGCCGGGGGTCGGTTTCCGAAGGAGCACGCCTGCGACGCACAGGACCGCCTGCCGGCGAGCGGGCCCGAGGCGATCGCCTACCCGGACATCCGCCTCGACGTGCTCGGGGTGCGTCCGCTGGACGACCTCGCCCTGCTCGATGCAGGGAAGCCGGTGCGGGTGGAGCTCGAGGCGCGCTGGACATTGCACGGCGTCGCCCGGACATCCCACGAGCTGGCGCGGGTCCTGCGTGACGGCCCGGGCCTGCGGGTGCGCGGGCGGTCCAGCGTCGTACTGGCCGACCACGGGGTGGTGGTGAAGTCGACGAAGGTGCTCTTCGCCGAGATCACCGTCGGCGGGGCGGTCACCGTCATCTATGACCTTCGCCTGGTGCCCGTCTCCCCCTGATCAGGGGACCGCTCCCGAATTCGCGACCACACGATGGCATCAAGGTCGCGCGTTGCGGCATTGAAGCGGGCTCCAGCGCGCGTGCAGCGAGTGTGGTTCCAACACCTCACGACGGCGTGCTGAAACCACCTCCGCGCGGCCTGGAGCAGGGGACGCTCGGAGGGTGGATCCATGAAATGGAAGTCGCTGTTCGTCTGCGCGCTGGGCATTTCGCTACTCGCAGTTGCAGCACCCACGAAGAGTCCGGTGCGCAAGGAGGTGCAGAGGATCACCGATCGCCAGGCGTGGCAGGAGAAGCTCCGGGCGAGTGGCTACAAGGCGCACGGAGGCATCCAGAAATCGGAAACCCAGGGGGACGATGATGATCGCTCCCGGTCCTTCCCGCACTTCACGCAGTCGTTCACCTATGGCGGTGTCACCTACCCGTACACGATGATCGGTTACAAGCCGCGCTCGGGACGGAGCACCACGGTGCGCTCGGTCATCGTCCCGATGAAGATCACCTTCGCCTTCTTCGGCGACGACGGCAGCGTGAGCCACACCTTCGACCCCGGCCCCGCGGTCACGAACATCGTGAACTCGCCCATCTACCGGAATGCTCACTTCGTCAACGGCTTCGGTCAGTTCACCGATCAGCTGCAGCGGGCCGCCTTCTGGAACCAGATGGATCGGCAACACAGCTGGCACGTGCGGATGGACCGGCCGCGCATCGCGAAGCCGCTGGAGATCACGGTCACTCCGGAGTTCGGCACCTTGTTCGTGGACTCGGACGGAAACTTCTTCGGGGACATGTCCTTCGACGCCACCGACGCGATCCTCAGTGCCTATCTTCAGGCCGCCGGTCTGGATGCCGACGAGCTACCGATCTTCGTCAGCGACGACGTGACGGCGGAGGCACTCGGTTACCACAACGCCACGCAGTTCGCGGGCAGCCGGGCCTTCCAGACCTACATCTACACCAGCTGGCTGGATCCGGCGCTGGTCGATCCGATCATCGCGGACGTCAGCACCATCAACCACGAGGTCGCGGAGTGGGCCAACGACCCGTTCGTCAACAACATCGTCCCGCTCTGGATGTACCCGCCGCCGAACGACCCACGGACGATCTGCGCCGACAACCCCTTCCTCGAGGTCGGCGACCCCCAAGGCAACGGGCCGACGTTCAGCGACTTCCCCACGATCGTCGTCCCGATCGACGGGGTCGACTACCACCTGCAACAGATCGTCCTGCTCCAGTGGTTCACCGGCGAGGTGCCCTCGAGCGCGTTTGGCGGCTGGTACACGTTCCCGGACCCCACCTCCATCACTCAGCCGTTCGTGCCCTGCCCGTAGCGCCGCCTCGATCGTCTCAAGGCAGGTCGGCGCGGTAGCCCGGGTCCGGCACGCAGGGCCCGTCGAACAGCCGCGCCAGCACCACCGGGCCGTCCCGGGCGATGACCACCCGGGGCGGCACGGCGGACGCAGCGGTGAGCACCACGTCGTAGTGCCGCGACGCCCGCGACGGCCCGAGGTGCGAGTACATCGGCGCGTCCCGATGGAAGTACGTGTAACCACCGGACCAGGCGATGTGCGTCGCCTCGATCTTGAGACCGCACAGGCTGGGCAGCTCGCTCGCCACCAGCAGCAGCCGGTTCACCGGGGCGAAGTCGTCGTAGGCGCTCACCGCGTCGCGCTGGCCGTCGTACGCCCCGAGCTCGCCGAAGGTCAGCGTGTGGAAGCGCGCGGCGGACACGAGCGCGGCGACGAGCGCCACCCCGACCGGGATCCGGCGATCGATGCGGGTCGCAGCGACCGCGAGCCCCACCCCGGCGAGCGCCATCGCCGCAGGCAACACCGGGAGGATGAAGCGGAGCTCCTTGTGCGGGATGGCGCTGTGCACGGCGAGGAAGAGCAGCACCGCGGCCGCGAGCGAGGGGGCGCGACGGACGCCGAGCACTCCCGCGGCCAGGAGGACCGCCGCGACTCCCGGCATGGAGGTCCAGAGGGTCCGCAAGTAGTAGCCCGGCGGTGAGGCGCCGAAGAGAGCCCCCTTCCCCTGCACCCAGTTGTAGCGCCAGTACGCCTCGGCCGAGTGGAACCAGCCTCCCCAGGTCAGCCGGTCCAGCAGGCCGAAGAGGAACGCCCAGACGAGGAGCACGGCCGTCACCTCGGCCGCCTCGCGCCACCGCCG
>JADGQZ010000229.1 GCA_017881345.1 Myxococcaceae bacterium | reverse complement strand
CCCGCCGGGCTCGCCGAGCAGCTGTGGGTCGGCGCGATGGGGCTCAAGCTGCACGAAGACTGGGGCACGACGCCGCGTGCGATCGACGTCGCGCTCGGCGTCGCAGACGGTCAAACAAGCATCGATGGCGGCGGGCGTCGTGCCCCAGTCTTCGTGCAGCTTGAGGCCGATGGCCCCGGCGCGGATCTGATCGGTAAGCCCTTCCGGCCGCGAGCTATTGCCTTTGCCGGTGAAGCCGATGTTGAGCGGGATGTCGTCCACCGCCTCGAGCATCCGGGCCAGGTTCCAGACGCCCGGCGTGCAGGTGGTGGCGTTGGTCCCGGTGGCCGGGCCAGTCCCGCCGCCAACCCACGAGGTGATGCCGCTCGCCAGCGCCTCGTCGGCCTGCTGGGGGCTGATGAAGTGAATGTGGCTGTCGATGCCGCCCGCGGTGAGGAGGAGCCCCTCCCCGGCGATCGCCTCGGTGGTCACGCCCACGGTCATCCCGGCCGTCACCCCCGCCATCACGTCCGGGTTTCCCGCCTTCCCGATGCCCGAGATGCGCCCGTCCTTGATGCCCAGGTCCGCCTTGTAGATGCCGGTGTGGTCGATGATCAGCGCGTTGGTGATGACCACGTCGAGCGCGTCGCGATCCAGTGCTCCGGCCTTCTGCCCCTGGCCGTCGCGCAGCACCTTGCCGCCGCCGAACTTGCACTCGTCGCCGTAGCTGGTGAGGTCTCGCTCCACCTCGGCCACCAGCGCGGTGTCGCCGAGCCGCACGCGGTCTCCGGTGGTCGGTCCGTACAGGTCGGCGTAGTGGCGCCGGTCGAGTCGGCGGCTCATGGCTGCTCCCGGTGGTGGAAGCCACCGTCGGTCGCCGCTTTCAGGAACCGCGCGCGGCCGGCCTCGGTCACCTCGCCGTCGCCGAGCGCGTTGCCCCCGTGCACGACCTTTGCCCCGGCGAAGGCGACCAGCTGGACCGCCTTGCTCTCGCCGGGCTCGAAGCGGACGGCGGTCCCGGCCGGGATGTCGAGCCGCATCCCGTAGGCCCGGGCCCGGTCGAACTCCAGCGCGCGGTTGGTCTCGGCGAAGGGGTAGTGGCTGCCCACCTGGATCGGCCGGTCGCCGCGGTTGAGCACCGTGATGCTCGCCGTCTCCCGCCCGGCGTTCAGCTCGATCTCTCCAGGCGCGGCGAGCACCTCGCCCGGAACCGGGATGGCGTCCGCCGCCGGGAAGGCCTTCGGGACCGGCAGGAAGGGCCCGTGGAGGGCGAGCGCCAGGTCTCCCTGCTCGAGCGAGATGGGGTGGTGCACGGTCACCAGCTTGGTGCCGTCGGCGAAGGTGCCCTCGACCTGGACCTCGGCGATGAGCTCCGGGACCCCGGGAAGCACCTGCGCCCGGCCGAGCATCCGTCGCCCGAGGTCCATGAGCTCCGCCACGCTCCGGCCGTCGCGGATGAGCTCGAGGATCTGCGTCGAGATCAGCGCGATCGCCTCGGGGTAGTTCAGCCGGAGCCCCCGGGCCAGGCGCTTCTGGGCGAGGAACCCCGCGCCGTGAAGGATGAGCTTGTCGATGTCACGCGGCGACAGATGCATCGAGCCTCCAGGGATCGTCCCCGAGCAGGGAGGGAAGGGTGGCGAGGTGGTGGCGCAACCGGTGCACCAGCTGCTGAACGGAGAGCGAGGCGACGCGGAGCACGAGCGCGCCATCGCGGAGCGGGCTCGCCGACTCGACCCATGGCGCCCCCGGGCTGGCCGGCGCGGCGTCGACCTCTGCTCGCACCCCGCCGGCCGTCTCGGCGAACAGGGGACCCACCAGGAGCAGGGTGCCGATGGCCCCGAAGCGTCCCATCCGCTCCTCGAGCGCGCCGTGCGCCGGATCCAGGAGCCAGGTCTCGTCGAGGTACGGCAGGACGCGCAGCGTGCTGCTGCAGCTGGTGAAGCCCCAGCGCTCACGGCCCGCGGAGAGCACCTCCCAGAGGGCGAGCGAGGCCCCCGGCGCGAGATTCACCTCGGTGACCTGGGTGTAGCGCGCGCCGGCGAAGCAGGCCGTCGGGTCCGGAGCGAGGACCAGGGCCCCGTCCTCGGCCACCCGGGCCGCAGTCCGGGAGGCGCAGCCGCCCGAGGAGCGGAAGACGCGGGTGGGCCCCTGCGACGAGACGAAGGCGCGGGCGCCTGGCCCCACCGCGATGTCGAGCTCGAGCCGGTCGCCGTCGACCAGCCCGCCACCGAGGGTGCTGGTATAGGCCCAGGCCGCGGTGCCGTGGTTGCGCGGCGTGAGGAACCGGAGCGGGCTCTCCGCGTATGCGGTCTCCACCGCCGTCCCCGTCCCGGCCTGCCGGAAGGCAAGGTGGCCCCGAGCCATGAGCGCCTTGTAGCCCAGGTCAGACCGCGAGGTGCCTGCGGACCTGCGCCGGTTCCAGCTCCGTGATGCGGCCCCGGAGGACGATCTCCCCCCGGGAGAGGACGGCGCAGTGCTCGGCCAGCTCGAGGGCGAAGTCGAGGTACTGCTCCACCAGGATGATGGTCATCTTCCGCTCGAGCAGCGCCCGGAGCACCCGGCCGATCTCCTTGATGGTGGAGGGCTGGATCCCCTCGGTCGGCTCGTCGAGGAGGAGGAGCCGGGGCCGCGAGATGAGGGCCCGGGCGATGGCCAGCTGCTGCTGCTGACCGCCGGAGAGGTCGCCGCCGCGGCGGTGGCGCATCGTGCGGAGGATCGGAAACAGCGCCTCCAGCTCGGAGAGCGGAGCGGTGGCTCCCCGCGCCGCCGACTCGCCCACCGCGAGGTTCTCGCCCACCGTGAGCCGGGAGAAGATCTCCCGGCCCTGCGGCACGTAGCCCATCCCCCTGCGGGCGCGCTCGTAGGAGGGCAGGGCGGTCAGGTCCTCTCCCCCGAGCTGCACCGTCCCGCGCGCCACCGGCAGCTCGCCGATGAGACAGCGGAGGAGCGTGGTCTTCCCCACTCCGTTCCGGCCGAGCAGTGCGGTGCAGGTGCCCTCCGGGACGTCGAGGTCGATGCCCCGGAGCGTGTGGCTCCCGCCGTAGTACTGGTCGAGTCCGCGCACGTTCAGCATCTAGCGCCCCAGGTACACGTCGATCACCCGCGGGTCCTCCCGGATGGTCTCCATGCTCCCCTCCGCCAGGACCCGTCCCTCGTGGAGCACGGTCACCTTGCGGGCGATGCTCTCCACGAAGTGCATGTCGTGCTCCACGACGACCAGCGAGTGCCTGCCGGCGAGCGACTGGAGCAGCTCGCCGGTCCTCGCGGTCTCCTCGTCGCTCATCCCGGCCACCGGCTCGTCGAGCAGGAGCAGCCCCGGGTCCTGGACGAGCAGCATCCCGATCTCCAGCCACTGCTTCTCGCCGTGGGAGAGCAGATCCGCCCGGACCTCCGCCTTGCCCCGGAGCCCGATCAGTCCCAGCACCTCGTCGATTCGCGCGTCCTGCTCGGAGCTGCGCCGGGCCCGCAGCGTGGGGAGCACCCGCTTGTCGGTCTTCAGCGACAGCTCGAGGTTCTCGAACACCGTGTGGGCGCGGAAGATGGTGGGCTTCTGGAACTTGCGTCCGATGCCGGCGTGAACGATCTCCGCCTCGGACATGCGGGTGAGGTCGTGGGCCTCCCCGTACTGGACGTCCCCGGTGTCCGGGCGGGTGCGGCCGGTGATGACGTCCATCAACGTCGTCTTGCCCGCACCGTTCGGGCCGATGACGCAGCGGAGCTCGCCCGGCTCGACCAGCAGGCTCAGCGACTGGAGCGCCCGGAACCCGTCGAAGGTGACGGTCACGCCGCTCAGGTACAGGACCGGTCCCCCGGGCGCGTCGAGGTTCATCGGCCCTCCTCGCGCCAGAGGAGCCCCAGGACCCCGCGCGGGAGCCAGCGGGTCACCACGATGAACAGCAGTCCGAGCACGAACAGCCACAGCTCGGGGAAGGCACGCGTCAGCACGCTCTTGCCGCCGTGGAGCAGCGCCGCGCCCAGGATCGGCCCGAGCAGCGTCCCCCGCCCGCCGAGCGCCACGGCGATGGCGATCTCCACCGAGTTGGCGGGGGACATCTCGCCGGGATTGATGATGCCCACCTGCGGCACGTACAGCGCGCCGGCGAGGCCGCAGATGCCTGCGGAGAGGGTCCAGACGAAGAGCTTGAAGGAGGGCGGATCGTAGCCGCAGAAGCGCACCCGGTCCTCCGCGTCGCGGATCGCGGTCAGCACCCGTCCGAGCTTGGAGAGGACCAGCGCCCGGCAGAGCACGAGCGCGCCGAGCAGCAGGGTGGCGGAGAGGACCAGGAGGACCACCCGGGTGCCCGGGCTCGCGAGGGGAAAGCCGAGGAGGCGCTTGAAGTCGGTGAACCCGTTGTTCCCTCCGAACCCGGTCTGGTTCCGGAAGAAGAGGAGCATCGCCGCGTAGGTCAGCGCCTGGGTGATGATCGAGAAGTACACGCCGCGGATCCGCGAGCGGAACGCGAACCAGCCGAAGGCGAAGGCCAGCGCCGCCGGGACCAGCACCACCAGCAGCATCTGCTGGAGGAAGTGGTTGCTGCCGAGCCAGTACCAGGGCAGCTCCTTCCAGTCGAGGAACACCATGAAGTCGGGCAGCACCGGGTCGCCGTACACGCCGTCGCGGCCGATGGCCCGCATCAGGTACATCCCCATCGCGTAGCCGCCGAGCGCGAAGAACAGCCCGTGGCACAGCGAGAGGATCCCGGCGTAGCCCCAGACCAGGTCCATCGCCAGGGCCACCGTGGCGTAGCAGAGGATCTTCCCCACCAGGGTGACCGTGTAGTCGGAGAGGTGGAGCGCGGAGCCCGACGGGACGAGGAGGTGGAGCACCGGGATGGCCACGACCAGGACGCCGTACACCGCGAGGATCACCCTCCAGACCTTGCGCGGGTACAGCTGCCGGGTCGGGCTCGGCGGCGCCACGGCCGCCGGGGTGAGGGCGACGGTGGCCGTGGTCATCCCTCCTCCAGCGCGCGCCCGCGGAGCGCGAACAGCCCCTGTGGCCGGCGCTGGATGAAGAGGATGATGAACACCAGCACCACGATCTTCGCCATCACCGCTCCGGCCCAGGGCTCGAGCAGCTTGTTCACCACGCCGAGGCTCGCCGCGGCGATGGCCGTGCCCGCGAGGTTCCCGACGCCGCCCAGCACCACCACCATGAACGAGTCGACGATGTAGCCCTGGCCGAGCTCGGGGCCCACGTTGCCGATCTGCGAGAGCGCGCACCCTCCCAGCCCGGCGATGCCGGACCCGACCGCAAAGGCGAGCAGGTCGACCCTGGGAGTCCGCACGCCCAGCCCCGCGGCGCGGCGACGATCCTGGGTGACGGCGCGGACCAGGAGGCCGAGCCGGGTCCGGGTGAGCAGCGCCCACATCCCGAGCAGCACCCCTGCCGAGAAGAGCAGGATCACGATGCGGTTCCAGGGCAGGACCAGGTCCGGGAGCAGGGCGAGGCCGCCCGACATCCAGCGCGGGTTCGAGACCTCGACGTTCTGCGCGCCGAACAGCACCCGCACCGTCTGGACGAGCAGCAGGCTCACACCCCAGGTCGCGAGCAGCGTCTCCAGCGGGCGGCCGTACAGCTTCCGCACCACCGTCAGCTCGAGCAGCGCGCCGACCAGGGCCGCGACGAGGAAGGAGGCAGGGACCGCGGCCACCAGGTACCAGTCGAAGAACGCGGACCCGCGGAACGCCGCCTGGACACCCCAGGTCGCGTAGGCGCCGATCATCAGCAGCTCGCCGTGGGCCATGTTGATCACGCCCATCAAGCCGAACGTGATTGCCAGCCCCAGCGCGGCGAGCAGGAGGACGCTGCCGAGGCTCAACCCCGAGAAGAGCAGCCCGACCATCGCCGCGCGCTGCTGCGCGAGGTCCACGTTCCGGATCGCATCCTGGAGCGCGCCGCGCACCGCGGGGTCCTGCTCCACCTCCAGCCGCTGGACCAGCAGCCGCTTTCCGTGCGCGCCGCGGAGCTCTCCCACCGCGGCGATCCGTCGCGCGGCGTCCGGGCTGTTCAGGGCGAGGATCGCAGCCGTCGCCCGGAGTGCCTCCTTGACCGGCGCGTCCTTCTCCACGGCGAGCGCCTTCTCCACCGCCGGGAGGACCTCGGGGGCGGGGTCCTCCTGGAGGACGCGCGCCGCGGCGAGCCGCTCCGGGGCCGAAGGGGAGAACAGCCGGAGCGCGGCCACCGCTCGCTGGAGCGTGCGACGGAGCCGGTTGTTGATCGTCACCTGCTCCAGCTGGTCGCGATCGACCTTTGCCGGCGCACCGGTGAGCGCATCCTGGAGCGTGCCCTCACGATCGACCAGGATCGTCGGGCCGAGGTAGAGGTTCCCCTCGAGGAGCGCCTCGAGGACGGGCAGAGCGTGCACGTCGGCCGCCTCCACCAGGGCGACGATGGTCTCGTCACGTGACTCGGGTCTGACCAGCCTGTCGAGGGTGGCGGCATCGAAGCTCGTGGGTGGTCGCGGCCCGGGCGGTGCGGTCTCCGCGGCGACGGCCGCGACCGCCGTGAGCAGGACGAGGAGGAGGAGGAGCGGACGCGGCTCAGCGCTCGGCACGCTTCTCATTGCCGGAGATGAACGGGCTCCAGGGCTGGGCGCGGATCGTCTTGTTCGTCTTCCAGACCACCGAGAACTGCCCGTTGGCCTGGATCTCACCGATCATCACCGGCTTCCAGAGGTGGTGATTGGTCTCGTCCATCTTCAGCGTGAAGCCGTCCGGGGCGAGGAAGGTCTGGCCGGCCATCGCGGTGCGGACGGCGTCCACCTTGGTGGTCCCGGCCTTCTTCACCGCCTGGGCCCACATGTGGATGCCGACGTAGGTGGCCTCCATCGGGTCGTTGGTGACGCGCCCGTCGGCGCCGGCCAGGTTGTTCCTCTTCACGTACGCCTTCCACCGGGAGATGAAGGCGGAGTTCTCCTTGTTCTTGAGCGACATGAAGTAATTCCACGCCGCGAGGTGGCCGACCAGCGGCCGGGTGTCGATGCCGCGCAGCTCCTCCTCGCCGACGGAGAACGCCACCACCGGGATGTCGGTCGCCTTCAGGCCCTGGTTGCCCAGCTCCTTGTAGAAGGGGACGTTGGAGTCGCCGTTGATGGTCGAGACGACCGCGGTGTGACCGCCGGCGCCGAACGCTTTGATCTGGGCGACGATGGTCTGGTAGTCGCTGTGCCCGAACGGCGTGTACGTCTCCTGGATGTCCTTGTCGGCGACTCCCTTGCTGTGCAGGAAGGCCCGGAGAATCTTGTTGGTGGTCCGCGGATAGACGTAGTCGGTCCCCAGGAGGAAGAAGCGGGTCGCGCCGCCGCCCTCCTTCGACATCAGGTACTCGACGGCGGGGATGGCCTGCTGGTTGGGCGCCGCGCCGGTGTAGAAGACGTTCTTGCTCAGCTCCTCGCCCTCGTACTGCACCGGGTAGTACAGGAGGCCGTTCAGCTCCTCGAACACCGGGAGCACGGACTTCCGCGATACCGAGGTCCAGCAGCCGAACACCGCGGCGACCTTGTCCTTGGTCAGGAGCTGACGGGATTTCTCGGCGAACAGCGGCCAGTTGGAGGCGGGGTCCACCACGATCGGCTCGATCTTCTTCCCCAGGAGCCCGCCTTGGGCGTTGAGCTCCTCGATGGTCATCAGGGCGACGTCCTTCAGCGAGGTCTCGCTGATCGCCATCGTCCCGGAGAGGGAGTGGAGGATTCCGACCTTGATGGTCTCCTCGGCGCGCGCGGCCGTCGCGGAGAAGGTCAGAGCACACGCCAGCACTGCGAGCCCGATGCTCCTGGTCATCGTCGTCTCCTTAGGCCCGTCTCGGCCGGCCGCCCCGCGGCTGCAAGCGATGGACCAGGTGGGCGCGTGTCGCTTTCATTCGGAGCGCGGGGCGGCTGACATTCCGCCCGCCCGACGAAGATGTCGGCCTGGCCGAGATCGCCGACAAAGTTGTCGGGGACCGGGCGATGCGGGGGCAGCGGCGATGGCCGGTGCAATGCCGGCCGGCCGGTCGTGACGCGGCTCGCCAGACACAATTGTCGGATCAGAAGGTCAGGTGACGAATTTGTCCCCGGTGCCGTGGCCGGGGAACCCGCTCGGCCGCGCGTCCCGCACCCGCGTGCTCACGAACGGGTTCTTCCTCCTGCCTCCCACGTTCGCCTGCCTGGCGATCGCCCTGACCCGCTACCTCGCCGAGTGGGACGGGCCGCCCGCGTCCCGTCGAGGCCTCGCCGTGGGGGCGTCGGTGGTGCTCGCCGGCGTGGCCACCGGAGCCTTCATCGTTTCCTTCCCGCAGCTCACGAAGCCGGTCACGGAGCTCAGGACCGCCAGGGTGCACCTCAAGGTCGACGCCGATGGTCCCGAGGCCGCGT
>JADGQZ010000228.1 GCA_017881345.1 Myxococcaceae bacterium | reverse complement strand
GGTAGTCCGTGCCGCCGATGATCCCGCCGTGGGTCTTGCCGAAGGTGAGCGAGTAGCCAATGAGGACCCACTGGAGCGTCACCAGGGCGAGCGCGAAGTGGCTGTACATCAAGGTGGCCAGCACGTTCTTCCGCCGGACCATCCCGCCGTAGAAGAGCGCCAGGCCCGGCGTCATCAGCAACACCAGCGCCGCGCTGACGAGCATCCAGGCCGTGTCCCCGGTGTCGGCGTGGGCCTCGGTCGCCTGCGCCCAGACGGGCGCGGGGAGGAAGAGGACGGCGGCGCAGAGGGCCAGGCTGCCAGGCCGGACGGTCGGTCGGTCCATGTCCGGACTGTCGCATTGACGCGCTGCGTGTGCCACAGCCCCGTGAGACCCGGGCGGTAACTCCTGGCGGGCGCCGGTGTTCAACTCCGCAGCGTGCGCCTCGCCCTCTCCGCCCTCGCCCTGCTCCTCGGCTGCGCCACGGCCTCGTCCGGGACCGCGCCGGCTGCCGCCGCGAGCGCCCCGCGCGCCGTGGCACCTCTCGCGCTTCCCCCGGTCTCGTGGTCGGCCGAGGACCAGGCCGTTCACGTGCTCGAGCGCCTCGCGTACGGGCCGTCCCCCCGCGACCTCCGGGACGTGCAGCAGATGGGCGCGGCCGCGTGGATCGCCTGGCAGCTGCGGCCCGGAGAGATCGACGATGCGGTGGTCGATCGACGGCTGGCCGACTTCCCCTCGCTCGGGATGAGCACCCGGGAGCTCCTCGCGGAGTACCCGCGGGCGAAGAAGGTCGCCGAGGCGAAGGGCATCGCCCTCGCAGGGAAGAGCGTCGAGGAGCTCCGGCTCGAGCTGGCCGGGGTGGTGAACCCCTTCCAGCTGCCGCGCCAGGTGGGCGCCGAGCTCGTCGCGGCGAGGCTCATCCGCGCCACCGAGAGCCGGCGCCAGCTCCAGGAGACGCTGGTCGACTTCTGGTTCAACCACTTCAACGTCTCGGCGGACAAGGGGGCGGTCCGGTGGCTGGTCTCGCCCTACGAGCGCGACGCGATCCGCCCCCACCTCCACCGCACCTTCCGCGACCTCCTGGGGGCGGTGGCCCACCACCCGGCGATGCTCTTCTACCTCGACAACTGGGCCTCGACCCGCGAGGGCTTCACCGCCCCGAAGCGCGGGAAGCTTGGGCTCAACGAGAACTACGCCCGCGAGCTGCTCGAGCTGCACACGCTCGGCGTGGACGGCGGATACACCCAGGACGACGTCCGCGAGGTGGCCCGGTGCTTCACCGGATGGGGCATCCGCAAGCCGAACGAGGACGGGACGTTCGAGTTCCATCCGCTCGCGCACGACCGCGGGAGCAAGCGGGTGCTCGGGGTGGACATTCCGGCCGGTGGCGGCATGGAGGACGGCGAGCGGGTGCTCGATCTGCTCGCGGCGCACCCGTCCACCGCCCACCACATCGCGCGGAAGCTCGCGCAGAAGTTCGTCATGGACAGCCCGTCGCCCGCGCTGGTCGAGCGGGTGGCCCAGGTCTACCTCCGCAGCGGCGGCGACCTGACGGCGACGTACCGGGCGCTCTTCGAGAGCCCGGAGTTCTGGAGCGACGCTGCCCGCGCCAGCAAGGTGAAGACACCGCTCGAGTTCACCGTCTCGGCCGTGCGGGCGCTCGGTGGCACCACCGCCGGCGACGTCCCGATGGTGCAGGCCCTGGGACGGATGGGGCAGCCTCCCTACCGCGCGCAGCCGCCCACCGGCTGGCCCGAGGTGTCGCAGCCCTGGGTGAACCCCGGCGCGCTGGTGGCCCGGATCGACTTCGGGCTGAAGCTCGCCTCCGGCCGGATCACCGGCACCGAGGTCCCCCTCCCATCGCTGGACGGTCCTCCCGAGCAGGTGGTGGACCGGACGGCGCGGGCCATCCTGCACCGTCCGCTCGGCGAGCAGACCCGGACCACCGTGCTCGCGGCGCTCGGCGCCTCGGACGTCATGCCCGACGGAGAGCATCGCCCCATCGACGGGCCGAAGCTGGTGGGCCTCCTCCTCGGCAGCCCGGAATTCCAGACCCAATGAGCGCCTTCTCTCGCCGCCACTTCCTCCGCTCTGCCGGCGCGCTGGCCGCGCTCGGTGCGGTGCCGGGGTTCCTCGGCCGGGCGCTCGCCGCATCCAGCCAGAGCACGGGCAAGGCGCTGGTGCTCGTCTTCCTGCGCGGCGGGGCCGATGGCCTCTCCATCGTGCCGCCGGTGGGCGACCCGGACTACCGCGCCGCGCGACCCACGCTCGCGCTCGCCCCACCCGGCAAGGATGGGGGCGCCTTGCGGCTCGACGACGTCTTCGGGCTGCACCCCGCGCTCGCGCCGCTCCTCCCTCTCTGGCGTGAAGGCACCCTGGGCATCGTTCACGCCGCAGGGCTCCCCGGGGCCACCCGCTCGCACTTCGACGCGCAGGACTTCTGCGAGAGCGGGACCCCGGGGACGAAGTCCACCGCCGATGGATGGCTCAACCGCGCCGTGCAGCGCGCTGCGGGACCGGACGGCGCCTTCCGCGTGGTGGCAGTCCAGCCCACGCTCCCGCGCATGCTCGTGGGAGACGCCCCCGCGGTCGCGATGTCGTCGCTCGGGCAGTTCCGGCTGCCGGGCGGGCCGGCCGGGAGCGGCGCGTTCGACGCGCTCTACGCCCAGGCGGTGGACACCGCGCTGCGGACCACCGGGCTCGAAACGTTCGAGGCGCTGCGCGAGGCCGGGTCGGCCAAGCTGGGGCAGCTGCCCCCGGCCAACGGCGCGGAGTACGGACCTGCCCCCATCGCCCGCCGACTCCAGGACGTGGCCCGGCTCATCCGCTCCGGCGTCGGGCTGCAGGTCGCCGCCACCGACATGGGCGGCTGGGACACGCATGTCGGCGAGGGAGCGGAGAAGGGACAGCTGGCGGCGCGGCTCTCGGAGCTCGGCGCCGCGCTCGCCGCATTCGCCCGCGACCTCGGCCCGCGCTGGGCCGACACCCGGGTGGTGGTGATGACCGAGTTCGGCCGCACGGCGCGCGAGAACGGCAACCGCGGAACGGACCACGGCACCGCCTCGGTCATGTTCGTGCTCGGCGGCGGCGTGCGCGGCGGCCGGGTGGCGGGCGGCTACCGCGGGCTCGGCCGGCAACAGCTCTTCGAGGAGCGGGACCTGGCCATCGGGACCGATGTGCGGTCGGTGCTCTGGGAGGCGGCACGGGCCCAGCTCGGACTCCGCGACGCCTCGGCGGTGTTCCCGGGCTTCACTCCTGGGGGCAGCGTGCTCGGTGAGCGCTCATAGCTGGGTGCGGGCTCTGACTTACACGGCGCGACGTCGGCCGGCGAAGCTCACGAGCAGCAGCACGACCACCGCGCCGATGATGGACCACAGGAGGCCCGACGGTCGGAGGTCCATCAGGTTCCCGTCGGTGTTGAAGAGCGAGCCCAGCAGACCCCCGACGAAGCTCCCCACGACCCCCAGCAGCATCGTCGCGAGCACGCCCATCGACTGGCGGCCCGGCACGACGGCCCGCGCGATGAGTCCCGCGACGAGGCCGATCACGATCATGGTGATGATTCCCACGGTCCTACCTCCTGTCGGCGTCCCTTCGGACCCGCTCGGTGTTCGACGACTTGAGGGCTGGAGGTAGGGACGGCGGTGCAGCCCGACCAGTCCGAACGCGGCGCCATGGCCGCCCGGCAGACGATCAGGAGCGATAATTCCGTTCCCGATGCATTCCAGACCCACTGAACCCGGGTTCGTGGGTCACTTGCTCGCACAGGAACCGACACGACATGGGCGGCGGCACTCCGCCACGCTTCGACCGATGCGCGCCACACTCCCCGTCACGCCCCCGTACGACTCGGCCTGGGTGCTCGGCTTCCTCGGCGCCCGCGCCTTGCCGGGCGTCGAACGGGTGACCGGCGCTGCATGGGAGCGCGCGACGCTCCTGCACGGCCGGCCGGCACTGGTGCGGATCCATGCCGTCCGCCACGGGCTCGAGGTGGAGTCCTCCAGGCCGCTGGACACCCTCGCGCGCACCCGGCTCGAGCGCCTGTTCGACACCCGCACCGAGATCGGGGCCGTGCACGCCGCGCTCGGCCGCGACCCGCGGCTGCGCCGAACGATGGCCCGCCACCCCGGGCTGCGCGTGCCCGGAGCGTGGGACCCGTTCGAGACCGCGGTGCGGGCCGTCATCGGCCAGCAGATCTCGGTCGTCGCCGCGGTGACGGTGGCGCGCCGGCTCGTCGAGGCGCTCGGTGCGCCCTATCCGGGGCTGGACGGTGGCCCGTGGCGAGGCTTTCCGCCTCCCGAGGTGCTGGCGACGGCACCGCTCGAGGACGTTCCCGGGCTGCGCCTCCGCGCGCCGGTGGTCCGGGCCCTCGCCGTCGCGGTGGTGTCGGGCGCGCTCCGGCTCGACGGAACCTGGCCGCTCGAGCGCGTGGAGGCCGCGCTTCGATCCATTCGCGGCATCGGTCCCTGGACCGCGTCGATCGTCGCCTTGCGAGCGCTGGGGGATGCCGATGCGCTGCCCGCCGCCGACCTGGGGCTACGACGCGCACTCGGCCGTGGCGGAAGGCTCGCCTCGGCGGCGGAGGTGGAGCGGCGCGCCGAACGCTGGCGGCCGTGGCGCGGCTACGCCACGCTGTGGCTGTGGTCGGAGGGAACGCGGTGAGGCAACTCGAGGTGGTGGTCATGGACACGCCGATCGGACCGCTCGGGCTCGCAGCGGAGGACGGCGTGCTGGTCGCGGTCACGTTCGACGGGGGCGAGCCCCTGCGCGCATGGGCGGCCCGGGTGCTCGGGCCCTGCGCGCTGCGCCAGGTGGAGGACCCCGCCGGCGTCACCGGGCCACTCCGGCGCTTCTTCCAGGGAGAGGTGGACGCGCTGGCCTCGGTCCCGGTCCGGCTCCACGGCACCGAGTTCCAGCGGCGCACCTGGGAGGCGCTGCGACGCATCCCGCCGGGCACGACCTGGTCCTACCGCCGGCTGGCCGAGGAGATCGGTGACCCGCGGGCCACGCGGGCGGTCGGTGCCGCCAACGGTCAGAACCCCATTCCGGTGGTCGTGCCGTGTCACCGCGTGATCGGCGCGAGCGGTCACCTCACCGGATTCGGTGGAGGGCTCGAGCGCAAGCGCTGGCTCCTCCAGCACGAGGGCGCGCTGCAACCCGTGCTGCCGCTCGGCTGACTTCTCGTCCAGACTGGGGCCTCGATGAGCACCAGACCTTCGCCCCTCCAGACCCACGCCGAGCGTACCGGCCACGCCGAGTCCGGCCCGGCGCGAGAGGTCGACGCCCTCGCCCGCGCCTTCGTCCGCCGGTTCCGCGGGCGCGTCCGCGCGGAGCGCTTCGGCCAGAGCGGTGAGGGACGGCCTCTGTGGGTCCTGTCCGCGAGCGACGACGGCGCGCTCACCCCGGAGAAGGCCCGGCGTCGCGGCAGGCCGGTGGTGTTCGCGCTCGCCGGCATCCACCCCGGAGAGATCGACGGGAAGGACGCCGGGTTCCAGCTGCTCCGCGAGCTGCTCGAGCGCGACGCGCTCCCGGGCGTGCTCGGACAGCTCACCTTCGTCTTCGTCCCCATCTTCAACGTCGACGGGCACGAGCACGCCTCGCCCCACCACCGCCCCAACCAGAACGGTCCGCGCGAGCAGGGGTGGCGAACCAACGCGCAGAACCTGAACCTGAACCGCGACTGGATGAAGGCGGACTCGCCCGAGATGCGGGCGCTGCTGCCGGTGCTCGAGGCCTGGGACCCGCTCGTCCTCCTCGATCTCCACGTCACCGACGGCGCGCACTTCCAGCCCGACGTATCGCTGCTGGTCGCGCCGTTGCTCGAGGGTCCCCCGGCGATGCAGGCGATGGCCCGGGTGCTCCAGGAGGAGATCCACGACGAGCTCCGCGCAGCCGGGCACCAGCCGCTCGACTTCTACCCCGCGCTCGTCCGCGACGACGATCCGGCCTCGGGTTTCACGCGGACCGTCTACCCGCCACGCTTCTCGCACAGCTACTGGGGACTGCGGCACCGGCTCGCGGTGCTCGTGGAGACTCACAGCTGGAAGGACTACCGCACGCGGGTGGTCACCACCCGGGACGTCCTGGCAGCCGCGCTGCACTCCGTCCGCAAGCACGGGCCGGCGTGGCGCATCCGGATGCGCGGCCTGGACGAGGACAACGCGCGAACGCCGCCCACTGCGCTCGACCTCGCCTTCGCGGCCACCGAGGAGACCCGGACCCTCGAGTTCCCGGCCTACGCGTACGACCGCGCGCCCTCGCCCGCCACCGGCGGGACGTACCTTCGCTTCCACCTGGACCGGACCGAGGTCTGGCGCGTGCCGCTGCGACACCGGATGGCGGTCACGACGCAGGTGCAGCTGCCCCGAGGCGGCTGGGCGGTGCCACCAGGATGGGCCGAGGTCGCCGTCGCCGCGCTCGACCGGCACGGTGTCGCCCACCGCACGCTCCTCCGCGACACGCCTGCGCGGGTCTCCCGGTTCCACCTGACGGATCCACGTCCGTCCGCCGCACCTTACGAGGGACGCCAGCGGCTCGACCCGGTCGGCACGTGGTCGCCGCCCGCGAACGAGTCACTGCCGCGGGGCACCCTCGTCGTCCCCCTTGCCCAGCCGCGGGCAGAGCTCGCCGCCCATCTCCTCGAGCCAACGGCGCCCGACTCGCTCCTGGCCTGGGGCTCGTTCAACGCCGCCTTCCAGCAGCAGGAGTACGTGGAGGCGTACCTGCTCGAGCCCTGGGCGGAGGCCGAGCTGGCACGCGACGCACGGCTGCGCGCGGAGTTCGAGGAGCGCCTCCGCGACCCCGCGTTCGCCGCCGACGTCGAGGCCCGCCGGCGATGGTTTCTGCTCCGGCACCCCTCCTACGACCAGCGCATCCGGACGGCGCCCGTGCTGCGGCTCGCCGCTCCGCCGGGCGTGGGCCGGCGCTGAACCCGGGAGCCGACGGGCCTCCGACGCCGCTTCACTGCAGGCCGGGCTTCTCCATGTCTCGCAGGTTGGTGGAGAAGGTCTGCCCGGTGGTCTGGTTCGTGGCCTTGATCAGCGCCCCGCCGAGATCGCCGTTGCGCAAGGGGTTCAGCTCGACCTCCACCTTGTCGCCCGCGTTGAGCGCCTTCCGGCTCCAGCCGCCGCGGGTGAGATTCCCCGGGCTGGTCATCTCGAGGTACCAGACGTCCGGCTTCTTCGGATCCTTCCCCGGCACGTTCACCCAGAGGACCACGTGGGGGTTGGTCCACTGAAACTCCTTCACCGTGCCGGTGATGGTGACCACCTTGGTGAAGTCGAACATCGCGAAGGAGTGGTGCGCGTGCGCCGTCTGCGCCGCGAGGGCGAGCCAGCAGAGCAGGACCGAGGCGAGCTGGCGGGGCGGGCGCATCAAGGGCTCCTGGCGGGCTGGGCGACGGGATTCCCGTCGACGTGGGGAATGGGGACGAACACCGCGTTGCCGCTGGCGTCCTTCCGCTCGGCGTAGAAACCCTGGAGGCAGACTCCCTCCACGATGTCGTACTTCCGGGCGCGCTGCCGGTAGAAGTAGCGGGTGGTCTTCCAGGGCCGGGTGAGGATGCGCGGGGCGATGACCTCCAGATCGTCGTGCAGCACGTCCGGCTCGGCCAGGTGGATGCGCTCGATGACGTGAAGATCGCCGTTGGTGGGGATGCCCACCGCCTCGTCGATCGCCAGGTAGGACTGCGGCAGCACCGCCACCGTGTCGACCACCAGCGTCTGTCCCTCCCAGTGGCCGATGGAGTGGCCGTGGAAGGTCGGATCCGGATCCGGCGGATGGGGACGCCCGTCGGTGTAGATCCGCCGGAGCCGGTTCCCGTCCATCTCACCGAGCAGCGTCACCCGGCCGGGGGTGAAGAGGATCTCCATCGCGTTGTGGCTGATGAGCATCCAGGTGGGCATGCCCTCCGGAAGGCAATCGACGAAGAGCCCCTTGGGGCGCCCGGCAGTCTTCTCGGCCTCCAGCGCCTTCACCTGCGCAGCGATCTGCGGCTGCCAGGGCACCGGGTCGGTCTTGATGCGCTTGACCTGATCGGAGATGCCCGGCGTCCAGACGCCGGTCCAGTCGGGGAGCTTGGCAAGCGCGGCCCAGTCGGCGGCGGTCGGCGCTCGATTGAGGATGACCGTCTCGGGCTCACCGGCGCGGAGCGGTGCAGGGAGACCGGAGACCAGCAGCGGGAGGAGAGCGGCGAGGTGGAACCTGACCATGGGCCCTCAGGGGTGAGAGACTTTGGTGAACCCGATCCAGCGGCCGGCGGCGACGATTCCCACCCAGCAGAGGAGCGACACGGCGCCGGCGAGCTTCGCCCGGAACGGCAGGCGCGGTCCCGACTCCCACTGCGGGAGATTGCGGCGGGACCAGAGATGGAAGGCCGTCATGTTCACCCCGGCCAGGAGCAAGAGGCCCATCTTCAGCTGCAGAAAAGGATTGCGGGCGTAGGTCGGGGCGTTGGAGGCGAAGAGGACGAACCCCGAGGCTGCCGCCAGCGCGAAGGCAATCCAGGTGATGGGGAGAATGTGGCGGAGCAACGCCCCGACCCGCCGGTCGCGCCAGGCGAGCCCGAGCAGCCGCAGGTCGACCACGCTGATCGATCCGACGACCACGGAGATCGCCAGCACGTGCAGGCACTCGACCCAGGGGAACGCGTCGTCGTTCTCCCGCATCAGCTCCGCCCAGTGGGTGTCGTGGAGCCGCTGGAAGAGCTCGGTCAGGTCCAAGGCATCGGTCCTCTCGCGTTCAATGGACACGCACGTAGGCGATCCACCGGCCTGCGCAGAGGATCGCCACCCACAGCCCGCTCGAGACCACCGCGGACAGGCCCGCCAGGCGGCGCCGCCTCGGGGAAGCGTTCCAGTCGTCAGGCCGCTGCCGGAGCGTCCGCGTGGTCACCGCGGTGAGGAGGAGCGCCGTGGCGAGCAGGGCCATCTTCAGCTGGAAGGCGAAATTGAGCAGGGAGCGCGCGGGCTCGGCGGCGATCATCACCAGCCCGGTGACGAGGAGCACGCAGAGGGCGCCCTTCAGCACGGGGGTGAACCGGCGCGAGACGCGCTCGACCGGCACGTCGACACCCGCCACCCCCAGCAGGCGCAGGTTGAGGACCAGCGTCGCCCCCATGAGCGCGGCGATGGCGAGCAGGTGCAGCGTCTGCACCGCCGGGACGATCCACTCGATGGTCTGGAGCTGGTGGCTGAGCGGCGTCAGTTCGAGCCAGGCGCAGAAGACGCTCACCGCGTGCCGCATCCCCCGCGTCCTAGCATGGAGGATGACCCAGTCCACGGCGTGGGCTGGCTGCTCGACGGACGGGGCCGGCTCGCCGAGATCCCCGGGTCGGGTCGCGACGGCGAGCTCCGGTGCGGGCGGGGCCGGGATTCGCGCGGCTGCCTGCGCGACCCCGCGGCGGAGCGCCGCGCGCAGGCCGACGCTGCCGGACGCACGTCAGCGACGGCGTGATGGAGCGAACGCCAGGCGTATGCAGCGACCGGGCTTGTCGACGGCTCGCGCCGGAGCGAGTCGGAACGTAACGCGCGAACTTGGGCGGCCGATCTCTCGTTGTCAGCCTCGCAACGAAGAAGCCCTCCCGGTAACGGATGCGGCAACAGATCGCTGGCGAGCCAGTTGAATTCCTTGGGAGTTGTGCGGCATCCACGGTGCAAGGGATGGCCATCGCTCTAGGAGGAGACACAACATGGCCACTCATCCCACCCTCGTCGTTCGGCTCATTGCTCCCTTCCTCGTTGCTGCAGCACTCGCGGCGACCCCAGCCTTTGCCACTGACGCAAGCCACCGCCCCGTTCACTCCAAGCACTTGGTGCGCACGGTTGTCCCGGCCCACACCGACTCACTCGACGGAACCCTGGTCGCTCCCGGTTGCCCCAATTGCGTGCACGATGCGAAGGCGCCCTCGATCATTGACTGGCTGAAGGCACAGCTCGACCGTCTGGCGGCCTGACCGACGACGGGAGTGCCGTCCGGGCGGTCCACGTCAGCTGCCCGACCGCTCCGCCGGTCCGAAGAAGACCAGGGCCTCGAGCTGCTCCCGGATGTCCAGGAAGCGGTGCTCGATCCGGGCCGGCACGAAGAGCACCGCACCGGCGCCGACCTCGCGCTCCTGTCTGCCGGCGAGGAAGCGGCAGCGCCCTCGCAGGACGACGTACACCTCGTCCTCGGAGTGCGGCGACTGCGGATCGGCACTCCCGGGTTCGAGGACGTACAGCCCCGCGCTCAGCTCTGGCACGCGGAGGAACTCGAGGTAGCGACGGTCGGCCGTGCGGTGGGCCGCCTCGAGCAGCTCCACCGTGGTGAAGAGAGCGTCCATCGGACCATTCCTCCTAGAGAGCGACCCTCCGGAGACGGAGCGCGTTGGCGATGACCGACACCGAGCTCAGCGACATCGCCGCGCTCGCCAGCATGGGGCTCAGCAGCCAGCCCAGGAAGGGGTAGAGCACGCCCGCGGCCACCGGGACGCTCAGCAGGTTGTAGCCGAAGGCGAAGGCGAGGTTCTGGCGGATGTTCCGCACCGTGGCCCGGCTGAGCCGGCGGGCGCGCACCACGCCACGGAGGTCACCCGAGACCAGCGTCACCCCGGCGCTCTGCATCGCCACGTCCGTCCCGGTCCCCATCGCGATGCCCACGTCGGCCCGGGCCAGCGCCGGCGCGTCGTTGATCCCGTCACCGGCCATCGCCACCACCCGTCCGGCCCTCTGCAGCTCGGCGACCAGCGCAGCCTTTCCCTCGGGTCGGACACCGGCCCGCACCTCGGAGATGCCGAGCGTCCGCGCGACGGCGGCCGCGGTGGTGGCGTGATCGCCCGTGGCGATGACCACCCGCATGCCTTCCCGCGCCAGGTCTGCGAGCGCCGACCGGGCCGACTCCTTCACCGGATCCTCGATGGCCAGCATCCCTGCGGCGCTTCCATCGACCATGACGAAGGCCACCGTTCGCCCGCGCTCGCGCCAGGTCCGCGCCATCTCGAGGAGGTCCCCCGGACCGGCGTCGCCGCCCGGCAGCTCGCGTCCGACCTCGACCACGCGCTGGCCAACCCGCCCGCGCACGCCAGTTCCGGGCTCGGTGCGGAGGTCGGTCCCGGACAGGATGTCGACCCCGCGGGCCCGGGCGCCCGCGAGGATGGCACCGGCGAGCGGGTGCTCGCTGCCTGCCTCCACCGCGGCGGCGAGCCGGAGCAGGTCCGCGTCGCTCCAGCCCGGCAGCGCACGGACCTCGACCAGCGCTGGCTTGCCCTTTGTGAGGGTGCCCGTCTTGTCGACGACGAGCACGTCGGCGCGCTCGAGCTGCTCCAGCGCCGCCGCGTTCCGGAAGAGGACCCCCGCCTGCGCGCCACGCCCGGTGCCGACCATCACCGCCATCGGCGTCGCGAGGCCAAGGGCGCAGGGGCAGGCGATGATCAGGACCGCGACGGAGTTCACCACCGCGTACGCGAGACGTGGCTCCGGGCCGAGCACCGCCCAGACGACGCCCGTCACCAGCGCGGTGAGGACGACGGCCGGGACGAAGATCGCCGAGACGCGATCGGCCAGGCGCTGGACGGGGGCGCGACTGCGCTGGGCCTCCCCGACCAGACGGACGATGCCCGAGAGCAGGGTGTCGGCGCCCACGCGCTCGGCGCGCATCCGGACGCTGCCGCGCTGGTTGAGCGTGCCGCCGGTGAGCGCGTCGCCGGGGCCCTTCTCCACCGGCAACGGCTCGCCGGTGAGCATCGACTCGTCGGCGGTCGTCCGGCCATCGAGCACCGTCCCGTCCACCGGGACCTTCTCTCCGGGACGGACGCGGAGGACGTCACCCACGCGCACCTCCGCCAGCGGCACGTCGCGCTCGACGTCACCTTCCACCCGCCGGGCGAACCGGGGCTGGAGCCCGAGCAGCGCCCGGAGCGCGCCGCCCGTCGCCGCACGGGCCCGGAGCTCGAGCACCTGGCCCACGAGCACCAGCACGACGATGACCGCCGCCGGCTCGAAGTAGACGCCCACCCGGCCTCCGTGACCGCGGAAGGCCTGGGGGAACCAGCCCGGGGCGAGGGTGGCGACGACGCTGAAGCCGTACGCCACGCCCACCCCCAGCGCGATGAGGGTGAACATGTTGGGGCTCCGGTTCCGGACCGAGGCGAGACCGCGGGCGAAGAACGGAGCGCCGGCCCACAGCACGACCGGGGTCGCCAGCAGGAGCTCGGCCCAGCCGATCCACGCCGGAGGATGCAAGCCGACCATCTCCCCCATCGCCAGCGCGAGCAGCGCCACGGTGAACGGGGTCGCGACGACCAGCCGGCGCTGCATGTCCTCGAGCTCCGGGTTCGGCGGCGCCTCGAGCGTGATGGTCCTTGGCTCGAGCGCCATCCCGCAGATCGGGCACGTGCCCGGCGCGTCGCGGACGATCTGCGGGTGCATCGGGCAGACCCACTGGGTCGCGGTCGCGATGACCGGCTCCTTCGGCTCGAGCGCCATGCCGCACCTCGGGCAAGCGCCCGGCTGGTCGGAGGAGACCTCCGGATCCATGGGGCAGATCCAGCGCGTGATGGGGCCGGCGCTCTCGCTGTGCGGTGGATGGTGCGGCTGCGCGGCGGGCGGCTGCCCGGAGGCTCGTTGCACGGCGCGGGCGTGTGCCGCGGGCGGATGCGCGGCGGCGTGCGGGTGTCCCTCGTGCCCGGAGCCGGCCAGCGTCCCGGCGGACCTGGCCGCGAGGTACCGCTGTGGATCTGCCGCGAACCGCTCACGGCAACGCGGATTGCAGAACCCGTACGTCTTCCCGGCGTGGACGTGCGTTCCTCCCTTCGGGTGCTCCGGGTCGACGCGCATGCCGCAGACGGGGTCGACGAGGGAGGCGAGAGTCATGTCCGCGTCACGCTCGTAGCTGGAGCGGCCATGCGTCGCAAGCGCACCGCGCGGCGCCGCCCGCGTGCATCGAGGGGCCCAGTCAGAGGTCGCGCAGCACAGTCCGCGCGCAGGCCAGCCCCGAGGCGCCGAACACGCCGCCGCCCGGATGCGTGCTCGCCCCGGTCAGATACAGGCCCGAGACCGGCGTCCGGTACCGTGACAGCGCCGGCGTGGGCCGGAACCCGAACATCTGGTCCAGCGACATCTCCAGATGCATCACGTTGCCGTGGAGCAGCCCGAACCGCCGCTCGAGGTCCAGCGGCGACTGGATGTGGCGGTGGAGGATGCGCCCGCGCATGTTGGGCGCGAACCGGAATAGCTGCTCGAGGATGCGGTCCGCCTCACGCTCCCGGATCGAATCCCAGGTCTCGCCGGCCGACAGCGCATACGGGTGGTACTGGCTCCAGAGATAACAGACGTGCTTCCCGGGGGGCGCGAGGTCGGGGTCGAACGCCGAGAAGGTCATGGCGATGACCTGTGGCTCGGACGCGCTCTTGCCCATCAGGTACTCGGCGTACGCCTGCCGGACGCTGCCCTCGGAGCGCGCGAGCAGCTGCAGCCCCATGTGACGGTCGATCGGCGCCCCGGATGGCTCGCCGAGATACTCGGGCAGCGCCTCGGTCGCGCAGCGCACCGCCATCCCGAACCCGTTGCCCACCCGCGTGGCCGCCACGTCCTCCCGCATCTCGGCCGGGAGATGCTCGGGCCCGAGGAGCTCGAGGAGCGTCGTGCGCACGTGCGCGCCGGAGACGACCAGGTCCGCCTCCACGCGCTCTCCGCCGGCGAGCGTCAGGCCGCGTACCTTTCCGCCATCCACCTCGATGCGCTCGACCGGCGCCTCGGTCCGCACCGCTCCACCGTCCGACTCGAGCCGCCGCGCCAGCGCCCGGGTGAGCATCCCGGAGCCGCCGCGCGGGTGCTTGGCGCCGATCCGGTGGACCACCGCGTGCCAGCCCACGAACGGTGCCGAGGCCCGCTCGTCCGGACCCGGGCCGGACTGCGCCGCGAGCCAGAGCAGCGCCGTCCGCACCGGCGCGGAGCGAAACCGCCGCGCGATGACGTCACCGTAGCTCTGGAGGATCTCCTGGAGCCCGGCGCCCATCGGCCTGCGCGGCCCGGGCACGGTCATGAAGCGACGCCCGAGGGCCATCGGAGTGGGCGGCTCCTGGAACAGCCTGAACGTCGCCTCGGCGAGCGGGGCCCAGTCCTGGACGAAGCGGCGGTACGCTTCTGCATCTTCCGCGCTCACCCGGGCGATGGAGGCGCAGGTCTTCTCCAGGTCCCGGTAGAACGCGAGGTGCGGGCCGTCGGGCGTCGGGTAGTACGCCCAGGGGTCCATCTCCAGATATTCGAGCCCGTGCTGCGCGAGCTTCAGCTCGTCGAGGATGGGCGTGGCGTGGATCATGATGTGGGCCGAGCTGCCCACGTCGTAGAGGAAGCCGGGGAACAGCTCCTCGGTGCACACCGCGCCGCCGATCTGCCGGCTGCGCTCGAACACCGAGACCCGGTGGCCCGCGCGCGCCAGGTAGCAGGCGCAGACCAGCGCGTTGTGACCCGAGCCCACCACCGCGACCTGCCTCGCCCGCGCCATCCGGGGACGGGACCCTAGGACAGCTTCCTCGGTGCGGCATCGGAACCGCGTCCCATTCGCGTGGGCGGCTCGAGCTCGAGCCAGGCGGTGCGGCAGGCAAGACAGGCGACCTTCCGGCCCTCGGGAAAGGTTCGTTCGGTCAGCACCTCCACCGCCGGACCCTCGCCGGGAGGACACTGCGGACAGCGCGACCCGGGCGTCTGGACCCGATAGGCGCGCTCGTACGGCGGCAGCCGCAGCAGCTTGAACCACTCGACCACCATCTCCTCGGAGAGCTGCACGTGCAGTCCGTGCCGGTCCGGCTCCACCAGCTCATGGCGGAGCGCGAGCCAGTACAGTCGCAGCGGCGCGAGGTGGCCGTGCATGCCCCGCCTGCGGAACTCGGCGCCGAGGCGCTTCACCATGGCCAGCAGCTCGGACCGTTCCATTGACTGAACATACGTTCAGGGACGGACCTCGAGCAACGCCGGTGCGCCAGGCGAACGAGCGAGGCCCCCCGCCAGGAGCCGTTCCGGTGACTACCCTCGCGGGCATGGGACGCCGAGGACTGGACTGGAAGACGCTCGGGGCGATCGTCGCGGCGGGGGCGTGGGTCGGCCGGGAGGTCACGCGGCCCCGCTACGCGCTGCGAGGCAAGGTGGTGGTGCTCACCGGCGGCTCGCGCGGCCTCGGGCTGGAGCTGGCGCGGGTCTTCGCCCGGCGAGGCGCCAGGCTCGCGCTGCTCGCCCGTGACGAGGAGGAGCTGGCGCGGGCCCGCGACGAGCTCCGGGCAGGCGGCGCCGAGGTGGAGATCTTCGGCTGCGACGTGCGCTTCCAGGACCAGGTGCAGCGCACGGTGCGCGAGGTCGTCGAGCGGTTCGGCCGCGTGGACGTCCTGGTGAACAACGCCGGCATCATCCAGGTCGGCCCCGAGGAGACGATGCGCGTCTCCGACTACCAGGAGGCCATGGACACGCACTTCTTCGGACCGCTGTTCCTGGTCCAGGCGGTGCTGCCCGGGATGCGCCAGCGGCGCGCGGGCCGGATCGTCAACATCAGCAGCGTCGGCGGCAAGGTGCCCACGCCGCATCTCTTGCCGTATGTGGCGAGCAAGTTCGCGCTGGTCGGCTGGAGCGAGGGGCTGCACGCCGAGGTCCGTCAGGACGGCATCGTGGTCACCACCGTCTGCCCCGGACTGATGCGCACCGGGAGCCCACGGCACGTGGCGGTGAAGGGCGATCACCAGGCCGAGTACGCCTGGTTCAAGGTGCTCGATTCGCTCCCCTACTTCTCGATGAGCGCCGCGGCGGCCGCGCGGGCCATCGTCCGCGGTTGCGAGCTCGGGAGGGCCGAGCTCATCCTCACCGGGCGGGCGCGCACCGGGGCCAGGCTGCACGGGCTCGCGCCGGGGCTACTGTCCGAGCTGCTCGCCGTCGGCGCGCGACTACTGCCGCGCGCACGGTCACCCGAGGATTTCGAGCGACGGTCGGGCGCCGAGTCCGAGTCGGCGCTCACCCGCTCCTTCGTCACCGGGCTCACGCAGCGAGCCGAGGCCAAGAACAACGAGCGGCCGTCCCCCGCCACCTAAGGCCTAGCCGTCCGACGACGACGCGCGCCACGCCCGGGCGAACCCGCCGCTGGCGACGAAGCGCGGGAAGGTGAACCACTGCTCGGCGAGGATGCGGGCCACCACGTCTCCGGGCCCCCGGAAGGGGGCGGGCCCGGTTCGCTCCAGCCGGTGCGTCCGCCCCTGCGCCATCATCGCCGCTCCCATCGCGGCGAACCCGAGCCCGGCGACCCAGGCGCTCGCCAGCGGACCGCCGAGGAGCGCGAGCGTCCCCAGCTGGAAGACCGGGACGGTGAGCGCGTGCACGCGCAGGTTCCGCCGATCGCGGTGCCCCTCGGGGTAGCGCGACCACTGCCAGGCGAAAAGCGAGCCACCGCGGTCGTCGGTCATCGGGCTGACCTCCTCGCACCCCAGCGTGCCACGTCGCCGGCCAGGCGGCGCGTTCACGCTCACCCGGTGGTGGTCACGTCCACCGGACGTGAGGGCGTCACCGGACCGGAGCGCTTCCTCCGGCGGGCACGGATGCCATCGGCGATGCGGATCAGGAACAGCACGCCGAGGATGGCCGCCCACCGGAGTGGCACGCGCGTGTCCAGCTTCACTCGCCAGAGGAAGTGCACCACCGCGAGCACGCCCGCGACGTAGGCCAGCCGGTGCAGCGCCTTCCACCGCTGGAAGCCGAGCCGGCGGACCGAGGCGTCGGTGCTGGTCCAGGCGAGCGGGAGCAAGAGCAGGAACGCAGCGAAGCCCACGATCATGAACCGCCGCTGGGTCACGTCGCCCCAGAGCACCGCCCAGTCGAGCTGCTGATCGATGGCCACGTAGGTGACCAGGTGGAGCGAGGCGTAGAAGACCGCGAACAGCCCGAGCATCCGGCGCACGCGGACGGGCCAGGTCCAGCCGGTGAGGATCTTCAGCGGGGTACACGCCAGCGACGCCATCAGGAACACCAGGGCCAGGTACCCGAGCTGGTTCAGGCCGATGGCCACCGCGTCGACGCCGAGCGTCCGGTGGGCGGCGCGCCAGAGCAGCAGCGCGAGCGGGACGAGCGCCCCGGCGAAGAGGCCCGGCTTGAGCCAGGGCAGTGGCGGACGGCGCGGAGGCATCGGTCAGTAGAGCGTCTTCGGGTCCATGCCCGCGTAGAGCGTCGCCACCTCTTCGGCGTAGCCGTTGAACGGCAGCGTCTTGCGTCGCTCGAACTCGCCGATGCGACGCTCGGTGGCCTGGCTCCAGCGCGGGTGCGACACGGCCGGGTTAACGTTGGCATAGAAGCCGTACTCGCTCGGGCCCTCGATCGACCACGTGGTGCGCGGCTGCTTCTCCACGAAGCTGATCTTCACGATGCTCTTGATGCCCTTGAAGCCGTACTTCCACGGCACGACGAGCCGCAGCGGCGCGCCGTCCTGGTTGGGCAGCGCCTTCCCGTAGAGCCCCGCGGCCAGCAGCGTGAGTGGCTGCGTGGCCTCGTCCATCCGGAGCCCCTCCACGTAGGGCCACTCGAGGATGTGGGTGCGCTGGAGCGGCATCTGCGTCGGATCGAGCAGCGTCTGGAACGCGACGTACTTCGCCGACCCGAGCGGCTCCACGCGCTTGATGAAGTCTGCGAGCGGAAGCCCGAGCCAGGGGATGACCATGCTCCACGCTTCCACGCAGCGCATCCGGTAGACGCGCTCCTCGAGCGGGAACCACTTCAGCAGCTGGTCGATATCGACGGTGAGCGGCTTCTTCAGTAGCCCGTCCACGGTGACCGTCCAGGGGCGCGGCTTGAGCGTGCCCGAGTTGGCCGCAGGGTCGGTCTTGTCCGTCCCGAACTCGTAGAAGTTGTTGTAGTGGGTGATGTCGTCGTAGCGGGTGGGCGTCTCGTCGGTGCTGTACCGGCCCAGGGGCTTCAGCGGCGGCGGCTCGGGCGCCGGCGTCCCCTTCTGCCCCGCGCCGCGGCCGACCCCCGGTCCACCCTGGGTCAGGGCGACCAGTCCCGCGCCGGTTGCCACTGCCGTCAACGCACCGAGTCCAGCGTTCTTGAGGAACTCGCGACGCCGGAGGTGGAGCGGCTCGGGGGTGATCTCGCGGGAGGGCGGCTCGGGGGTCTCTGGCTTCGGCATCACGCGGCTCCTCCCCGGGAGGACGCGCCAGGGCCCCCCTGGGTTACCGCCGACGCCAGATCCGCGCCACTCCCGGCCTCCAGCTTGACGGGCGGGCACGCCCCGGGGCGAACTGTCTGCCCCCTGGGCCGAGGGGAGCCCCGGGACACCCACCCATGACTCGAACCGCCTGCTGTTCCGTGCTCGCCGTGCTGGTGGCGACCGCCTGCTCCGACAACCCCAGGCCGGGCGGCAGTGACGCAGGCCACGACGCCGGGCCCCCTCTGCCCTTCATCTCCGACCCGCTCCGGGCGGATGCGGGCTGCGACTGGGCGCAGTGGGGTCAGAACTGGGCGCACACCGGGCAGGCGTGCGCGACGGCGCAGGGTTTCGGACAGGCGCTCGCGACCGTCACCTTCGACCCGTTCGTGCCGCAGGAGATCGAGGAGGCCGCGGGTCTCACCGGCCGGGATGACCTCTTCGTTCACTACGCGTCGCCGCTGGTGGTGGGGGACGACCTGTACATGGCGGTGAAGGCCGGGGTGTACGTGAGCTGTGTGCCCCCAGGTTCGGGCAACCCCGCTCCCTGTGGGTTCGATGCCTGGGACCAGCAGGTCTGGACGGTGAAGCACTTCGCCTGGATCTCCGGGTCGCTGACGCCGCAGCAGTCGTTCGGAAGCAGCTGGAAGCCACCGCCGCCAGCCGTGGTCCTGGGATGGGCACCCGTCTTCCAGCCGGCAGTCCACGACCAGGGGGTCTGGGTTCCGGCGGCCGCCGGCACGGTGATCCGGGTGGATCGGCAGCTCAAGAATCCCCAGGCGGTGAACCCGTTCACAGACTCGAACCAGAACCGCTACGTCACCGGCCCGCTGGTGGTCGATGCGGACGGGACGCTGCTCTACAACGTGGTCGAGCTGGACGCGGT
>JADGQZ010000227.1 GCA_017881345.1 Myxococcaceae bacterium | reverse complement strand
GAGTGGGCCACCTCGGGTGCCGATGTGCGTCCTGGACACCGGGGCGCACGGCGCAACAGTGGCGGGGCCGGGTCGCTCCGGGCGCAACAGCGCGACCCTCAAGAGACGGAATCCCGCGGCTCGGGCCTGGTTCGGCCGATGCAATCGCTCCTGTCGTCCGGCGAGGTCCGGAACGAAGGAGCAAGGCACATGCAGAGCTACACCGGGTCGGTCGCTTCTCGCTCGAATCCTGAGGGATGGGAACTGCTCTCCCGCCTTGTCCGTTACTTCCGGGGTGCCGCGCTGGCGCAGCGCCCGGCGATCCGCTGGACCGACATGAAGCCGATCGACTTCGAGGGCGAGGACACGAGCCTCACCCAGGATCAGATCGAGGTCATGAAGTAGCGACCGTGCAACGTGCGGCGGCCCGGGTGTCTTCTGCCCGGACCGAGGGATTCACCATGCACAGCTCCATCCCGTCCTTCTCCCCGTCCTGGCATCTGCGCGCGCGTGAGCTCCTCGCGCGGGCCCTCCACCGTCTCGCCGATCGCCTCACGCCACGCCCGGCCGCCGGGCTGTGCTGGGCCCAGATGAGGCCGATCGACTTCGAGGGCGAGGACACGAGCCTCACCGAGGCCGATCTCCGCCACTTCCGCTGAATCTCAGTGCGCGGTCACCGCGCCGAGGTACGCCCGCTGCACGTCGGGGTTCGCGAGCATCTCCTTGGCGGGCCCCGACGTCCGGATGTGACCCTGCTCGATGACGTAGGCGCGATCGGCCACCTCGAGCGCCCGGAACGCGAGCTGCTCGACCAGGAGGATGGTCGTCGCGCGCGAGGCCTTGAGCCGCTCGATGAGCCGGAAGACCTCGTCGATGATGACCGGGGCGAGGCCCATCGACGGCTCGTCCAGCAGGAGCAGCTTGGGCCGGCTCACCAGCGCCCGGGCGATGGCCAGCATCTGCTGCTCGCCCCCGGAGAGCGTCCCGGCCAGCTGGTCCTGGCGTTCCCGGAGCCGCGGGAACGTCGTGTACATCCGCTCCAGGTCCTCCTCCACCTGCGCCTTCTTGCCCGCGCGGAGCGGCAGGAAGGCGCCGAGAAGGAGGTTGTCGCGGACCGACTGCTGGGCGAACACCCGCCGCCCCTCGGGCACGTGGGCGATGCCCCGGCGCACCACCTCGTGGGCCGGGACGGAGACGAGGTCCTTCCCCTCGAAGGTGATGGAGCCGCTCGTGGGTCGGAGCAGGCTGGAGATGGTCCGCATCAGCGTGGTCTTCCCCGCGCCGTTGCTCCCGATGACCGCCACCAGCTCGCCCTCGGCGACCTCGAGCCCGAGCCCCTTGAGGGCGCGGATCTTCCCGTAGTCGACCACCAGGTCCTGCACCGAGAGGAGCGCGGTCACGCCGGCACCGCCGTGCTGGTGGGGTGCTTGCCCAGGTAGGCCTCGACGACGATCGGATCGCTCTGCACCGCCGCTGGTCGCCCCTCGGCGATCTTCTTGCCGAAGTCGAGCACCGTCACCTCGTCGGAGATGGCCATCACCATGTCCATGTGGTGCTCGATGAGGAGGATGGAGATGCCGGCGGCCTTCATCCGCTGGACGAGCGCGTTGATCTCCTCGATCTCGCCCGAGGTGAGGCCGGCCGCCGGCTCGTCCAGGAGCAGCAGGCGCGGCGAGAGGGCCAGGGCCCGGGCGATCTCCAGGTGCCGGGCCTGCCCGTAGGACAGGTTGCGCGCCTGATCGAAGGCGGCGCGATCCAGACCGACGAACTTCAAGAACGCGAACGCTCGCACCCGGGCCTCTCGCTCCTCGCGCCGGGCCCGCGGCAGCCGGAACGCCACCTCGAACAGCGTCGCCCGGAACGACTGGTGCAGCCCCACCATCACGTTCTCCAGCACGGTGAGGTCGGCGAAGAGCTGCAGATTCTGGAATGTCCTGGCGATGCCCCGCCGCGCGCGCTGCCAGGGCTTCAGCCCGGCCAGGTTCTCGCCGAAGCTGACCAGCGTGCCGGCTGTTGGCGTGTAGAGGCCGGTGAGCACGTTGACGGTGGTGGACTTGCCGCTGCCGTTCGGGCCGATGAGACCGCGCACCGCGCCGCGAGGGATGGTCACCGACAGGTCCTGCACCGCCCGGAGGCCGCCAAAGCGCATCTCCACGCCCTTCAGCTCCAGCGCCGGTGGACCCTCGCTCTGCCGCAGGCCGGAGAGCACGTCCACTCCGGCGGCCGCCTGGTCCAGCGCCGCGAGCTCGGCGGTGTGGTCGACCGGCCGGATACGCCGCCAGAAGCGGCGGCCGATGCCCACCACCCCCTCGGGCATGAAGTACAGGACCAGCAGGAGCAGCGTCCCGTACACCATCAGCCGGTAGTCGGCGAAGCGGTTGAAGAGGTCGGGGAGGGTGACGATGAGCCCAACCCCGATGAGGTTCCCCAGCACGCTCCGCACGCCGCCGAAGATGAGCGCGATCAGGAACTCGACCGAGAAGTTGTAGGCGAAGGTGTTGGGCGCCACGTACGAGTCGAGCTGGGCGAAGAACCCGCCCGCGAGTCCGGCCAGCGCCGCGGAGAGCACGAAGGCGGCGACCTTGAAGTACGAGCGGCTGATCCCGCAGCTCTCGGCCGCCACCCCCGAGTACTTGATGGCCTCGAAGGCACGGCCCCAGAAGCTGTGGGTGACGTTGTGCACCACGAACATCACCAGGATCATCACCGGGTAGACGACGTAGAAGTAGTTCTGTCCGCCGAGCCGGAGATCCCCGATGCGGAGCGGGGTGAGGGTGATGCCCTTGGTCCCGTTGGTCAGCAGCTCCTGCTCGTTGATGAAGGTGTAGATGATGAGCCCGTAGACGATGGTGATCACCGCCAGGTACGGGCCGCTGGATCTGAGCGCCGGGAACCCGAGCAGGAATCCGGCGAAGGCGGTGAAGAGCACCGCCGGCACCAGCGCGACCAGGAACGGCAGCTGGTGCCACGTCTGGATCGAGCTCTCGGTGTTCATCGCCGGGCTCGCGGTGAGCACCGCCACCGTGTACGCGCCGATGGCGAAGAGCCCGGCGTGCCCGATGGACACGTCGCCGATGTACCCGACCACCAGGTCCAGCGACGCCACCAGGATGGCGTAGACCAGGATCCGGTTCAGCAGCCCCACGTAGTAGCCGTTGTCGATCGCCTTCGGCAGCAGCAGCGGCAGAAGGAGCAGCAGCGGCGCAAGCCGGAGGTACAGCGGGCGCGGGGGGGCGGCAACGGGCACGGCCTCAGACCTTGCGGATGACGGCGCGTCCGAACAGGCCCGACGGCTTGAAGAGCAGGAGGAGGATCAGCACCACGAACCCCGGGACGTCCTTGTACCCGGTGGAGACGAACCGGGCGGTGAGCGCCTCGGAGATTCCCAGGAACAGCCCGCCCACCACCGCCCCGATGCCCGACTCGAGGCCTCCGATGATCGACGCCGAGTAGGCCTTCACCCCGAGCACCGTGCCCATGGTGGCGCTGACCAGGGTGATGGGCGCCACCAGCACCCCGCCCACGCAGGCGATGGCGGTGGAGAGCATGAAGGAGAAGAGGATGACGAACCGCTGGTCGATGCCCATCAGGCTGGCGGTGTCCTTGTCCTCGCTGACCGCCTGGACCGCCTTGCCGAACACGGTGAGCCGCTTGAACGCCTCGACGCCGGCCACGATGGCCAGCGAGACGCCGATGATCAGCAACTCCTGGGGATAGACGCCGAGGCCCGCGGAGAGGCTCCCATCCGCCAGCGGAACCTGGAACAGCCGGATCGGGCTGTCGCCGAGGGGAGAGCGGAACTTGAAGTCGTCGGTGCTCCAGAACACCTCGGCCGCGTTGCGCAGGATGATGCCCACCGCGAGCGTGGCGAGGATCCAGCCGTAGGCGTTGCGCTGCCGCAGCGAGGGCTCGACCGCCACCTTCAGGAGGATGGCCCCGCCGACCGCGCCCACCGCGATCACCGCGGCGAGGGTGGCCCAGAACGGGTTCCCCCGGGTCATGTAGAGCACGAACCCGATGACCCCCCCGATCATCAGGAAGTTCCCGAGGGAGAAGTTGAGCGTCTTGGAGGTGCTGAAGGTGATGTTGTAGCCGAAGGCGACCAGCGCGTAGATCATCCCCTGGGCGATCCCGCTGATCAGCAGCTGCAGCGTCTGCACGTTGCGCTCCTTCGGACTTCCGGGCGGCGCAGCTCCCCGGGCCGCGCCGCCGAGCCTACTGCGCCGTCACTTCTTTTCGAGCACCACCGTGCCGTCCTTCACCACGCCCATCTTCATCTGCTCGGCGGTGACCGCCTCGTGGTTCTTGCTGTCGAACGGCTTGTTGTAGGTGCCGGTCACCCCGGTGAAGGGTTGCTGGAGGCTCTCGAGCGCGAGCCGGATCTTGTCTCCGTCGGCGCTCTTGGCCTGCTCGATGGCCTGCTTGAGGAGATACAGCGAGTCGTAGCCCTGGGCGGCGGCCACCGCGACGGCGATGGGGTTCTCGTTGAATTTCTTGTGGTACTCGTTGACGAAGGCGACGGCCTTCGGGCTGCCCGGCGTGCCTTCGATGAAGGTGAGCGGGGTGGTGGCGCCGTTGCCGTTCTTCCCGGCGTTGTTGATGAAGGCCGCCATGGACAGCGTCCAGCCGCCGATCATGTCCACCTTCCAGCCCACCCGATCGAGCGAGTTGGCGATCGCCGCGAGCTCGGGCCCGATGCCCCACACCAGGATCACGTCCGCGCCGGCGGCCTTCGCCTCCTGGACCTGCGGCGTCATGTCGGTGTCCTTGATCTTGAACTTGCCGGTGTAGACCGCCTTCACGTTCCGCTTGGCCAGCGCCGCCTCGAGCTTGGCCCGGCCGCCCTGGCCGTAGTTGGTGTCGTCACAGAGCACCGCGGGCTTGGTGTGCTTGCGGACGTCGATCGCCTCCTTCACCGCGAGCTCGGTCTGGAGCGGGTCGGCGGCGGCGATGCGGAAGATGTAGTTCTCCGGGGACTGGGCGAAGTATTCGTTCACCTTCGCGCCGGCCGAGGCATTGATGATGACCGGGACCTTGCGCTCGTTGGCGTAGCGAGTGGAGTTGTCGGCGACGCCGGTGTTGATCGGTCCGAGGACGGCGGCGACCTTCTCCTTGTCCAGGAACTCCTGCATGATCTGAGCGCCGCGCTCGTTCTTGGCCTCGTCGTCGCGCTTCACCAGCACGACCTTCTGGCCCATGATCCCGCCCTTGGCGTTGATCTCGTCCGCGGCCTGCTCGACGCCGTTCCGCATCGACACGCCCATCCCGGCCGAGCCGCCGGTGTACGGGCCGTAGACGCCCACCTTGATGTCCGCCAGCGCCGGTGCCGCGACGAGCAGCGCCGCTGCCCAGATTGCCAGTCGATTCATTGAGAGCTCCGCGTAGTCCGGACGCGGGGAGCGGCCGGATAAGGCCGCGAATCCTGGACGGGACATCGCGGGAGTCGCAACCGTTTTTCCCCAATGGCGCGCCGAATGACGCGCAGCGGCACGCTCCGTTGCTCGACCCCGGCGGGAGAGGGGGGATCTTCCGAACCTGGTCGCGCCCGCGAAACTGCGAGCTGGACTTCGAGCTCTCCGTCCCTCGACCGGGTCGCCTGCGGTGTGATCCTGCGCTGAGCGCTACCTGCTCGGGCCGCCCCCGTGCGCCTGCCGCTGAATTGCAGCGGTACCAGCGTCTCGAGAGAGGCAGACGGCCACGCACGCTCTGCGAGGACCGGTAGGCTGTCTCGCGAATCCCGTCCGGGAGGGTCCCTCATGCGCAGCTTCGTCGTCGCCTTGTCTCTGTCCGTCCTCTTGTCAGCGTGTGGGGGCTCCGACACCAGTAACCCCGTCGCCGCCTGCAACTCCTTCGCCGCGGCCCTCTGCAACAAGGCCACTTCCTGCAACGTCCCCGACGTCACATCCGCTTGCGCCACGAATGTGGGGCTTGCGCTCAATTGCGCCCAGGCGGCCTGTAGTTCGGGAACGTTCAACAGCGGCGCTGCCAGCTCGTGCATCAGCGCCATCAATGGCTTGACCTGCACGGAGGCCACCAACGACTTCAACAACCAGACCATCCCCAGCGTGTGCAACACCGTCTGTCAATGAGCGCAGAGGCGGCGGCGGTCGAGTTCCGCGGACCCCGTCGGCGCGTCATCCGGCGATGCGCCGCAGCGCGGGGAGCACGGGCTCGGTCTGTTCCTGCTTCCTCCGGCCCCAGACCAGTGCGTAGAGAACCGGCACCGCCATCCGGCTGATGAACAGGGAGGCGAGCTCTCCTGCGGCCAGTGAGATCGCCAGGCCCTGGAAGATGGGGTCGAAGAGGATCATCGCCGAGCCCACGGTCACTGCCAGCGCGGTGAGGAGCATCGGCCGGAAGCGGACTGCCCCGGCGTCGACGACGGCCTGCTCCACCGGCACACCCTGGCGGATCATGACCTCGGCGAAGTCGACCAGGATGATGGAGTTGCGCACCACGATCCCCGCCCCGGCCATGAACCCGATCATCGACGGCGCGGTGAAGAACGCTCCCAGGGCCACGTGCGCCGGGAGGATCCCCACCAGGGAGAAGGGGATGGCCGCCATGACGATGAGGGGCGTCAGGAAGGAACGAAACCACCCCACCAGCAGGCCGTAGATGAGAAGCAGGACGATGGCCAGCGCCGCGCCGAGGTCCCGGAACAGCTCGAGCGTGATGTGCCACTCGCCGTCCCACTTGATGGCCGGGCGTGCATCGCTGGGCGGCTGGGTGGAGTTGTAGACGGCGACCGGCTCGGAAAATGTGGCGACGGCCTTGTTCATCTGGAGGATGGCGTAGGCCGGGCTTCCGGCGCGCCCCGCGACGTCACCGGTGACGTAGACCACCGGCAAGAGATTCTTGTGGTGGATGCTCTGGTCCTCCTCGGTGCTCGTGACGCGGACCAGCTCGCTGAGCGGAACCATGGACTGGCCACGTCCGTCGGGAAGCTGGATGGCCAGCAGATCGGCCAGCTGGGCGCGCTGCATCCGAGGCAAGTCCACCACGATGTCGACGTCCTCCTGGTCCTCCGGCACGTGGAGTCGCCCGACCGACTCGCCGCTCACTGCGATGCGGAGTGTCCGGGCGACGCTGTCGGCGGTGATGCCGTGAAGGGCGGCCTTCTCCTTGTCGACGACGAGGACCTCCTTGGGGTGCGGAGACTCGACGTACCAGTCGACGTCGACCACCGCGGGCGTGCCGAGGAAGAGGGCGCGCATGCGTTCGGCCAGGCGCTGGCGCGTCGCGCGGTCCGGTCCGTAGACCTCGGCGACGAGCGTCTGGAGCACGGGCGGCCCGGGTGGTACCTCGGCCACTGCGATACGGGCTCCGTGACGGGCGGCGATGGCGGCGACGCTGGGTCGGATGCGGAGAGCGAAGGCGTGGCTCTGCACCGAACGCTGGTGCTTGGGGACCAGGTTGACCTGGACCTCCGCCACGCTGGAGCCCTGGCGGAGGTAGTAGTGCCGCATCAGCCCGTTGAAGCTGTAGGGAGCCGCCGTCCCGACGTAGACCTGATAGTCGGTGACCTCCTTCTCCTGACGGATGGCGGAGGCGATCTCCCGGGCCACCTGCGTCGTGCGTTCCAGCGAGCTGTCCTCGGGCATGTTGAGGACGACCTCCAGCTCGCTCTTGTTGTCGAAGGGCAGCATCTTGACCCGGACCCAGCCCGCGGGAACGAAGGCCATGGCTCCGACGAGGAGGACACCGATCCCGCCCAGGAACGACCAGCGCCAGACCGATCGGCCGACGAGGCGGGACATGAGCCAGCGGTAAGCCCGGGTCGCTCGGTCCTCGTGACTCTCTCGCGGGCCATGACCTTCCCCGCGTGACCGGAGGATTCGCGCGGCGGCCCAGGGCGTCACCACGAACGCGACCAGGAGCGAGAACACCATCGCCACCGAGGCGCCGACGGGAATCGGCCGCAGGTACGGCCCACTCAGGCCTCCGACGAACGCCATCGGCAGGATGGCGGCGATCACCGTCAGCGTGGCGAGCACGGTGGGGTTGCCCACCTCGGCGACCGCCTCCACCGCGATCTCCCTGAGCGAGCGGCGCTGCGACCCCTGGAGGTCACGATGCCGGACGATGTTCTCGACCACGACGATGGCGTCGTCGACCAGGATGCCGATCGAGAAGATCATCGCGAAGAGGGTGATCCGGTTGAGCGTGTAGCCGAACAGGAAGAAGACCAGCAGCATCAGCGCCAGGGTCGATGGAATCGCGACCGCGACCACCACCGACTCACGCCAGCCGAGCAGGAAGAGGACGAGCAGGGAGACTCCCACCAGCGCGATGGCCATGTGGAGCAGGAGCTCGTTCGACTTCTCGGCCGCAGACGCCCCGTAGTGCCGGGTGATCGAGAGGGAGACGTCGGGAGGAATCGCCGTGCCCTTCAGGCGCTCGGTCTGTGCCAGCACGGCCCGGGCCACGGCGATGGCATTGCTTCCCGGCCGCTTGGCGATGGCGAGCGTGACCGCGGGCTCCTCGCTGTCGACGCCGGCGGTGCTGGCCGCCCCGGTGCCGAACAGGACGTACTGCGTCGGCTCCTCGGAATCGTCCCTCACCTCCGCCACATCCCGGAGGTAGACCGG
>JADGQZ010000027.1 GCA_017881345.1 Myxococcaceae bacterium | reverse complement strand
TCCTGTTCTGGCTCAGCAGCCTGGCCTCGCTCGGCCTGCTCGCCACCGGCGTCGTGCTCTGGTGGGGGAACTACTTCTCGGCGCAGGTGCGGGAGTGGTCCTGGGTGCTCCACGACGTGACGTTCATCCTCTTCATGCTGATGATCATGGGGCACATCTACCTGGCCATCGCCGAGCCGGGGACCTTCTCGGCCATGGTGAAGGGGACCGTCACCAAGGCCTGGGCGCGTCTGCACCACCCGGCCTGGTATCGCGACGTGACCGGTGGCCCCCGTCGCTGAGCGACTCCTCGAGCGGTTCGAGCAGCGAGCCGCCCGGGCCGAGGCACTCGCCGAATCGCCGTCGTCCGGGCGCGAGCCGCTGCGCTTCGCCGCCGGGCTGTTCCGGGCGCAGGGCCGCGCTGCCGCCGGAGTGCTCCAGGCGCATGGCCAGGACGCGCTGAGCGGGTCCCTGGAGCGGGACGTGCTGCGCGTCGAGGCCCCGCTCCGCTCGGTGCTCCGGTTCCTGTCCGAGTCGGGCCCGGTGGCGCTCCGGGAGGCCTCGAGGGCCCGGGGTGCCGAGGCGGCGGACCTCTTCTCCGCCCGCCTCCGCACCGCCTGGACCGGTGGACCCGAGGAGCGTCAGGACTTTCTCTCGCACGCGGTGCTCCGCCCCTACGCAGAGGCGCTGGTGCACGCAGGTGTGGAGCTCGACCGTCCACGCGAGCCCGGGAGTGGGCGCTGCCCGATGTGCGGGGCGCCCCCGAGCATCTCGTTCCGCCGCGAGATGCCCGGCTCCGACGGGGCCGCGCGCTTCCTCGGCTGCGGGCTGTGCGGCACCGAGTGGCCGACCAACCGCATCCGCTGCCCGAGCTGCGGAGAGACGGATCCGACACGGCTTCCTGGCTGGCAGAGCGAGACGCACCCCGCGGCGCGGGTGGAGGCCTGCGAGACCTGCCACCGCTACGTGAAGTCGGTGGACCTCTCGCTCGATGCCCGTGCGGTGCCCGAGGTGGATGAGCTCCGCTCGCTCGCGCTCGATCTCTGGGCCATCGAGCGTGGCTACGTGCGGCTCGAGCCCGGCCTCGCGGGTCTCTAGGCTCTCGGGGCGGCTCACCCGAGCTGCGCCAGCTCCGGCCCATCGGACGGCGGTGTCGGGAGGAGCGCGGCCCAGGCCTCGGACATCGCGTCCTGGGTCCAGCCGAGGAACCAGCCCTCGCCGCGGAAGAGCGCGCCGGCCGGCGTCTCCACCCGGACCAGCGTCCCGCTGCCCTCGGCGGCGGTGGCCGCCAGGCGCCACGCAGAGAGCGTCACCGTGCTCTCCCGGAGGCGGATGGCCACCCGCTCGATGGGAGGCACCGGGGGCTCGGTGAGGCCAGCGATGCGCGGCGGCGGTGGGGCGGTCACGTCGGGCAAGGTAGCACCCCCGGCGCCGGTGGCGGCGGGGCACGTCGGGCGCGGTGCGACCCGAGCGCACGTTCCACCCTCCGCCCCCGCGGTGACACCATGCCCGGAGCCGTGACTGCCGTCCGACTCGCCGGGGCGCTCGCCCTCCTCATCCTGGGCTGCGGAACCGGCGTCATCTCGGCGCCGGGCGGCGGGGTGGCACCCCCGGGCTCGACGAACCATTCCCCGGTGGTGACGGTCGCGCCGAGCGCCACCACCTCCCCGCTCGTCGAAGGGCGAGGGACCCAGCTCTCGGTCACCGCGGATGACCCGGATGGCGATTCTCTCGGCTACGCCTGGACGCAGATCTCCCCGGCCTCGCCCCAGGGCACCTTCAGCTCGCGGACGTTGCGCAACCCCGGCTGGACGGCGCCCGCGCTGACGGCGGACACGACGTTCACCCTCCAGGTCAGCATCAGCGACGGCGAGGGTGGGTCGACCACGGCCACGCTCCAGCTCCCGGTGAACCACCTCACGGTGAACCAGCCTCCGGTGGTCTCCACCATCACCGTGACGCCGTCGATGCCGGTCGCTGGCGACGTCGTGACGCTCGCCATCACCGCGAGCGATCCGGACGGAGACCCGCTGACCATCGCCTGGTCGCAGACCGCTCCCACGAAGCAGGGCGTGTTCAGCGCGACCGACCGGGCATCGGTGACCTGGCTCTCCCCGGTGCTGAGCGTGAGCACGCTCGACTTCTCGTTCCAGGTGACCGTGACCGACGGCCACAACCCGCTCCAGACCCGGATGGTCACGGTCCCGGTGAAGGCACCCGCGTATGGAACCGACATCCAGCCGATCTGGAACGCGCACTGCACCAGCTGCCACCCAAGCAGTGCCCAGCTCGACCTCACCGCGTCGCAGAGCTACGGGCAGCTGGTGAACGTGGCCCAGGTGACCGGAGGCGCCTGCGCGTCCGAGAAGCGGGTGGACACCTCGGCTCCAGCGAGCTCGTCGCTTCTCGGCTGGCTCGACGGGAGCTGCGGCACCCGGATGCCGGAGGGTGGGCAGCTCTCGGCAGGCGAGCTGGTGAAGATTCAGTCCTGGGTGCTGGGCGGCGCAGCCCCGTAGCCCACGCCGCTCACGTCATCCGCGCGACGTCGTCACCACCGAGCAGCACCCGGGCGAGCGCCCCGGCCTCCTCGGGGTGCCGCGGACGGCGCACCGCGCCGACCACGAACGGCGCGCGCCGGACCGCCTCGGGGACCGGCTGCCCGGACGTCATCACCACCACCCGGACACCCGGCGGCGGTGGATTGCGACGCAGCGTGAGGACCAGCGCCAGGCCGCGGCTGACGGGCGACCCGAGATCCACCAGCACCAGCACCTCGCCGAGCAGCGCCGGGAGGATGCTCAGCGCGGCCTCCGCGTTGCCCGCGAGGAACGGCTCCCAGCCATGCTCGATCGCGGCGACGGCGAGCGCGTTCCCGAGGTCGAAGCTGGCCTCGACGACCAGGAGGGTGCGCGGCTCTTCCGTCTGCTGCATGACGAGAAGTTTAGGCTCGGGGCGGATTTCTCGGACAAGAGTGAACGCGCGTCACGGGACGGAATTGCCCCAGGGCGAGTGACACGCACCTCCGCGGCGCTGCTCTCACCCGTCGCGGTCGTCGGAGGCGTCCGCGGCCTCGATGGCCCCCAGCGCCTTCACCAGCCACTCGCGCACCAGCACCACCCGCCTGGGGACGTGGCGCGATGCGGGCCACACCACGTGCAGCGGAGCGGAGGGGCCGGTGTAGGCAGCGAGGAGCCGGACCAGGCGCCCCCGGGCCACGTCCTGCGCGCAGTGCAGCGCCGGCAAGAGCCCGATGCCCGCTCCGGCCAGCACCGCCTCGCGCAGGAACATGAAGTCGTCGGCCGCCACCGGCCCGCGGGCGGTGACCCGGCTGACGCCGTCCGGGCCGGTGAGCACCCACTCCTGATGTCCCCGACGGGGTCGGAAGAGCACGCAGTCATGGTCGGCGAGCTGCTGCACCGCGCCGGGCGTCCCCCGCGCATCCACGTACGCGGGACTGGCAAACAGCCAGGGCTCGAGCCCGTTCACCCGGCGCGAGATGAGCGAGCTGTCCCGCAGCGTGCCCGCGCGCACCGCCAGGTCCACCCCGTCGTCCACCAGGTTCAGGAGCTTGCTGGTGAGCACGAACTCCAGCGTGATGCCCGGGGTCCGGCGGGTGAAGCGAGCGGCGAGCGGGGCGAGCACCTGCGCCCCGAGGTCCACCGGGGCGGTGATGCGCACCGCCCCCTGGGCGCGGCCGTCGAGCTGGGAAAGCGTCTCGTGTGCCTGCTCCAGCGAGGACAGCGCCCGAGAGGCCTCCTCGAAGTACACCCGGCCGGCCTCGGTGAGCTGCAACGCCCGCGTGGTGCGCTGCAGCAACTGCACGCCGAGCGACTCCTCGAGCCGGGCCACGCTCCGGCTGACGCTGGACTTGGGGAGGCCGAGCGCCTCGGCGGCGGCAGTGAAGCTCTGGGCCTCCACCACCCGGAGGAAGACGGCGACCCGGTTGAGGTCCACCTCGGGTGAGGGCGTCTTGGTCACGGGGCGGATTCCGGGGCGGAGCTTGTTCCCGGGCGGCGACCTCGCGCAAGGTTCGGGCGCCATGGCACGCACCTTCCTTTCCGAGCCCCTGGAGCAGTACCTGTTCGACGTGCTCTCGCCCCGCACCGACGTGCAGGAGCGGCTGCGGCGGGAGACGCGGGCCCACCCGCGTGCCGGCATGCAGATCGGACCCGACCAGGGGCTGCTGCTCGGGTTCCTGGTCCGGCTGCTCGGCGCGCGGCGGGTGGTGGAGGTCGGCACCTTCACCGGCTACAGCGCGCTGGCCATGGCCATGGCGCTGCCGCCCGGGGGGCGCGTCCTCTGCTGCGACATCAGCGAGGAGTACACCTCGGTCGCCAGGCGGTACTGGCGGGAGGCGGGAGTCGAGGATCGGATCGACCTCCGGATCGGACCGGCGGCGTCGACGCTGGCAACGCTCCTCGAGGCCGAAGGCCCCGGGAGCCAGGACCTCGCCTTCATCGACGCCGACAAGACCGGGCACGACGCCTACTACGAGGTCTGCCTCCAGCTGCTTCGCCCCGGAGGCGTCATCGCGCTGGACAACGTGCTCTGGTCCGGCCGGGTGGCAGACCCGGCGGTGAGCGACGCGGACACGGTGGCGCTCCGCGCGCTCAACCTCAAGGTGCGCGACGACTCCCGCGTGGACGCGGTGGTGCTCTCGGTGGGTGACGGCCTGACGCTCGCTCGCAAGAAGCCGTGAGACCGGCGGGCGCTCAGCTCCTGGGGCGGCGGACCCAGCCGTCCACCAGGCGCTCCAGCAGCTCGGCCCGGCTCAGGCGAGTGCGCTTGAGCTTCCGGTCCATCGCCAGGATCAGCGTTGCGGGAAGCCGCACCGCGAGCACCGGCTTCTCCCCGTTGCCGCGTGGCCGGATCGGACGACTCGGCGTCCGTCCCCGGAGCAGCTGGCGGTAGTGGCTGGCGCAGTACCCGCGGCTGTGCACCGGCCTTCCGCACTGGGGGACCTGGCAGCGCCTTCGCTGTGCCGAGCTGGCCATCGCAGGAAATTGTTTGCAGATGTCACGCCAGGCGACGGGCCGCCGGAATCCGGGCATTTCCCCTGCGTCCCGGAGGGTCGGGCGCGACCTTCAGGCCAGGGCGCGTGCGCGGCGACCCACGTACCCGGACGCACAGTCGTGAACGATTGTCACAGCAAGAACCCCAGCCGCAGCCCGACGTCGATCCACGCGTGCGCCGACTTGCTCGGGAGATCGCTGGTCGCGCTGGGCTCGGCGCCCTGGGGAGTGACGACGCCGAGGCTCCCGGTGTCGTACTGGCCGACGCGGGCCTGCACGAACGGGCCGAGCCGCCAGTTGCGGCCGAGCATGAAGTCCACCCCGAGCTGCACGTTGACCCACTCGAAGCCGCGGAAGCTGGCGCTCACCGCGATGCCGCTCGGCCCGGTGACGTTGAGGTTCAGCCACTCGTAGCCCACGCCCAGGCCGGCCCATGGGTCCACTGCCCGGTCCGGGGCGAAGTGCCAGAGCACCTCGAATCCGAACCGGACGTCACTCGCCGATCGCGCGCTGGCGCCGTCGAAGGCGCTCCCCGGCTTGCCGTATGCCCAGGAGAGATACCCGCCCACGAAGACCGGACCGACGCGGGCCCCCGCATCGAGCTGGAGCGGCAGGCTCCAGGCCACCAGGTTCGAGAGGGGCGTGCCGCCCGGAGCGTCGGTCCGAGGACCGACCGCGTTGCCGACGGGGAGACCCAGACCTGCGCGCAGCCCGGCCTCGAAGTGCACGGGCAGTGGTGGCTCCTCGGCGCTCGCGGACGTCGCGGTGAGCCACAGGGCGAGCAGTGGCCCGGCGATGCCGATCCTCATCGGAGCTGTCTTCCCCTCCGGCCGGAGCGCGACAGCCGGACCTGCCGCACCCATCACCCCGGCCAGCGGAGGACTCTAGCCGGGACCTCGCGGACGGCGTGAGGGCCCACGGGGCGACCGGGTCCGACGTCGACCGGCGGACGTTCCTCACCTCGGAGACGAGGAGAGCCCCAGCGCCCCGTGACCGGAGGCGGCCCGCTCGAGGGCGCCCACCACCAGCTCCGTGGTGAGCAGCTCGGGCAGGACCTCGGGCCGGTCCGGGTGCGCCGGCGTGTAGACCAGGTACATCGGCACGCCCGCGCGGCCGTGCGCGGCGAGCCTCCGGGCGATGTCCGCGTCCCGCCGCGTCCAGTCGGCGACCAGCAGCTGGGTGCGGGTACGTGCCAGGGCCGACTGCACCGGCTCGGAGGCGAGCACGGTGCGCTCGTTGAACTTGCAGCTCAGGCACCACTCCGCGGTGAAGTCCACGAGCACCGGGCGGCCCTGGGCGAGCGCGTGGGCCACCGCCTCGTCGCTCCAGGCGTCACGCCCGGCGGCCGGCGCCTGGCCCGACCCGAAGCGCAGCCCCACCACGCCGGTGGCCAGGACGAGCGCGAGGCCGGCCGCCAGCACCGGTCCCCGCCGCCACGCTCCCCACCCCCAGGCGGCGAGCCCCACCACCAGCAGGAAGGCGAGCAGCCGGACCACGCCGTCCACTCCGGCGAGCGCGCCGAGGATGCCGCTGAGCCACACCGCGGTGCCGAGGAGCGCGAACCCGAGCAGCTGCTTGGCCCGCTCCATCCAGGCGCCGGGTCGCGGCAGCCGGGTGCGGAGCCCGGGGACCAGCACCAGAGCGCAGAACGGGGCAGCCAGGCCGAGGCCCACCGCGAGGAAGACGGCGAGCACCACCGGGGCGCTGGCGGCGAAGGCGAAGCCCACTGCAGTGCCGAGCAGGGGCGCCGAGCAAGGGGTGGCGAGCACCACCGCGAGGACGCCTTCTCCGGCGCTCCGGAGCGGGCCGTGTGTGTGGTCCACCGCTGCGACCAGCGAGCCGGTCCCATGGCTGGGCGGCGTGACCTCGAAGACGCCGAGCAGGTTGAGGGCGAAGACGAGCACCACGGCGGCGAGCACCGCCACGAACAGCGGCTCCTGGAACTGGAACCCCCAGCCGACGGCGTGTCCCGCCGCGCGGAGCCCGAGGACCGCCGCGGCCAGGAGGAGCAGCGAGGCGAGGATGCCCCCGGTGTACGCGAGCGCGTGCGCCCGCACCGAACCATGGTCCGCGTGCACCGTGCGGGCAAACCCGTACGCCTTGAGCGCCAGCACCGGGAAGACACAGGGCATCGCGTTGAGCAGCACACCGCCGAGGAAGGCGAGTAGCAGCACCCACGCAAGCCCGGGCGCGCGCGCCGGCGCCGGTGGCTTCATCGCGGCAGGCCGTGGCGCGACGCCGGCCGGGAGCTCGAACGGCGCGCTGACCTCGAGCGCCCCGCCGCTGGCGAGCGTCACCACCCCTGCCACGCGCGGCGGCGCGGACGGTGCGTCGGCCGCAGCCTTTCCCCAGATTGAAAGCCGGCCGGGACCGTCGGAGATGCCTCGCACCGAGGCGATGCCCGGGAGCTGCTCGGGGATGAAGGCGTCGCTGGCGGCGAGCGGCTCCGGGCTCCCATCGGCCCGCTCCACCGTCAGCTCGCCCTCGAAGGGCTGCCCCGGCACGAAGGACGTGGTGCGCCGGACGCTGACGCGCAGGCCGGCGGCCGACGGAGCCCGGGGAACACGCGCCGCCGCGGCGTCGAGCAGCGCGGCGCCGGCCGCATCGACCAACCGTGGACCGACCCCGAGCACGCGCGTGAGCTCGAGGCGCGCCGGGATGCACTGCACCTCGCAGACCAGCACCTCCACCGTGGCCACCACGGTCAGCGGCGGCTGGACGTCGGGCTGTGCCCGCGCGTGGGCGAAGAGCACCACCGCGCCGGCGTACCCGTAGCTGGTGATGGTGGCGTCAGCGCTCCGGTGGACCTCCGGAGCGGGCCAGACGAGGGGTCCCAGCGCGACGCGCGGCGCATCCCACACCACCCCGCTCGGCAGACCCGCCTCGCCCGGATTCTTCCAGTAGACGTGCCACCCCCGCGCCATCTCCAGCCGCACCCCGAGCCGGAGCTCGCCGCCCGGGTCCACCTGGGTCACGTCGGAGACGAGGGTCGCACGCACCCTGGGCTTGCCCTCGTACACACCGCCGCTCGCGGTGGGAGCGGGTGCGGGGCCGGCGGCCACGAGCGCGGAGAGGAGCAAGCCGGGAAGCACGGTTGGCACCCCTAACAGGTCCGGGGGCTCGGTGCTTCCCAGGCCCGGGCCGGGCGGATCCGTCCTTGCACTGTCCCTCCGCAGCCATGTCGGCCTACGTGGATCCTGACGACCTGATGCTGTTCAGCGTGGGCATGGTGCTCGGCGTCGACTCGCTCGAGTACATGGTCGACGTGGTGCTGGACCGGCGTCTGACGCGGGCAGACCACCGGAAGCTCTCGCTGGCGCTGGAGCGCCGGGGCGGGAAGCTACCGGTCCGGGTGGACGAGGTGCTGCACCTGGTCTCGCAGCCGCCGGCCGCTCGCCCCAACTGACGGGGGGCCGCCCTGCAACGAACGGCCGCGCTGGAGACACCGTGGCGGAGGGGTTGCCGCTCCGCTACACGGAGGGGCGCCTGGCCCCGCCCGGCCGGGCCGTGACCGAGGTCCACCCGCTTGAACGCCAGCATCGAGTTCCTCACCCTCTACGGACCAGCGCTGGTCTTCGCGACGGTGCTCCTCGAGCAGGCAGGCCTCCCCATCCCCTGCACGCCGTGGCTCATCGCGTCCGGCGCGCTGGCGCGGCTGGGCCAGGGCACCGTCGCGGTCCCGATCGCGCTGGCCACCGTCGCCGCCTCGCTGGGACACACGATGTGGTACCTCGCCGGCCGTCGGTGGGGGAGCGGGGTGCTGAGGGTCATCTGCAAGGTGTCACTCGAGCCCGAGGTCTGCGTGCAGCGCACCGAGAACATCTTCACCCGGCACGGTGAGCGAGCGCTGATCGTCGCGCCCTTCATTCCTGGACTCACCACGCTGGCGCCGCCGCTCGCCGGGATGTCGGGGATGCGCCTGCGACGATTCCTGACGCTCGACACGACGGGCGATCTGCTCTGGGCCACCACCTTCGTCGGACTCGGGTGGATCGCCGGCGAGCCCTTCTTCCGAGCGCTCGAGGTGGTGCTGCGGTACGCCGGCTCGACCGTGGCGGCGCTCGCGGCGGGTCTCGCGCTGTACCTCGGCTACAAGCTCCTGCAGCGGTTGCGCTTCCGGACCGAGCTCCGGATGGCGCGGCTGTCGCCCGGCGAGCTGAAGCAGCTGCTCGACGACGGTGCGGCGCTGGTGGTCGTGGACCTGCGGCACCTCCGGGAGGTCGAGGAGTCGGGCAGCACCTTGCCGGGCGCGCTCCACATCTCGCCGCACGAGCTGGACCGCCGCCACGGGGAGATCGCCCGAGGCCGCGAGGTGGTGCTCTTCTGTAGTTGACCCGACGAGTGGACGAGCGCCCGGGTGGCGCTCCGGCTGAAGCGACGAGGCATCGAGCGGGTCAGGCCGCTCCAGGGCGGGTACGCCGGCTGGGTGGCGGAAGGCTACCCACTGCAGCCCTGGGCTCCCGCCGAGACGGCCCCGACTGCGCTCGCGCTCGGCGGCTGAGCGTCGCTCCTCGACCGACGTCCACCCTCCGGGACCCCCCGTCCACGACGAGGTGTCAAACACCTCCGTCGGCGTTCCCCTCTGAGGGGTGCGTGCACAGACGGGTCGCGCCCGGTCGCGGCGGTTCGCCGGGTCCGAGTGCGGAGACGGAAGCAGCGCGGTTTGTACGGGCTACGGGCCGGGCCCCGGCGTCAGCCGAGCGGAGGTGCCTGATCCGTCTCGGACGGAATCTGCTCGCGGGGCGAGGACTCCTGGAGCTCGTCGAACATCTGCTCCATCTGTTCCCCGAGCGCGTCGAGCTCCTCCCGGGCGAAGTTCTGCCGGACGAGCGGGAAGAGCTCCGTCTCCTCTTCCTCGACATGGTGCTCGATGAGCTCCTGGAGCACCTGCATCTTGGCGTCGAACTGCTCGTCCGACGGCTCCATCTTCAGGAGGTCCGCGACGAGCCGCTTGCACTCGAGATGCTCCTCGACTGCCTCCCGGAGCTTGTCCTTCAGCGCGCCCACGAACACCGCCGGGTAAAAGATCTTCTCCTCGATCGCCCCGTGCGCCGCGAAGTCGTCGGCGATCTGCTCGAAGAGCTCCTGCTTCTCGCTCTCCTCCGCGTCCTTGTAGCGCTTGAAGAGCTGCTTGACCTCCTGGTGCTGCGTCTTCAACAGCTGCATCGCTTCCACGGGATACCCCTCTCCGGGTGGTGCTGCCGGGCGGACCCACGCCGGCAGCAGGATTGGAACCGAACGTGGCCACGGCACCTCCCCCCGTCAAACCCCGGCCGACTGGCTGCCCGGTGCAGGGATCTGCTGCAATGGGGGGCATGACCGGTCGTCAAGAGCGGTGGGTGCGCGCGCTGACCGACAACTTTCGTCTTGCGTTCTCGACCTTCTGGGGGCACCGCCTCCGGTCGATGCTGACGCTCCTCGGCATCGTCATCGGGGCGGCCACCGTGGTCTCGATGATGGCGCTGCTCGAGGGGCTCCGGGCCAAGGTCGACGAGGACCTGACCGGGCTCGGATCGAACGGCTTCCAGATCCAGAAGTTCCCCAACGGTTTCGGAAACTTCGACTTCGACCGACTCTCCAAGCGGCCCAACCTCACCATCGAGGACCGGGACGACGTCGAGCGCCGTCTGCCGGACATCATCGCCGCCACCGGGGAGGCCTGGGACTTCGGGGTGAAGATCTCGACCGACCGCTACGAGACGCGGCCCAACATCCAGATCGCGGGCGGGACGGCCGACTTCTTCCAGACCAACGCGATGGACATCGCCTCCGGTCGCTCGTTCAACGTGAAGGAGGTCGCCGACGGTGAACGCCTGGTCGTGCTCGGGGCGAACGTCGCCGACGTGCTCTTCCCCCAGATGGACCCGGTCGGGCAGGAGGTCCGCATTCGCACCCGGCCATTCCGGGTCATCGGCACCATCAAGCGCAAGGGAGCGTTCGTCGGCGGCTTCCAGCAGGACGACGTCGCGGTGATCCCGATCAACGCCTTCTTCCAGCTGTGGGGAAAGAAGCGGTCGCTCAACATCAGCATGCAGGCCGCGTCGACCGAGCTACTGCCCCGGGCGATGGAGGAGGTGCGCCAGCTCATGCGCCGGCGCCACAACCTCAAGCCGGAGCAGGAGGATGACTTCTTCATCTTCTCCAACGAGTCGGCCACCCAGGCGTTCAACCAGATCTCCTCGGTGGTGACCGCAGCGACCTTCGGCGTCTGCCTGCTCTCGCTCATCGTGGGTGGGATCGGCATCCTGAACATCATGCTGGTCTCGGTCACCGAGCGGACCCAGGAGATCGGCGTCCGCAAGGCGCTCGGGGCACGGAGGCACCGCATCCTCGGCCAGTTCGCGACCGAGGCGATCATGCTGTCGCTGGTCGGCGGCGTGCTCGGCGTGCTGGGCGGCGCGTCGGTGGCCTTCCTCGCCCGCTGGGCGCTGCGCTTCCCGACCTCGGTGCCTACCTGGGCGGTGGTGCTGGCGCTGGCGATGAGCTCCGGGGTCGGGCTGCTGTTCGGCATCTACCCCGCCGCCCGGGCGGCCCGGCTCGACCCGGTCGAGGCGATGCGCACCGAGTGACCTGGGGTCGTCCCGGAGCATGGTCGATCCGCGGCTCGTGCAGGCGTACGTGGGCAGCCTCTACCGGGTGTTCCCCCCGGGGTCGGCGGAGCACGTCCTCCGCATCGGGCAACGCCATCCCGCGTTCGACGCCTGGCTCGGCGGGGCCTCCAGGCGCTCCTGGGTGGTGCTGACCGCCTGGAACCCGGGCAGCGTGCCGAGGCCGGAAGAGGAGAACGTCGCGGCCCAGCGCGCGCTCACCGAGGTGCTCGAACGGGCCGGGCTCGTCGTATGGCCAGCGCGGGGTGAATCGCCGGAACGAGACTGGGTGGAGGAGAGCCTGTGCGTGCTCGACCTGGACCGGGAGCAGGCCCGCTCGCTCGCCCGCCGCTTCGGCCAGGTGGCGGTGGTCCAGGGCGAGGTCGGCGGCGAGGCGAGGCTGGTCCTCGTCGACTAGGGTCCGCTGGCGGCTGGCGGGGAGGACCGGAGCCGCGCGAGCTGCTGCAGCGAGAGGATGTGCAGCACGACGGTCAGCGGGAGGATGAACGCGGGCAGATACAGGAACGGGAACACCGCCGGGAGCAGGTTCGGTGGGGTCTCGAAGATCCGCTGCTGCGGCCCCGGCGCCGCGAGCAGGCCCCGCATCACCACGTAGGCCACCTCCACCAGCCCGAAGACGTTCCAGACCTGGGCCGCGGTGCGAGACCAGGTGAGCCCTGTGCCGAGGAGGAATGCGACTGCCGCCGCCCCGAGCCCGACCAGGACGTCCCCGACAGCCGCGGGGGCCGCCCACCCCCATGGAGCCAGGCCCGACGCCCACGCGGCGATGATGGTGAGCCCGGCGCCGATGCGCAGGGTCTGGAGCCAGGGGATGGCGGCTGGAGACATCGTCTGGACCGCGGCCCGGAGCCATCCAGCGCGCCAGAGGACGACGGAGAGCAGGAGCGCCGGCACGATGTACCCGAGTGCCCGGGGAGACCCGGGGTCGAGCCAGGCACCCGAGACCGCAGCCGCGGTCACGGCGAGGAACCACGTTGCGAGCAGCGCCCCGATGCGGACGAGCAGGCTCTTCCGGATCGGCGCCGCGCAGCCCGAGCGGCGCAGCCCGGTGTCGAGCCCCCGCAGGGTGACCCAGACGACGAGCAGCACGAACCCGCAGACGGCGAGGGTGATCCGGAGCGACGCCTCGGGAACCGCGGTCATGGCTGCGCGAGGGTTGCGACCGCCGCGCGTGGCACGGCGGGTGAGTCCGGGCGGCCCGCCCGCTGCGGCTGGACGGCCTTTCGCGGGCCACGCACCAGCACCTTCCGGGCGAAGGTCTGGTCCACCTGGGCCACGAAGGCGCGGAAGGCGGGGTACTCGCCGGCGCTGATGCGGTCGCGGGTGAAGATCAGCTCGCCACGGCATACCAGCACGCCCTGCTCCACGGCGTAGGCCACGTGCAGCCGTCCGAAGCCGTTCTCGGTGGTCACGTCGGGCGGCAGGGCGTCCACGCTCCAGCCGGGCGGGAGCCGATAGCGGAAGGTGAAGCGGCTCACGCTCGGACCGTCGAGCACCAGGTCGCCCCGGCGCTCCGCCAGCCCCGCATACGTCTCGACGTAGCCGCGGCGGCTCCCGAAGGGCAGGAAGCGCAGCGTGTCCCCGCCCACCTCGGCGTAGCGGGGGATGCTCAGCTCGTAGTCGAGCGCCACGTCCTGGTCGAGCCGGTTCAGGTCGCTGATCGACACCTTGTCCACGCTCAGGCCGGGGAAGGTCTGCGCCCAGCCCTGCTCGAAGGTGGTGCGGCGGGTGGCGGCGGACTGGTAGCTGCGGCGGTACTCGGGCGCCGCGCTCCCGCGCACCCGGCTCTCGCCCTTCACCTCCGCCGCGCCGCCGGCCAGGAGCGCGAGGTCGAGCTGCACGTCGGTGACGTTGTCCTCGGGACGGGCCTCGGGAGTGAGGGTGAACCGGCTCTTGCCGCCTGGCTCGACGATCAGCACG
>JADGQZ010000226.1 GCA_017881345.1 Myxococcaceae bacterium | reverse complement strand
TCTGCCGGGTGAGGGGAATCTGCTCCACCACCTCGAGAGAATAGCTCTCCAGGCCCACGATCTTCTTGGGATTGTTGGTCAACAGGCGAAGGCGCCGGAGGCCCAGGTCCTTGAGGATCTGCGCACCTACACCGAACTCGCGCAGCCGGCTCCGGTCGCGATCCGGCCCGGCGTCCTCCGCCTCCTGGCGGGTGCAGGCCAGGGCGGACGCGGGGCGCACGGCCTTGTGGAGATAGACGAGGACGCCCCGGCCCGCGTCGGCGATGGCCTTGAAGGCCTGCTCCAGCTGGCTCCCGCAGTCGCAGCCTGCGCTGCCGAGCAGATCCCCCACCGGACACGCCCGGTGCACGCGGGTGAGCACCGGAACCGGGCCGCCGATGTCGCCCTTCACCATGGCGATGTGCACGTCGGAGTCGACGTCGCTCTGGTACGCGTACGCCATCCACGTGCCCTGCTGCGGGCGGCGGAGCTCGCTGGCCGCCACGCGCTTCACCAGCCGGTCGTTCTGGAGCCGGTAACGGATGAGGTCGGCGACGCTGAGCATCGCGAGCGCGTGCCGGCGGGCGAACCGCTGCAGCTCCGGACGCCGGGCCATCGTTCCGTCCGGGTTCATCACCTCGCAGATGACTCCCGCGGGGAAGAGGCCGGCGAGCCGGGCGAGGTCCACCGAGCCCTCGGTCTGGCCGGTGCGGACCAGCACCCCACCCTCGCGAGCCCGGAGCGGGAAGACGTGGCCGGGCCGGACGAGGTCACCAGGCTTGGCCTTGGCGGCGACGGCGGCCTGGATGGTGCGTGCGCGGTCGGCGGCCGAGATGCCGGTGGTGACGCCACGGGCGGCCTCGATGGAGACGGTGAACGCGGTCCCGAACGGCGAGGTGTTGTCCTGGACCATCAACGGCAGCGCGAGCTGGCGGATGCGATCCTCGGTGAGCGACAGGCAGATGAGGCCGCGGCCGTGCATGGCCATGAAGTTGATGGCGGTGGGCGTCACCTTCTCGGCGGCCATGACCAGGTCGCCCTCGTTCTCGCGGTCCTCGTCGTCGGTGAGGATGACCATCCGGCCCCTGCGGATGTCGGACACGGCCCGCTCGACCAGGGCGATGCTCCCCACCTCTTCCAGTCGTCGTGCCATCAGTCCGTTCCGAAACCGGCCAATCGGAGCATGTCCACCGTGAGGCCGCCAGACTTCGCCGGGGCGTGGGCTGCGTGGAGCCGGGCCACGTACTTGCCGATGACGTCTGCTTCAACGTTGTAGCGCTCGCCGACGGCTCGCTGGCCGAGGGTCGTTCGCGACTGGGTCTCGGGGATGAGCTGCACGCTGAAGCGGTCGTCGCTCACGGTGTTGACGGTGAGGCTCACCCCATCGAGCGTGACGGAGCCCTTCTCGATGAAGAGGGGTGCGAGCTCCGGGGTGAGGCCGATCTCCAGCACCAGCGAGCCGCCCTCGTGTGCCTTGCTCAGGAGCGGGAGGACACCGTCGACGTGGCCGAGGACGAGGTGGCCTCCCAGCCGATCGGAGAGGCGGAGCGCCCGCTCGAGGTTCACCCGCGATCCGGAGCGGAGCTCGCCGAGGGTGGTCCGGCGGAGGGTCTCGGGAGCCGCGTCCACCCGGAAGGTGTCGCCCGTGCGCTCCACGACGGTGAGGCAGGCACCGGACACGGCGATCGACTCCCCGAGCGCGAACTCGCCTGCCCCCAGGGCGGTCCGGATCCAGAGAGTGGTCATCGGCCCGGGGAGGACACGCTCCACGGTGCCCAGGTCCTGCACCAGGCCAGTGAACATGGTCGGCCGTCGCTTATAAGGCCCTCCGAGCAAACCTGCCATGACACCCACCGCCCCCGAGACCCTCCTCGCCGACACCCGCGCCGCCCTGGCCACCGCCCGCTCCGAGCTGGACACGCTCCTGGGGGTGAAGAGCGGTCGCACCGAGGCCGACACGCTGGTGCCGTACCACCGCCTGCAGCTCGCCCTCTCGAACGCCGGGCACCGGGCAGGGCTCCTGTCCGAGGTGCATCCGGACAAGCCGCTGCGCGAGGCGGCCGAGGTGGCCGTCCAGGAGATCAGCGCGTACGCGACCGAGCTCTCCCTGCACCGCGGCCTCTACGAGGCGCTGGCATCGGTGAACGCCGAGGGCCTCGCGCCCGACACCCGGCGCTTCCTCGAGCACACGCTGCGCGACTTCCGCCGCGCGGGCGTGGACAAGGACGAGCCCACGCGGACGCGGCTCAAGGAGCTGGCGGACCGGGCGGTGCGCCTCGGCCAGGACTTCGACCGGGCCATCCGCGAGGACGTGCGGACGGTGGCGTTGCGTCCCGAGCAGCTCGACGGCTTGCCGGAGGACTACCGGGCGAAGCACAGGCCGGGGCCGGACGGAAAGGTGCGGATCACGACCGACTACCCGGACCTGCTCCCCTTCCGGACGTACGCGCGCGACGGTGAGGCGCGCCGGCAGCTCTACGTCGAGAACACCTCGCGGGCCTACCCCGGGAACGAGAAGGTGCTGCGAGACATCCTCGAGGTCCGGGCCGAGCAGGCGCGGCTCCTCGGCATGGCGTCCTGGGCGGACTACGTGACCGAGGACAAGATGTCGAAGTCGGGCAAGACGGTGGCCGAGTTCCTGGCGCGGGTGGCGGCGGTGAGCGAGGGACCGGCGAGGCGCGACGTGGAGCGGCTGCTCCGGCGCAAGCAGAAGGACGTGCCCACCGCGACGCGGGTCGAGGACTGGGAGAAGGCCTACTACGAGGAGCGGGTGAAGCAGGAGGAGCTGAACTTCGACTCGCAGTCGGTCCGGCCCTACTTCGAGTTCAACCGGGTCCGCGACGGGCTGCTGACCATCACCTCGCGGCTGTTCGGCATCCGGTACGTGGCGGTGAAGGATCCAGCGTCGTGGCATCCGAAAGTGGACTCGTACGACGTGTTCCGCGGCAGCGAGCGGCTCGGCCGGATCCACCTCGACCTGCACCCGCGTGCGGACAAGTACAAGCACGCGGCGCAGTTCCCCATCGTGTCCGGCGTGAAGGGGGTGCAGCTCCCGGAGGGGGCCCTGATCTGCAACTTCGCCGACCCGGCGGTGCACAGCCCGGCGCTGCTCGACCACGACGACGTGGTGACGCTCTTCCACGAGTTCGGACACCTGATGCACCACGTGCTCGGCGGCCAGCAGACGTGGCTCGGTTTCTCGGGCGTGGCGACCGAGTGGGACTTCGTCGAGGCTCCGAGCCAGATGCTCGAGGAGTGGGCCTGGGACCCGGAGACGCTGAAGCTGTTCGCCCGGCACATCGAGACCAACGAGCCGATCCCAGCCGAGCTGGTGCACCGGATGCGGGAGGCGAACGAGTTCGGCAAGGGCGCGCACACCCGGCACCAGGTCTTCTACGCCCAGCTGTCGCTCACGCTGCACAGCCAGGCGCCGGCGAACGTGGACATCACGAGGACGATGCTGGAGCTCCAGAAGCGCTACAGCCCGTTCCCCTACGTGGAGGGCACCCACTTCTTCGCCAGCTTCGGGCACCTCAACGGGTACTCGGCGATGTACTACACGTATCTGTGGTCACTGGTGATCGCCAAGGACCTGCTCGGCGAGTTCCAGCGGCACGGGCTGCTCGACGAGAAGACCGCGAGCCGATACCGGGACACGGTGCTCGTCCCGGGCGGGAGCAGGGACGCCGCGGATCTGATCAAGGACTTCCTCCGACGACCCTACGGATTCGAGGCGTTCCAGGCCTGGCTGGAGAAGGTCTGACGCGCCATTTGCGCAACGAAGGTGCGGGAGCGCAATGTGTGCGGGATTCGATGCAAGGCCTGCGCTGCGTCGGTCCGCGCATGGCCGATGCATCACTGCCTTTTCAAGGGAGGCACGGCCATGACCCTCATCGCGCTTGTGAGCTGGCAGGTCCTCGGAGTGCTGCTCGGCGCAGCGATCGCGGCAGTGTGGAAGATCCGTGGCCTCACCCTGGCCTGGGGGATCGCCTCGGGCGGCGTCGGCGGAGTGGTGGGCGGAATGCTCTCTCGAATCATCCTCCCCCCTGGACCCCTCTTCGATGGACTGACCATCGCCGGCGCCGGCGTGGGTGCGGTGGTGGCCCTGTTCATCGCCCGGGCCAGCATCCGGAGGGAGCGCTCGGGCACCACTTGATGAGGCGCCCGCTGCCACTCCGGCTCGCGGCCCCTCAGGCCCGAACGTCGATGCGGTTGTCGTAGAACGTGCTGCCAGCGCCGGAGTCCGTCAGGCGTTGCGAGGTGAGCCCGTTCACGTTGCGCGTGTTCCCGGCCTGGATCGAATGCACGCCCTCGGCGATGGCCACGCCCGCGGGCACGGTGTCGGTCACCTCGAGCACGAACGCCACCTCGCCCAGCGCATTGAACGCGGTGACCCGTTGACCGCTGGCGAGCCCTCGGGCGGCTGCGTCCGCCGGTGAGAGCCGGAGCGTCTGCGCACCCAGCTTCGCTCCCAGCTCTGCCCGCTCGGTGAAGGAGGAGTTCAGGCGGTAGAGCGCGGGCGTCGTCTGGAGCCGCAGCGGCAGGCCGTGCTCCTCGAGGTCGGTGTGGGTGGGCTTGTGCCGCGGCAACGGCTCCTCGAGGCGGTCGTTCCGGATCTCGATCTTCCCGGAAGGCGTCAGCCACCGCCCCCGCGGCGGGGTCAGCCGCACCGCGCGTCCCGCCTCGAGCGCGTCCCGATCGAAGTCCTCGCGCCAGGGCGACGGCACCGAGAGGATCTGGTCGATGTGCTCGTCGGCCGACAGCGAGAAGACCTCGTCGGTGAGCCCCAGCGCCCGGGCCAGCGTCTGGATGGTCTCCCAGTTCGACCGCGACTCGCCGAGCGGCGGAATCACCGGCCTCGTCCGCTGCACGAAGAACTGCCCATAGCTCCGGTACAGGTCCGCAGTCTCCAGCATCGTCGGCGCGGGTAGCACCACGTCTGCGTAGAGCGCCGTGTCGGTCATGAACCGCTCGTGCACCACCGTGAAGAGGTCCTCGCGCGAGAGCCCCTCGAGCACCGCGTTCTGATCCGGGCACACCGCCGCCGGATTCGAGTTGGCGACGAAGAGTGCCATCACCCGCGGACCGTCGAGCGCGTTGAGTGCGTGGCCGAGCCGGTTCATGTTCACGACGCGGGTGCGCCCCGGCAGGAGGTCAGGACGGGTGAAGGACCGGATGTCGAAGGCCGCGCCGGTGCCAGTGCTCGCGAGGAACCCGCCGCCCTTCTTGGCCCAGGCACCGACCGCGGTCGGAAGGCAGATCAGGGCCCGGGTGGAGATCGCCCCGTTGCCGTAGCGAGATGGAGCCCCTCCCACCCGGATGAACGGGGCCCGCGCCTTCCCGTACTCCCGTGCCAGCCACTTGATGTCCTCGACCGAGAGGCCCGTGAGGCGTGCGACGCGGTCCGGCGTGAGCCCGGGGAGCACCTCGCGCTCGAGCTCCGCCCAGCCCACCGTTTCCCGCGAAAGAAACGCCCGGTCGACCAGGTTTTCCCGGACGAGCACGTGCAGCATCCCCAGCGCCAGCGCTCCATCCGACCCCGGGCGGACGATGAACACCCGGTCGGCGTGGGCCGCCGTCGCCTGGCGATGGGTGTCGATCAGGATCGCGCGGCCCCCCGCCCGGCGCGCCGCCTTCACCTGCGAGAGGAAGTGGATGTTGGTCGCGAGCGCGTTGATGCCCCACAGCAACACCAGGTCGCTCTGCGCGGCGTCGTCCGGATCCGACCCGGGCGTCTCGCCCATCATCTGCTCCCAGCCGGCGTTCTGGGCCGGGGTGCAGATGGCCCGGTCGCACAGGGAGGCCCCGAGCCGGTGGAAGAGCGGCTCCTGCGCGTTGCGCTGGATGAGCCCCATGGTGCCGGCGTAGGTCACGGGAAGGACGCACTCCCGGCCGTGCGCGGCGATGAGCGCCTGCCACCGGTCGGCGATCAGCGCCGCGGCCTCGTCCCATGACGCCCGGCGGAAGGCGCCCTGCCCCTTCGGTCCGTTCCGGACCAGCGGAGTGAGAAGCCGCCCAGGGGCGTGGACCGTCCGCTCGAACCCATTCACCTTCGGGCAGAGCGTGCCGCGGGTGTAGCCGTGCTCGGGGTCGCCCCGGACCGACCGGACGCTGAGCCCGTCGGTCTCCACCACCAGACCACATGCGTCCGGACAATCGAACGGACAGGTCGAGCGCTGCGTCCGGAACATCGTGCCCGGGAGTGTGCCCGAGCCGGCCCGGCCCTTCCACTCACAGCCGTGCTGCCCGGAGAGAGATACAGGTGGCGCCTCACGGGGCGCTCCCCGGGGCGTCCGGGCGGTCCTTCGGGACCTCGACGGGGTCCCAGGCAGTCCCTACCTTTTCGTTCTCAACACCCAGCGCGAGGGAACCATGCTCAAGGACGCGAAGGCATTCAGCAGCTTCTCCGTGGATGACCTGTCACGGGCGAAGACCTTCTACGGGCAGACGCTCGGCCTGGACGTGACCGAGACGCCGATGCCCGGCGACACGTCGATCCTCACCCTTCGCCTCGGGGACGGCGCCCGGGTGCTCGTCTATCCGAAGCCCGATCACACCCCGGCGTCCTTCACCGTTCTCAACTTCCCGGTGAAGAGCGTGGAGACGGCCCTGGCTGCCCTCGCCGAGCGAGGTGTGCGGCCAGAGATCTACCGGGACGGACGCGTCCGGACCGACGTGAAGGGAATCGCTCGCGGCAACGGGCCGACGATCGCCTGGTTCAAGGACCCCGCGGGCAACGTCCTGTCGCTGGTGGAAGGACCGCCGGTGGGGTGACCTCCTAGCGGAGATCCTCGTAGCCACCGCCGGAGAGGACGAGGACGTCCTTCCAGCCCTCGGTGGCGAGGATCTGCGCTGCCCGCCCCGCCCGGCCGCCGCTCGCGCAGTAGATCAGGACCGGGCGGTCCTTCGGGATGCTCGCGTGCTCCCGGCCGAAGACGCCGCTGTTGTACGGCAAGAGCTCGGCACCCTGGACGTACCCCGCGGCCGTCTCGCTCGGCTCGCGCACGTCGAGCAAGGTGAACTTGCCGGAGGCGCGCGCCTTCTCCAGGGCGAGCTTGAACTGCGCCGGATCCATCTTCTGGATGGAGGCGGAGACGGCAGCCTTCGTGCCGGCGTCGGACGCGTCCTTGGCCCACGTCGGCATGGCCCCGAGGACGACGAGGAGGATCCAGGCGCGCGCGACGCCCATCAGTACGCCTCCACCGTGAACGCAGTCTGCTTCACCACCGTCGACCCGACCGAGTCCTCGAGCCGCAGCGACACCGCGTAGCGCCCCGGCGGCACACCCACCGCGGCCTGGACCTCCGAGCTGCACATGCAGCCGTCCCCGCACGCCTTGCCCTCGACCGTCTCGATGAAGTTCACCTGTCCAGGCACGCGCTGCACGTAGATCTTCGCCTTCGTGCAGCAGGAGTGGGTCAGGTTGTGCGAGACCCAGACACCGGCAGGCTGCATCCCGAGCTGCACCTCGGTCGCCGAGGGGGCCCGGCTGCCGAGCACGGTCGGTGGCCAGCTCGCGGCGTCCTGCTCGGAGGGGCTGGGGGACTGCGAGCAACCCGTCACCTTGGCCGTCGACTGGTCAGGCCCGAGCGGGGGGGGCGGAGGCAGCGGAGGGGCCGGCGGCAGCTGCTGCTCCGCCTCGCTGCCAGGGACATACTGCGCCGACTTGTGGCTCGAGCAGGCGACGGCGACCAAGAGCAGCGGGAGCAGACGACGCATGGGACGGGACTCTCCGACAGGCGCGGATGGCGGTCCAGGTGGGTCCTTCCCCGCCGGTGGACCGATGAGTCGGCGGACGGGTGGGAGTCAAACGCAGCGAGACGCCGGAACCTTCAACCTGAATGGGCATCCAACAGGCACGTCCATTGCGTAGGACTCTTGACCATGCACCGCTCACATCTCTGCAGCCACTGCCTCCGCCGCCGGATGCTCCTCTGGGCGAGCGCGTTCTTCGTCACCCTCGGCGCCGTGGGCGCCGCCAGCTCGGCCGGGTCAGTCGCCAGTGCCAGGGGTCAAAACACCCCGGCCCCGGTCCAGACCGCGTCCCGCTAGGCGGGGACGAACAGCGCGCGAACCTCGAGGTCCTCGCCCAGCGACCGGACCGACTCCACCCGTACCCGGCGGGCGCCGTCCATCCGGTCCACTCCCAGCGGACCGAGCCAGGACAGCGCGTCCCCACCGAGGAGCCTGGGCGCGAGGTGAAGGACCACCTCATCGGCCAGCCCGCCCCGGATGAACGCCGCGAACACCGTCGGCCCCCCCTCCACCAGCAGATGCAGAACGTCGCGGCGGAGCAGCTCCCGGAGCATCGCTTCCAGATCGACCGCGCCGGGACGTCCCGGGACGGACAGGAGCTCGGCACCCACGGCCTCGAGGGGCGCAGCCCGCTCGGCCCCCTGCCCCTCCACCTGCACCACGAGCGTGCGGGCGCTCGAGGTGAGGTGGAACAGTCGCCGCTGAGGCAACAGCTGTAGCCCTGAATCGAGCACCACGCGGAGCGGGTCCCTGCCCCCACCCTCGGGCAGCCGGGTGGTGAGGGCCGGGTCGTCCGCTCGCACGGTCCCCGACCCGACCAGCACCGCGTCCACGACGTTCCGGAGCCGGTGCACCTCGCCGCGGGCGACCTCGCCAGTCACCCAGCGGCTGTCTCCTGACGCGGTCGCCAGCTTGCCGTCGAGCGACACCGCCGCCTTGAGGGTCACCCACGGCAGGCCCGCCCGCATCGCCTTGAAGAAGGGCCGGTTCAGCGCATCCGTCTCGGCGGCGAGCACCCCGGTCCACACCGGCATCCCGAGCCCACGCAGCCGACGGACGCCCCGCCCATCCACCAGCGGGTTCGGATCCGCCGACCCGGCGAACACCCGCGCCACGCCCGCCGCGAGGATGGCCTCGGTGCAGGGCGGCGTCCGGCCGTGGTGATCGCACGGCTCGAGGGTGGTGAAGAGGTCTGCCCCCTGGGCCCGCGGCCCGGCGTCGGCGATGGCCCGGACCTCGGCGTGGGGGCCGCCGGCGGGAGCGGTGTGGCCGCGTCCGACGATCTGCCCGTCGCGCACCACGACCGCTCCCACGGCGGGATTGGGGTGCGTGCGGCCCACGGCGTGGCGGGCCTCGGCGAGCGCCTCGCGCATCCAGCCCTCGACACCGGCCGGGAGCGCGGGCTCAGTCTTCGAGGCGCCCGCGGGGTCGCCGCGCGGCGTCTGCGCCGTGGTCATCGAGTAAGCCCTTCAGCTCGTCCATGAACTCCTCGATGTCCCGGAAGCTCCGGTACACCGATGCGAACCGGACGTATGCCACCTGGTCGAGCGCGCGCAACCGCCGCATCACCTCCTCGCCGAGCAGGCTGGAGGGGACCTCCTTCTCTCCGCGTTCGACGATGCGTGACTCGACCTCCGCCACGAGCAGCTCCAGCTGCTCCATGGACACCGGCCGCTTCTCCACCGCCTTCTGCAGGCCGGAGATGAGCTTCTCCCGGTCGTAGGGCTCGCGCCGCCCGTCCTTCTTCACCACCAGCGGCATCAGCTCCTCGACGCGCTCGTAGGTGGTGAAGCGCTTGTGGCAGCCGAGGCACTCCCGCCGACGCCGGGTCACCGTGCCCTCGGCCGACTCGCGCGAGTCGAGGACCTTGCTGTCGTCGCGCTTGCAGAAGGGACAGCGCATCTCGCTCCTAGAGCCGCGAGGCGTAGAGCGGGAAGCTCCTCGCGAGCTCGTGCACCTTCCCCGCCACGCGCGCCAGCACCGCCTCGTCGGCCGCGTGGTCCAGCGCCTCCACGATGAGCGCGCCGACGGTGGCCATCTCCGCCTCCTTCATCCCGCGGGTGGTGAGCGCCGGGGTCCCGATGCGGACGCCCGAGGTGACCATCGGCTTCTCGGGGTCGAAGGCGATCATGTTCTTGTTCACGGTGATCGCCGCCTTGCCGAGCGTCGCCTCGGCCACCTTGCCGGTGAGCTTCTTGGGCCGGAGGTCGACCAGCATCAGATGTGTGTCGGTGCCGCCCGAGACGAGACGGAGGCCACCGCGCTGCAGCGCCTCGGCGAGCGCCTTGGCATTCGCCACGATCTGCCGCTGGTAGGCGGCGAAGCCGGGCTGGAGCGCCTCGTGGAAGGCCACCGCCTTGCCGGCGATGACGTGCATCAGGGGCCCGCCCTGGATGCCGGGGAAGATGTTGCTGTTCACACCCTTGGCGAACGGCTCCTTCGACAGGACGAGACCACCGCGGGGGCCTCGCAGCGTCTTGTGGGTCGTGGTGGTGACCAGCTCGGCCAGCGGCACCGGCGAGGGGTGGATGCCCGCCGCGACCAGGCCCGCGATGTGGGCCATGTCGACCAGCATCAGCGCGCCCACGCTGTCGGCGATTTCCCGGAAGGCGCCGAACTCGAGCACCCGCGGATACGCCGACGCGCCGACGACGACGATCTTCGGCCGGTGCTCCTTCGCCAGCGACTGGACCTGCGCGAAGTCGATCCGCTCGGTGGCGCGATCCAGCCCGTAGTGGACGACCTTGTAGAGCTTGCCGGAGAAGTTCAGCGACATCCCGTGGGTGAGATGGCCGCCCGAGTTCAGGTCCAGGCTGAGCATCGTGTCGCCCGGCTGCAGCACGGACATGTACGCGGCCATGTTGGCCTGGCTGCCGGAGTGAGGCTGCACGTTGGCGGCGTCGGCGCCGAACAGCGTCTTGGCCCGCTCGATGGCCAGCGTCTCCACCTGGTCCACCACCTCGCAGCCGCCGTAGTAGCGCTTTCCCGGATACCCCTCGGCGTACTTGTTGGTCAGGGTGGAGCCGACCGCCTCCATCACCGCGGGGCTGACGAAGTTCTCGGACGCGATGAGCTCGAGGCCTTCCTCCTGGCGCTCGGTCTCCTTGCGGACCAGCGTGGCGATGGCCGGGTCCACCTCGGCGAGGGTACGGGTGTTCTCCATGGCCGGCCTCATAGCAGAGGCCCCGGACGGCCGCCGCCCCGGCGAGCCCGGGCGGGCACGCTTCGCGACAGGGCACGGGGAGTGCGAGACTCCCGGGGTCGTGGACGACCAGGACGCCGAGCTCGCCCGCATCCGACAGGCCATCGAGGCCCTCGACCGCTCTCTGCTGGCGCTGCTCCGGGAGCGCCAGGTGCTGGGACAGCAGGCGGCGCGGGCGAAGATCGCCGCCGCGGTGCCGCTGCGAGACCCGGTGCGCGAGGCGGTGGTGCTCCGGCGGGCGCGGGAGACCGCGACGGAGCTCGGGCTCGACGCGCACCAGTCCGAGCGGCTGTACCGGCTCATCATCGACATGTCGGTCTCCGAGCAGCAGACGCATCTGCTCGAGCTCGAAACCGTGCCGCTCCGGGTGGCGTTCCTGGGCGTGGAGGGCAGCCCCGGGCAGCTGGCGGCGCAGGCACGCTACGGCGGGCGTCGTGGCGGGGCGCTGCTCGAAGGGCATCCGACGCTCGGTGAGGCCGTGGAGGCGGTGCGCTCGGGCCGGGCGGACGTCGCGCTCCTGCCGCTGGAGGGCACCGAGGATGGCTCGACGCGCACGATGGACCTGCTCGCCGAGGCGGGCCTGGTCATCAGCGGCGAGGAGGTACAGCGCGACGGGGAGCACTACACCCGCTACGTGGAGCTGGGCCGCGAGCCGCCGGCCGTCCCCGAGGATGTGCCCTGCAAGACCTCGGTCATCCTCACCCTCGCCGACCGCGCCGGGGCCCTCGGCGAGGTGCTCCAGTCGTTCGCCCGGCACGCGGTGAACCTGACGCGCATCGAGTCGCGCCCGGTGCCGGGCAGCCCGCCGAAGTTCCGCTTCTTCGTCGACATGGAGGGACACGCCGCCGGGCAGCGCGTGTCCCGCGCGCTCGAGGACGCCCGGGCGCACGCCGAGGTGCGGGTGGTGGGCTCCTATCCGGCGCACCGGGGCTGAGCATGAAGGTCGCGTACGCCGGCGAGCCCGGGGCCTTCGGCGAGGAGGTGGCGCGAATGCTCCCCGACGCCGAGCCGGTGCCCTGCGCCTCCTTCGCCGGAGTCTTCGCCGCGGTGGAGCGTGGGGTGGCCGAGCGCGGCGTCGTGCCCCTCCACAACTCGCGTGCCGGGATGGTGGAGGAGGTGGTCCGGCTGCTCGCGAAGTCACCGCTACAAGTCGCCGATCGGCTGGCGCTCCGGGTCCGGCAGAATCTCCTGGTGCTTCCCGGCGCGCGGCTGGAGGACATCCGACGGGTGGCGTCCCATCCGCAGGCGCTCGCCCAGTGCAGCAAGCTCCTCCAGCAGCACGGCTGGGAGCTCGTCGCCCGGGGCACGACCTCGGGCGCCGCGCGTCAGCTGGCCGAGGAGCGCGACTCGTCGTGCGCGGTGATCGCCAGCGCCCGGGCCGCGGAGATCCACGGGCTTGCCGTGCTCGCGCCGGGCATCGAGGATGACCCGGAGAACACCACCCGGTTCGCGGTGCTCAGACGCCTGCAATGACCTCCGGAAGTCGCACCCGGTTCACCATCCGCCCGCTCACACCCGACCTCTGGCCCGCACTGGAGGAGGTCTTCGGGGCGCACGGGGCATGCAACGGCTGCTGGTGCATGTACTGGCGCATCGGGAGCGTCTACACCCGGCGTCCCCGCGCGCAGAACCGCTCCGACTTCCGCGCCATCGTCCGCCGCGGGCCCCCGCCGGGACTGCTCGCCTTCGACGGAGACATCCCCGTCGGCTGGTGCCAGCTCACCCCGCGCGCGGTGCTCCCGGCGCTCGAGGCGAACCCGCGGTATCCCCGGGTGGACGAGCGGCCGGTCTGGTCGGTCTCCTGCTTCTACATCCGGCGCGGATACCGCCGGCGGGGCATCAGCGCGCAGCTCCTCGGGGCGGCGGTGAAGGCGGCGCGTCGAGCGGGGGCTCCGGCGCTCGAGGCCTATCCCGCGACACCCGGGAGCCCGAGCTACACCGGCGTCACCACGACCTTCGCTCGCGCAGGGTTCAAGACGGTGGTCGACAGGAACCCCCGCCGACCGGTGATGCGGCGCGAGCTCCAGCGCAGCCGCGTCACGCGTCGGAAGCGGGCGAGCGGAAGGTGAGCTTCCCCAGGTAGTCCTTCTTCCCGAGGTCCACACCGTTGTGGCGGAGGAGCGCGTAGGCAACCGTGAGGTGGAAGAAGAAGTTCGGCATTGCCTGCTCGAGCAGGTAGTCGGTCGCGCGCATCGACCTTCCCTCCCAGCGCGGACGCTTCACCTCGCGCGTCTCGATCCCCTCGAAGTCCGCGGCGGTGAACGTGCCGAGGTAGTCGAGGACCGAGGCGATCCGGGCGCGGACCTCGGCGAAGGTCTGCTCGGTGTCCGGGTGCGACGGGGGCTCTCTCCCGGTGGTGAACGCGGCGGCGAACTTGGCGTTGTCGCAGGCGCTCTGGAATTGCCGGACGAGCGGGAACATGTCCGGGGCGAGCCGGGCCTGGAGCAGGACGGACGAGTCGAAGCCCTTGGCCGCGGCGTGGGCCTCGGCCTTGTCCAGCCAGCCGTTCATGTTGCCGAGCAACTTCGCCATCTCGCGGACCACCGGATAGAGGGACATGGCTGGACAGTAACGGCCACTTCCGGGGACGCCACCCGCATCGCCGCGGCGCGCCGGGCCCGGACTCGCCATCCCGCTGCAAGGCAGGCCCGGCCGTGAATGGGCTCCCCTCCCGGGCCGTCGGACGCCACGCCATGGCTGCCATGGACCCTCGGAAGCGGATGGCCCACCTCCTCCGGCGCGCCGGCTTCGGGGTCGCCCCCCGCGAGCTGGACCGCCGCCTGGCCCTCGGGTTCGAGCGCACCGTGCACGAGCTGCTCGAGTTCGACGGCACGGACGATGGCCTTGCCGACGTCGACCGTCTGGTGGGCGGACTCCTCGACTTCAACGCCATCGACGACGTCCGGACCTGGTGGGTCTACCGGATGGTCCACACCCGTCGTCCGCTGGTCGAGAAGATGGCGTTCTTCTGGCACGGGCACTTCGCGACCGGCGTGGGGAAGGTCGGGAACGCGCAGTGGATGGCCCAACAGAACCAGCTCTTCCGTGAACACGGGCTCGGGCGCTTCGGCGACCTGCTCCAGCGCGTGGGACGTGACCCGGCGATGGTCACCTATCTCGACGGTGCATCCAATCGGAAGGCGCACCCGAACGAGAACTTCGCCCGTGAGGTGATGGAGCTCTTCACCACCGGCCTCGGCCCCTACTCGGAGAAGGACGTGCAGGAGGCCGCCCGGGCCTTCACCGGCTGGCAGGTGAAGGACGGGGCGTTCGGCTTCGCTCCCGGCGACCACGACGACGCGAGCAAGACGTTCCTCGGGAAGACCGATCGCTTCGACGGCTCGGACATCCTCCGCATCCTCGCGGACCATCCGGCCACCGCGCTGCGGATCTGCCACAAGCTGTTCGCGTTCTTCGCTCACGACGACCCGTCGCCGAAGGTGCTGCAGCCGCTGCTGCAGACGTGGGGCGAGAGCGGCGGAAGCATCCGTGAGGTGCTCCGGACACTCTTCCTCTCGGAGGCGTTCGCCTCGCCGCGCGCCTGGCGGGCGAAGGTGAAGAGTCCAGCCGAGTACGTCATCGGCACCATCCGCGCCCTCGGCGGCACGGTCACGCCTCGGGCGATGGCGCCGCTCATGGGCCGGATGGGCCAGGACCTGTTCAATCCGCCCTCGGTGAAGGGCTGGGACGGCGGGCTGGCGTGGATCTCCACCTCGAGCCTCTTCGAGCGCTTCAACTTCGCCGCGGCGGTCACCGGCCAGCGCGGCCCCGAGGGCACGAGCCACGTGGACCCCGAATCCATCTTCGAGGGGATTCAGCCCACCAGCCCCGAGGACGTGCTCGAGCGCGCCGTCACGCATCTGCTCGACGGCGAGCTGCCCTCCGAGGCGCGCTCCGCGCTCCGTGACTACCTGGCGGTGCCGGACGACCCGAGGGCGAAGCCCGCACCGTTCGCCTTCGACCGCCGCTTCGTCGACGGGAAGCTGCGGGGGCTTCTCCACCTCGTCCTCTCGTCGCCCGAGTACCAGCTGAGCTGATCCCATGGCGCTCACCCGACGCGATTTCCTGGCAGGAACCACCGCCGGAGTCGCGGCGCTCTCCATTCCCGCGCCGGCGCTTGCGGCCGACACGCGGCGCATCCTGGTGGTCGTCCAGCTCGCGGGCGGCAACGACGGGCTCAACACCCTCGCGCCCATCTCTGATCCGCGGTACCGGACGCTCCGGCCCACGGTCGCGCTCGGCCCGAACGAGGTGCTGTCGCTGCGCGCCACACCGCTCGCGCTGAACGCAGCGATGGGCGCACTCCACGCTCTCTTCGAGAAGGGGCAGCTGGCCATCGTGCAGGGGGTCGGCACGCCGGTGGTGAACCGCTCGCACTTCGAGTCGACGGCCATCTGGCAGACCGCCCGGCTCGACCCACATCGCGAGCCCTCGGGGTGGCTCGGCCGGGCGCTCGAGCAGCGCGCCGACGCCGTCTGCCAGCCCTTGACCGCGCTCGGCATCGCCGGGGCAGGAACGAGCCCGGTCCTGGTCGGGACGCACGCGCCCTACCCGTCCCTCACCTCGCTGGAGGCCTTCGCCGTCCAGCCGGACCGGCGCTTCCCGCAGGACGCGCCAGCGCTCAACCGCGCCCTGGTCGCGCTGCATGCCAGCACGCACGAGGACGGAATGCCGGCGGCGTACATCCGCCGCGTCGCCCGGACGGCGCTGGGCGCCTCGGCCGCGCTCGCCAGCGCGACGCAGGGCTATCGCTCGACCATCGAGTACCCGAAGGGAGTCTTCGGCGATCAGCTCCGGCTCGTCGCCCAGCTGTGCGCCTCTCCACTCGGGACGACCGCCTTCCACCTGACGCTCGGCGGCTTCGACACCCACGCCAACCAGAAGCGACAGCAGGCCGGTCTTCTGCAGCAGCTCTCCGACGGCGTCGCCGCGCTGCTCGAGGATGCGGAGATGCACGGCTTCGCCGACCGGCTGGCGGTGCTGACCTACTCCGAGTTCGGCCGCCGGGCGCAGGAGAACGCGAGCGGAGGCACCGATCACGGCGCGGGCAGCATCGCGTTCCTCGCAGGGGCCGGAGTCCGCGGTGGGCTGTACGGCAAGATGGTCGACCTCGGAGCACTGTCCGACGGTGATGTGCCCGCGACGCTGGACTTCCGGGCGATCTACGCGTCCGCCCTCCAGAGCTGGCTCGGGCTCAGGGCCGCACCGGTGCTGGGCTCGACCCCACCGGTCTCGGTGTTCCGCGCCTGACCATGCCTGAAGGCCGGCGCAGCAGCCGGACCGCGCGGACCACCAGGCCCACGAGCCCCGGTGCGCCGATCACGAGCGTCGAACGCACCCGCCACACGCTCCCCGGGACCCGAGTGACGAGGCCCCGCAGCGGCGGCGCCCGCCGTTACTTGCTGTAGCGCTTGAGCACCAGCACCGCGTTCGTCCCGCCGAACCCGAAGCTGTTGCTCATCACCGCGTCCACGCGGACCTCGCGCGGCACGTTCGGGACGTAGTCCAGGTCGCAGTCCGGATCGGGCGTGGTGTAGTTGATGGTCGGCGGGATCACGCCGCTGTTGAGCGCCAGCACCGCCACCACCGCCTCGGCGCCACCGGCCGCGCCGAGCATGTGCCCGGTCATCGACTTGGTGGAGCTGACCAGCATCTTCCGGGCGTGGGCGCCGAAGACCGTCTTGATGGCCTTGGTCTCGTTGGCGTCGTTGAACGGCGTCGAGGTCCCGTGGGCGTTCAGGTAGCCGATGTCCTCGGGGCGCATCTTCGCGTCCGCCAGTGCCAGGCGCATGCACCGCGCCGCGCCCTCGCCCTCGGGGGCCGGGGCGGTCACGTGGTGGGCGTCCGAGTTGGCGCCGTACCCCAACACCTCGGCCAGGATGTTCGCTCCGCGGCGGCGCGCGTGCTCCAGCTCCTCGATGACCACGATGCCCGCGCCCTCGCCCTCGACGAAGCCGTCACGGTCCTTGTCGAACGGGCGGCTGGCATGCGCCGGGTCGTCGTTCCGGGTGGAGAGCGCCTTCATCGCCGCGAAACCACCCACGCCCAGCGGGGTGATCGCCGCCTCGGCACCACCGGCGATCATCGCGTCGGTCTCGCCGATGCGGATCGACTTCACCGCCTCGCCGATGGCGTGGGCCGAGGTCGAGCAGGCCGACACCGGCGACCAGTTCGGCCCCTTGCAGCCGTACCGGATGGTCACCAGACCCGGGGCCATGTTGATGATCATCTGCAGGATGAAGAACGGCGACAGCCGGTCGAAGCCCTTCTCCAGCGCCTTCTTGTGCTGCTCCTCGAGCGAGCCGATGCCGCCGATGCCCGACCCGATGATGACCCCGACCTTCTCGGGGATGTAGCCGTGTGGCTTCTCGGTCCCGACGGGGAGACCGCTCTGCTTCATCGCCATGTCGGTGGCCGCCAGCGCGAACTGCGCGTAGAGGTCCATCCGGCGGACCTCGCGCCGATCGATCCACTCCTCGGGCACGAAGTCCTTCACCTCGGCCGCGATGCGGGCGTCGATTCCGCTCGCGTCGAACCGGGTGATGGGACCCACCCCGGACTTGCCGGCCAGCATGGCCTGCCAGTTCTTCTCCACGCCGGTCCCCAGCGCGGTGATCAGTCCGGTTCCAGTGATGACGACGCGACGGTTCGACATGGGCGGTGACCTAGCTCCGGCGCCCCGGCCAGCGCTACTTCTTGTGCGTGTTGATGTAGTTGATGGCGTCGCCGACGGTCTTGATGTTCTCGGCCTCCTCGTCGGGGATCTCGACCTCGAACTCCTCTTCCATCGCCATCACCAGCTCGACGATGTCCAGGCTGTCTGCACCGAGGTCCTCGATGAAGGAGGATTCGGGCTTGATCTCGTCCTCACCGACGCCAAGCTGGTCGGCGATGATCGACTTGACCTTGGCCTCGATTGCACTCGTCGCCATCTGATTCCTCCGGTTCCTTCTCTGTCGAAAGTGCTGCCGTAATCTCTACGGGGGGACCGCGTCCGGGAGACCTGGAACACAGGGGCAGGTCCCACGGGCGACCCCCGGGGCGCGCGCGGTATAGCCCACGCCCCTTTACATGTACATGCCGCCGTTGATCTTGAGGACTTCGCCCGTCACGTAGGACGCCGCGTCACCGGCGAGGAACAGCACCGCCTTCGCCACCTCGTCCGCGCTGCCCAGCCGGCCCAGCGGGATGGCCTCGGTCATCTTGGCCTTGAGCTCGGCGGATAGCCCCGAGGTCATGTCGGTGTCGATGAATCCGGGTGACACTGCGTTCACCCGGACATTCCTGCTCGCCAGCTCCCGGGCGAGTGACTTGGTGAGCCCGATGAGGCCGGCCTTGCTCGCCGCATAGGCAGCCTGGCCCACGTTTCCCATCTCTCCCACCACGGACGTCAGGTTCACGATGGCGCCGGAGCGCTGCTTCATCATCGGACGCGCCGCAGCGCGACAGAGCGCGAAGGCACCCTTGAGGTTGGTGTCGAGGGTCCGATCCCAGTCTTCGTCCTTCACCCGGACCGCGAGGCCGTCGATGGCGATGCCGGCATTGTTCACCAGCACGTCGAGCCGTCCGGCCCCCTTCACCACCTCGTCCACCGCCGCTGCACAGGCCGCGGTGTCCGCGACGTCGAACTTCATGCTCCGCGCCGTCGGGCCGCTCGCCGCCACCGCCTCGGCGGCCGCGGCGTCGTTGCCGGCGTAGCTGAGCACCACCGTCGCGCCCGCCCTGCCGAAGGCGACGGCGCACGCCCGGCCAATGCCCCGCGAGCCGCCGGTCACCAGAACAACCTTGCCGGTGAAGTCCATCGTCGGTTCCCCTGTCCTGCCTCAGGCGCCTCGGGCCGCAGCGAGCGCCTTTTCCAGGCTCGCGGGGTCCTCGACGTTGAGCACCTCGATCTCCTTCGAGATGCGCTTCACCAGTCCGCCGAGCACGCGTCCCGGGCCGAGCTCCACCACCCGGGTCACGCCCGCCGAGGCGAGCCAGCGGATGGACTCCACCCAGCGTACCGGCGCGCTCACCTGGGTGAGCAGCAATGACACGATGCGCGACCGGTCCGAGTTGCCGGTGGCCTCGACGTTGCTCACCACCGGAACGCGGGGAGCGGACACCGCGCACCTGCCGAGCACCTCGGCCAGCCTCGGCTTCACCGGCTCCATCAGCGCGCAGTGGAAGGGCGCGGAGACCGTCAGCGGCACCACACGCTTGGCGCCTGCGTCGCGGAGCAGCGCCGAGGCGCGCTCCACCGCCGCGGCGTGTCCGGCGATGACGGTCTGCTCGGGGGAGTTGTAGTTCGCCGGCGAGACGACCTCGCCATTCCCGGACTCGGCGCAGATGCGCGCCACCTCCTCGGCCGGGAGCCCCAGCACCGCGGCCATCGCCCCCGTTCCCGCCGGCACTGCCTGCTGCATGAAGTTGCCCCGTGCCCGGACCGACCGCGCCGCGTCGGCGAGCGTCAGCGCGCCCGCGGCGACCAGCGCCGAGTACTCGCCGAGGGAGTGCCCGGCGACGAATGCCGCCGGCGGCCCGCCGTTCGCCGTCCAGGCGGCGTGCGCGGCGATCGAGGTGGCGAGGATGGCCGGCTGGGTGTTGCGGGTGAGCACCAGCTCGGCCTCGGGGCCGACGAAACACAGTCGCGAGAGCGGGTCGCCCAGCGCGTCGTCCACCGCCTCGAACACCCGGCGCGACTCGGGGAAGGCGTCGGCGAGGGCCTTGCCCATCCCGACCACCTGGCTGCCCTGGCCGGGGAAGAGGAACGCCGTCGTCGCTACCATCGGACCACGCCTGCGCCCCAGGCCATCCCGGCGCCGATGGCCATCATCGCGATGATGTCTCCGGGGCGGAGCCGGCCCGCGCGGTTCGCCTCGTCCAGCGTGGTGGGCAAGGAGGCCGAGGAGGTGTTCCCGTAGCGGTGGATGTTCACCCAGCACTTCTCGAGCGGAAGCCCCAGCCGGTGGCAGACCGACTCGATGATCCGGAGGTTGGCCTGGTGGGCGATGAGGTGGGTGACGTCGGCGGGGGTGAGGCCCTGGGCGGAGAGCGCGTCGAGCACCGCCTCGGGGAGCGCGCGGACCGCGTACTTGTAGACCTCGCGGCCGTTCATCGCGACCTTGTTCATCTTCCGCTCGAGCACCTCGGGCGACTGTGGATGCAAGCTGCCGCCACCGGCGATGGTGAGGAAGCTCGAGGCATCACCGTCGGAGCGCAGCTTGATTCCGAGGATGCCGCGGTTCGGGTCCTCCGAGGGGCCGAGCACCATCGCCCCGGCCGCGTCGCCGAAGAGCACGCAGGAGTTCCGGTCGGTCCAGTCGGTGAGCCGGCTGAGCAGCTCGGCGCCGATGACCAGCACCCGCCGGGCGTTGCCGTTCCGGATGAACTGGTCGGCGATGGACATGCCGTAGAGCGAGCCCGCGCACGCGGCCGACAGGTCGAAGGCGAACGCCTTCTTCGCCCCGAGCTTGGACTGCACCATCACCGCGCACGACGGCATGGGCATGTCCGGCGAGATGGTCCCGACGATGATGAGGTCCAGCTCGTCGGCGCGGGTGTGCGCCATCTCCAGCGCCCGGATGGCCGCCTTGACCGCCATGTCCGAGGTGACCTCCCCCGGAGCGGCGATGCGACGCTCCTTGATGCCGGTCCGCTCGGTGATCCACGCGTCCGAGGTCTCGACCATCTTCTCGAGCTCGGCGTTGGTCAGGACCTTGTCCGGCGCGTAAGCCCCGGTCCCCAAAATGGCGGTGCGTGTCATGCGCAGGTCACCATGGCGCAAGCCGGCGCCGATGTCCTCCGCCCACCACCCACCCCCCGTTGCGCTCCCAGCGGAATTGCTCGGTGTGTTTCCACGGAAGGCAGCGGGCTACTTGACCGCGACGACCTCGCGACCCGCGTAGTGCCCGCAGCTGCTGCAGGCCCGGTGCGGAAGCACCGGCTCCTTGCAGTTGGGGCAGGAGATGACCTGCACCGCTGTGCGGAGGTTGTTGTTGGCGGCGCGACGACGGTCGCGGCGCATCCTGGACGTCCTCTTCTTTGGAACTCCCACGGCGATTGCTCCTAGTTCAGCTTGAAGTTCTTGAGCTGGGCGAACCGGGGATCTACCCGGTCGGCGGCGCACCCGCACTGTCCTTCGTTCAGGTTCTTGCCACAGCCCCCGCACAGGCCCTTGCAGTCCTCCCTGCAGGAGGCCTGCATCGGCAGGGCAAGGAGGACCTGTTCCCGCACCAGCGGATCGACGTCGATGGTCCTGCCGTCGAAGAGCTCCTCGTCGGCCCGCTCGAGGTCGAAGGTCCCGGCCCGCTCGGCGGCCTCGTCGTCCTCGTCACCGGCCCCGTGTGCCAGCGCGGCTCTGGAGATGAGGTTGAGGGTGAAGCTGATCGGGAGGCGGAGGTGCACGTCCGCCAGGCAGCGCCGGCAGGGGGTGGAGACCGCGACCTCGGTCGAGCCGCGCAGGAGCACTCCGCTGCCGGTCTTCTGCAGCTTCACGTGCAGGAGCGCCGGGCCGTCCGGGCGAAACCCGGTGTCCTTCACCTCGGCGAGGGCGTGGCCGAGGAAGCTCTCGGGAAGCGTCTCGTCGAGGGAGAGCCCCCCCTCGCGGATCTGATCGACGGTGACAACCATAGCGGCGGGGAAAAGGGCGCGGACTTAATGGCACACCCCATGCCCTGTCAACGAGGGCTCCGTACCTCCCATGCCATGACCCCGACACTCAAGCGTCACCCGACCCGTGGGACTGCTCTGGTACAGGCGTGGTCCCGGGAGCCTGGCAGACCGCCCCGGAGGGTACCCCCATCGTGTCCCGCATCCTGATCGTCGAGGACGAGCAAGACCTCGCCAACCTCCTCACCTACAACCTGTCCGCGGCCGGATTCGAGACCGAGACCAGCCACACCGGGGCGGCGGCCCTCAGCCGCGCCAAGACCTTCAAGCCGGATCTGGTCCTGCTCGACCTGATGCTCCCCGACCTGCCCGGCAGTGAGGTCCTCCGCCTCATCAAGGAGGACCCGAACCTGCGCCGGACGGCGGTGGTGATGGTGACGGCCAAGGGACAGGAGTCGGACCGGGTCCAGGGGCTCGAGGCCGGCGCTGACGACTACGTGGTCAAGCCGTTCAGCGTCCGCGAGCTCGCGCTGCGGGTGAAGGCCGTGCTGCGCCGCATGGCGCGGGACTCCGAGGGGACGGGGGTGCTGGGCGCAGGAACCATCCGGCTGGACCCCGCGCGGCACGAGGTGACGGTGGGCGGCAGCGAGGTCGCGCTCACCGCGCTCGAGTTCCGGCTCCTCAAGACGCTCCTCGAGCGCCCGGGCCGCGTGCAGACCCGCGAGGTCCTGCTCTCGGACGTCTGGGGGATCGAGGCGGAGATCACCACCCGCACCGTCGACACGCACATCAAGCGGCTGCGCGAGAAGCTCGGAGCTGCCGGGGACATCATCGAAACGGTCCGCGGGGTCGGCTACAAGCTGGCCAGCCCCGACAAGGACGCGTGAACGAGCGGCCCCAGTCCCGACGCATCGTCTTCCTCCTGCTCGCCACGCTTCTTCCCGGCACCGCCGCGGGGATCGGAGCAGGAGTCCTCGCCGACATGCAGACCGGCTTTCTCGCCGGTGGGCTCGCGGCCTTCGTGGCCTTCCTGGTCGCGGTGAGCAGCGAGAGCGAGTCGGCCCGGACGATGCGCCAGACCGAGAACACGGCCGACGCCCGCCAGCGGGCCCTGGTCGAGGAGCGCGACGGCGCGCTGCTCGAGGTCCAGACCCTCGCCGCGGCCATCGAGGGGATGGACGAGGGAATGTGGATCACCGACTCGAACGGGGTCGTCCTCCGGCACAACGAGGCGCTGCGGACGATGCTCGGCATCGAGCAGGAGCTGGTCGGACAAAGGCCCCTGTTCCTGGTGCGCCGGACGGACCTCCACGACGCCGTCCTGCGCGCCTGCCGCGAGGGCGTGACGACGAAGGTCGAGGTGTCGATGGACGCCCCGCGGAGCAAGACGCTCGAGGTGCACGTCAGCCCGCTCGGGGGCTCGCTGCCCGGCAGCGCGGCGGTGTTCCGTGACGTCACCGAGCGCAAGCGGCTCGAGCGGGTGCGCCAGGACTTCGTGGCCAACGTGAGCCACGAGCTGCGGACCCCCATCACCGCCATCGTGGGCTACGCCGAGACGCTGCGCTCGGGTGCCCTGTCCGACGCGAAGCACGCGCCCCAGATGGTGGAGATCATCCACCGCCAGTCGGAGCGGCTCGGGGAGCTCGTCTCCGACCTGCTCGAGCTGTCCCGCCTGGACGCCGGGGAGCGGCCACTGTCACCGGCGCCGGTGTCGCTCGAGACGGTCGCCCGGCAGGCGAGCGATGCGATGGAGCCCCGGGCCGCCGGGAAGCGCCTCTCGATGCATCTGCGGATCCCCACGGACCTCACGGCGCGGGCCGATGCCAAGGCGCTGGAGCAGGTGCTCCTGAACCTCCTGGACAACGCCATCAAGTACACGCCCGAGGGGGGTGTGGTGGAGCTCGTGGGCGAGCGCGTGGGGGACCGGGCTCACCTGTCGGTCCGCGACACGGGCCTGGGCATCGAGGCCAAGCACCTCCCCCGCCTCTTCGAGCGCTTCTACCGGGTGGACCGGGGCCGGAGCCGGGAGATGGGGGGCACCGGCCTCGGATTGTCCATCGTCCGGCACCTGGTTCACGGGATGGAGGGGGAGGTGCGCGTGGCGAGCCAGCTCGGGGTGGGAACGACCTTCACCGTGGTTCTCCCGGCGGCCTAGCAGGAGGGGGGTCGCCCCGGTCCACGTGGCCGGGAGGTGACGGGAGCAGGTACACTCCTCCTCGCCATGCGGGTGGCCATCCTGGCAGACATCCACGGGAATCTCCCGGCGTGCGAGGCGGTGCTCCAGGACATCGCTCGTAACGGCGCCGACGTGGTGGTGGCGGCAGGAGACCTCGCGCTCCGGGGGGCGCACCCCCGGGAGACGGTGGAGCTGCTCCTCGACCGCTGCCAGTCGCTGCTGATGGGGAACACCGACTGCTACATCGCCGGGAACTACCTCGGCGGCGCCTACCGGGAGCGCGAGCACTGGAAGCGCGACCTCCTCGCCTGGACCCGCGACCAGCTCGGCCCCGAGCTGACGAAGAGGCTCGGTGAGCTTCCCTTCAGCGTCCGCTACTCGCCCCGGCGCGGGCAGGACCTGTACGTGTGCCACGCCAACCCGCGGAACCTCGAGGAGTCGGTGGACCCGACGCTCGACGAGGCGGCGCTGCGGCGGTTCTTCGCGCACCTGGACGCGGCGGCGTGCGCCTTCGGCCACCTGCACTTCCCCTACCGCCGCCGCTTCGGGCGGATGCTGCTCGCCGACGTGGCCTCGGCGGGCATCCCGCGCGACGGCGACGTGCGGCCGGCGTACGGTCTCTTCACCTGGACCCCGCGCGGCTGGCGGGTGCAGATCCGCCGGGTGCGCTACTCGGTGCGCCGGGCGACGCAGGCCCTCACTGCGCGCCGCGTGCCCGGGGGGCCACTGCTGGTGCACAAGCTGCTCGAGGCGCGCTACCGGCACCACGGGGCTCTGCTCGAGGCGGCGCGGCGGCACTCGGGGCTTCCCCCCGCGGGAGGTCGCCCGCTGCTCGAGGCGCTGCGCCACGTCGACGCCAGCGGCAACGGCCAGGCGCCCGCCGAGGTCCTGGCTCTCACCCCACCGGAGGGCATCCCCGCGCACGCCGAGGTGGCCGGCGCCGCGGCGCTTCCGGTCATGGCCGCGGCGGCTCCCCTCGGGACGGGGCAGGTGGACGAGGTCGACGAGTCCGACGCCGGCCTGCGGGACGACGCGGCCATCACCTTCCGCTGAACCTGGCTTCCGACCTTGCTAGGGTCCGGCGCCGCCACGTCGGCAGCCCGCCAGGAGATTGGACCCATGCCCACCCCCGCCCTCGAGCAGGCGCTGCACACCGCGCTCGCCCCGCGAGATCTGCTGACCCATCCCTTCTACCGGGCGTGGTCGGCCGGAGAGCTCCGGGCCGAGGACCTCGCGCGATACGCGGAGCAGTACCGCTTCCAGGTGCACGCGCTGCCGGAGCTGCTGCGGCGCGCCCGCTCGCTCACCAAGGACGACGAGACCGATGCCGAGCTGTCCCGGAACCTCGATGACGAGGAAGGCCGGACGGGCGTTGCCCACGCGCGACTCTGGGAGGCGTTCGGAAGCGCGGTGGGCGCGGCGGCCGAAGCCTCCCCGCTGCCCGAGACTCGCGCGGCCGCCGAGGCGCTGACCGGGCTGGTGGGTGAGGACGAGGTGACGGCGCTCGCGGCGCTGTGGGCCTACGAGGTCCAGACCGCGCGCGTCGCCGAGACGAAGGAGACGGGCCTCCGCTGCTACGGCGTGGACTCCCCCGCGGCGCTGCGCTTCTTCCGGCTGCACGGCGAGCTGGACGTGCACCACGCGCGAGGGCTGGCCGAGGCGCTGGAGCGGGCGATCGCCCGGGGCGGCTCGCTCGAGGCAGCGAAGGCGGCCGTCGAGCGGTCGTCGCAGGCGCAGTGGAAGTTCCTGGACGGCGCCGAGCGGCTCCGGCAGGCGCGGCTCGCGGCGGCGTGAGCAGAGGACGCAGGCGGCCTCACCGGCCCGGGCGCCAGAGGCCCTGAGGGAATGCGGGACCCGGCGCCGGCTGGCCACCGTGCCAGGACGGCGCTGACCTCGGACCGGGCGCGGGCAGGTTGTCACGGCCGGCCCGCCCGAACGGGTTTCGCATCACGGCGTCCGGAAATGGGGGGGTTCCCAAGCGGGCCACCGGGAACTTTTTGGAACGGTCAGGGGCCGAGGGGGGGGCGTGCGCCTCGAAAAAACCGTTCCGAAGTGGTTCGCGGACGCCGCACGGGAAACCCCGGTGGCGGCCGCCGTCTCGCCCTGCGCGGGTGCCCGTCGTGGCCAGATTCCGGGCCCTCGTCGAACGGCGTCGAGGTGGTTCCCATTTGCCGTTCGGGGGACATTTTGGAACGCAAGAGTCGACCGCCGCAGCTCCCCCTCCGGCCGGGACCGTTCCAAAATGTTCCCCGAACGAACTGCGACGACCCGCCACCCCCGCAAGAACGTTCTTCGCTGCCGCCTGAGGCACCCGATCGTGCACGGGCTCGGTCCGGCCACGCGGGCGCTCTTAGCCGCCCGTGACACGAGGCGTCCGCGCTGCTCTGCGCGGCATCCGCCCAGCGCCGGAGCATCGTGACCTTGCACCTCTTGACCCTTGTCCCGGGGCGGCCCGTCGTGGGATGCGCGATGGTCGACGCCCACCCGTGACCGCCTCCGTTCGCTCGCCCGCGCTCCGGGCCTTCCGCTCGTTCGACTTCCGGCGATTCCTCGCGTCGCGACTGTTCGCCATCCTCGGCCTGGAGATGGTGAACGTCGCCGTGGGCTGGCAGGTGTACGCGCTCACCAGGCGTCCCCTGGACCTCGGCTACGTCGGCCTCGCGCAGTTCCTTCCGCCGCTCTTCCTCACCCTGCCCGCCGGCCACGCCGCGGACCGCTTCGACCGGCGGCGGGTGATGCTCCTCTGCCATCTCGGCTTCGGCCTCTGTGCGGCGCTCCTCGCCTGGCTCGCTCTCACCGGGATCGGG
>JADGQZ010000225.1 GCA_017881345.1 Myxococcaceae bacterium | reverse complement strand
GGCGCGCTCACTCTCTACGCCTCGCGGCCCGGTACCTTCACCCCGCAGCACGTCGAGCTGCTCGAGTCGCTCTGCGCCGACGTCTCCTATGCCCTCGACGCCATGGAGCAGGAGCGCCTTCGCGCCAACGCCGAGCGCGCGCTGCGCGAGAGCGAGATTTCCCTCCGCGAGGCGGACCGCCGCAAGAACGACTTCCTGGCCGCGCTCTCGCACGAGCTGCGCAACCCGCTCGCACCGATCCGTAACAGCCTCTACGTGGTCGACCACACGGCCCCGGGCAGCACACAGGCGCTGCGTGCGACGGCCGTTGTGAAGCGCCAGGTGGACCACCTCGTGAAGCTGGTCGACGACCTGCTCGACGTGACGCGCATCTCTCACGGGAAGATCACGCTCGCCCGTTCGCGCATCGATGCGGGCGAGGTGGTCCGGAAGACCTGCGAAGACCACCGAACGCTGTTCGAGCAGCACAAGATCGAATTCCGTGTGGCCGCCCCGAGCGTCCCGGTCTGGATCGACGCAGACCCGACGCGCATCTCGCAGGTCGTGAGCAACCTCCTCCAGAACGCCGCCAAGTTCACGCCGGAAGGGGGCTCGGCGTCAGTCACAGTGGGAGGGCACGGACAGGACGTCGAGATCCACGTCAGAGACGACGGGATCGGCATCGGCCCCGACGTCGTGGAGAAGGTGTTCGAGCCGTTCACGCAGGGGGAGTCCGGGCTCGCGCGGTCGCAAGGTGGCCTCGGGCTGGGGCTCGCGTTGGTCAAGGGCCTCATGGAGCTGCATGGCGGCTCAGCGCAGGTGCGGAGCGAAGGAGCGAACCGCGGGTCGGAGTTCGTCGTGTCGCTTCCGCGCGTCGCCGATCCGGGTCTGGCGTGCGCGGTGCAGCATGAGGTCCCTACCCCGGCGCCGCGGACCATTCTCGTCATCGAGGACTACATGGACTCGGCGCAGAGCCTCGCCGATGCGCTGGCTCTCGACGGACACCGCGTTCACGTCGCCACCAGTGGCAAGACAGGCATCAGCAGAGCGCGAGAAGTCAAACCCGACATCGTGCTGTGCGACATCGGACTGCCGGATGTGACCGGGTACGAAGTCGCGGGGGTTCTACGCTCAGACGATGCGTTCCGGTCGGCCTTCCTTGTAGCGCTGAGTGGATACGCCCAGCCGGAAGACAGGCAGCAGGCGCGCGCTGCGGGTTTCGACGCGCACTTGGCGAAGCCGGCGAATCTGGAGGAGCTGAGAGCGCTGCTCGCCGGAGCGGATACCGGCTCGCATTCGTTGGAAGCCTAGCTGTTTCGCGGCCGGGGAGCCCGGGCCCTCTACCTGAGGCCTGTCATCGTGACGCTCTCCTGACACACAGGAAGCCCGGCAAGGAAAGCCCGGACGATCCTCCGGTTGTCGCCTCATCCGGAACCCGCGCACCAGTCCTTGCTGGTGAAGCTGCTTGACGACCTCGCGAGCGAGACGCGCGCGCTCCATGTCGCGGTCAGAGTTGACCGCGCCATTCCGGTAGCTGGGTCCCAGCCCCGAACGGGTGACCTTAGAGTAGATCTTCGGACGCTCGGGGCTGGGACCCCGAGGAGCGGCTGGCGCGGGCCGCGCTCGCGTTCCTGCCCGCGCCCGGTCCCCTCAGCGCGGGCTCACCTGGTAGTCGAACCCGGTGACCTCGACCACGCCGGCCCCGCCCACGATCTCCGTCCCCAGCTCGACGCTTCCGATCCAGGCGCCGTCCGGAAGGATGCGCTGGCCGCGTGAGCCGGGGACATCGTGATCGCGCAGCCAGTCGAGGAGCGGGGTGAAGTCGAGCGGCCCGGTGACGCGCGGCGGCCTCGCCAGGAAGGCCGCGTAGACCCAGGTGGCGGTGGTGCCGCCCGAGTTGTCGTGCTGCGCGGGGTTGACCCAGATGTCGAAGGTGGTCCCGCCGGACTGGACGGTGCCCTGCCTCGAGCCGGCCGGGGTCATCCCGACGTCGTCGATCCAGACCATGATCTCGTCGGCCAGGCTCGCTAGCGGTGCGCCGGGGTCGTTCACTGCCCAGAGCGAGAAGACCAGGTTGTGCGTGCCGGTCGACTCGCTGGCAAGGTGGTAGTTCACCGCCAGCGCATGCGTCTTCGGCTGGAAGGGGAGCGCGCCGCCCATTGACCACGCGCCGTTCCCCAGGTCCCAGGGCTTGGTGCCGCAGATGAGCTCCGGATAGGTGACCACGTCGACGCTGGTGGGCCACCGCCACTGCCACCCGAACGCCTTCCTGCCGTCCAGGTCCTCGACGAACACCCGCTGGGAGTGCGTCCCGGCGGAGGCGTGCACCTCGTTCCAGCGGTTGTCCTGGACCGCGCAGCCGTCGGGGAGGCTGGGGTGGTTGCGGATCAACTGCCAGGCCTCGGTAGTCGCCTGTTCAATCCTCCCGTGCGGCGCGTAGGGGTCCGTCTTCGGCGTCCCGCCCGACGATGCGCGGGCACACGTGACCGCCATCATGGCGGCCACGAGCGCCTCGGCCCTGCACCTGTGCGTGGTCATCTGCCCGTCATGGTACCGACGCTTCGATTCACTGGCCACCTGGACTGACCGACTCGCGGAGCACCCGGTCGATGAGGAGCTGGTTGAACTTCTCCGGCTCCTCGAAGTTCGGCATGTGCGCCGAGGACTCGAACCAGAAGAGCTGCTTGCGCGGCGCCTGGAGGCGCTGGAAGTAGTCCTCGGCCAGGGCGAAGGGAACGTTGTAGTCGTGACGGCCGAGGCAGAGGTAGACGGGGACGAGAAGCCTCGGGGCGGTGTCCCGGAAGTCGCCCGCCCGTAGGAGCTGAGGCCAGAGCGCCTCGAGCGACGTGTAGCTGCCCAGGAAGAAGGGGACGAAGTCGAAGAGGGTGAACTCCGGCGGCCGTTCCACCGCGAAGAGGCTGCCCATCCCGTCCCGTCCGTAGAGGACCCCGCCGAAGTGCCCCAGCCAGGCGCGCTGGGTGAACACGCCCTTCAGCCAGCCCTCCCGCAGGGTCGGGTACTCCCCGAGCCCCCGCAGCTCGGCGACCGCCTGGGCGTTGCCGGCGGCCTCCGCCTGCTGAAGTGCGAACTGCATGCTCAGTCGCTCGCCCTCCCACAGGGAGACCACCTGGCCGATGCCAACGTAAGCCTGGATGAGCTCCGGGTAGCGGCGGGCCAGCTCCAGGCCCAGGAAGCTCCCCCAGGAGTGGCCGACCAGGAAGATCTTCTCCTTGTGAAACCTCTGCCGCAGGTAGAGCACGAGCTCGTGGGCGTCACCGAGCAGTTGCTCGATGTTCAGCGTGCTCCGGTCGAGGAAGGGCGAGTAGGACTTGCCGGCGCCCCGCTGCTCCCAGAGCACGACGGTGAAGTGGTCCTCCAGCGGGGCGTTGAAGTGGCGCACCAGCGGCAGCTCGGTCGAGCCCGGGCCGCCATGCAGGTAGAGGAGGACGGGGTTCGCGACGCTGCGGCCGCGGATAAGCAGCGTCTGGCGGTAGCCGCCCAGCTCGACCTGTTCGAAGGCGGCGATGCTGCCGGGGACGACCCTTCCGGCCGCATCGCGGAACGGCGGAGTGTGCTCGAACCACCTGCTGCAGAGCACTCCGGCAACGAGCACCAGCGCGAGGAGGAGCGGCAGGCCCACCGCCGCGACCGCAGCCCGGACGGCTATCCGCCTGGCCTTCGATCGCGGTCCTGGTGCGGACCGCGCCGGTCTCGCGGTCGGAGAGGGCACGTCCATGCCGACCCTACACTCCGACCCGGATCTCTCGCAAACGAAGGTTTGTGAGACGCCGGTGCGGGACCCCGGTCCGCGGCCGAAAACGCCTCCTT
>JADGQZ010000224.1 GCA_017881345.1 Myxococcaceae bacterium | reverse complement strand
CCCCGAAACGCCGCGAGAGGAGCCACACCTTGAGCCCCTCGGCGATCAGCGGGCCGCCCGGGAAGCTCAGGTGGACGGCCTCGGTGGACAGCCGCAGCCCGAGCAGTCGCCAGGTCGCGACCCGGGCCTCGAGGCCGCGGAGGATGGCCGCCCATCCGGCGGTGTCCAGCGTCACCGCCACCCCGTAGGGCACCACCGCCAGCAGCGCGAGCGGCCCGAGCTCGGCCAGGAGCCGCCCCACGTTGCGGAGATCCGCCATCCACAGGACCCGGACGAAGAGCCCGGCGGAGACCACGAGGACGAGCAGCCGCACGAGGCGCTTCCCCGGACCGGGCCGCGGCGGGGCGAGGGCGGGGTCGATCCCCTCGAGCACGCCGGGTGCCTTCTCTGCCGCCCCGGACGCGGGTGGGCCCGCGCCGTCGCTCACGCCGCCCACCGGGGGACGCGAGCCAGGAGACCCGGGGAGCCGACCTGGTGGGCGAACAGCTCGAAGGCCTCGCGCGGCGTGCCCTGGTAGGCGAGCGCCTGCAGCGACGTGTCCACCGGCGCATCGGTCCGGAGCGTCGCGAGCGTGCGGTAGAGCAGCGCGTCTCCGCGGCGCTCCGCGAGCGTCCGGGCCAGCACGTCGCGCGAGCGCACCGAGTCGGGCCAGGCGCGGGGGTCCACCGGGATGGCCTCGAGGTGCACGAAGGCGGCGAGCACCGCGGCGGCTCCCTTCTCTCCGAAGCCCGGCAGCCCCGGGATGCCGTCGGCGGTGTCGCCGACCAGGGCCAGCCAGTCGGGGATGCTCTCCGGCCCGATGCCCCGGAGGGTGCGGAGCGCGGGCTCGTCCACCGCCTTGCTCCGCATCCGGTCCACCTGCACCACCTGGGTCCCACGGACGCACTGCCCGAGGTCCTTGTCCGGGGTCAAGATGCGCACCTGCTCCACCTCGGGCGAGAACCGCGCCGCCCCGGTGGCCAGCGCGTCGTCGGCCTCGAAGTCCCGCATCGACCAGACGGGGATCCCCAGGGCCCGGGTCGCCAGCTCCGCCAGGTCGAACTGTGCGAGCAGCTCCTCCGGAACGCCCGCCTCGGTCTTGTAGTCCTCGAAGAGGTCGTTGCGGAACGAACGGATGGGGTTGTCGAAGGCCACCGCCAGGTGCGTGGGGCGCTCGGCGGCGTCCGAGAGCAGCGCCAGGAGCGAGGAGACGAGCCCCACGGTGGCCTTCAGGGGCGTGCCATCGGGCCCCTGGTGCGGAGGACGCCGGGAGAAGTGCGCCCGGAACAGCTCGTAGGTGCCGTCGACGAGGTGCAGCCGCATGTTCGCTCCCCGAGCGTACCCCTCCCCGCGACGAAGGCCATGGCCGACGAGCGCCACCGGCGCGGGAGGGGTCAGGCGTGCGGCACGGCGATGCGCGCGGCGAGCTCGTCGGGGCGGATCTTCGACAGATCCTGTGTCGGCTCCTCGAGCACCGACTCGGCGACCCGCCTCGGGAGCTCCTGGCGGAGCATGCCCATGAGCTCCAGCGGAGCGACCAGCACCAGACGGCGGAACGTCCGGTCATCGTAGCGGCGGGTCAACTCGGCCGCGAGGTGGCTCGCGAACCGGTCGGGCTCGCGCGCGAGGTGCGAGAGCCTTTCCAGCGGGGTCCACCCGCCGGTCCCCACCTCCACCCGGAACAGGTGCGCCCGGGCCGCGTCGGCCACCATCTCCGACACATGCCAAGGTGCCGGGCGGCCCGCAACGGGCGAGCGGGCGTTCGCCGGGTGCCTTACACCGCGCGGAGGGGCGTGCGGAGCAGCGGCTCGAGCACCATCAGCTGCGCATCGCGCACCGGCTCTCCGGGCGCCGGCGATCGCCGCACGTACGTCCCGTCCGGCTGGAGGTCGCGCGCACGGCTGTTGTCGGTGAGCGAGGGCTCGATCACCTCGCGGTGGATCCGTGCCCGGAGCCCGCGGTCCTCCACCGGGAACATCAGCTCCACCCGGCGGTAGAGATTCCGTGGCATCCAGTCGGCCGAGGACAGGTAGAGCTCCTCCTGCTCCCCGGCGCCGAACACCAGGACCCGGCAGTGCTCGAGGAAGCGGCCGACGATGCTGAACACCCGGATGTTCTCCGAGACGCCGGGGAGCCCCGGCCGCAGGCAACAGATGCCCCGGATGCACAGGTCCACCGCGACGCCGGCCTGACTCGCCAGGTAGAGCGCGTCGATGACCGCGAGGTCCACCAGCGCGTTCATCTTGGCGTAGATGCGCGCCGGCTTGCCTTCCCTGGCGAGCTCGGTCTGCTCGGAGATCTTCCGGAGCACCGTGTCCGCCAGGGTGACCGGCGCCACCGCGAGCTTCCGGTAGCGGGCGACCTTGGCGAAGCCCGACAGCGCGTTGAACACCTCGGAGACGTCCTCGCCCAGGCCCTGGTCCGCGCTGAACATCCCCACGTCCGTGTACAGCCGGGAGGTGCCGACGTTGTAGTTGCCGGTGGAGAGGTGCACGTAGCGGCGAATCTGCTCCTGCTCCTGGCGGACCACCAGGATGACCTTGGCGTGGGTCTTGAGCCCGACCGAACCGTACGAGACGTGCACTCCGGCGTGCTCCAGCTGCCGTGCCCAGACGATGTTGTTCTGCTCGTCGAAGCGCGCCTTCTGCTCGATGGCCACGGCGACCTGCTTTCCGTTCTCGGCGGCGGCGATCAGCGACTTGACGATCTCCGAGTTCGATCCGGTGCGGTACAGCGTCATCTTGATCGCCAGGACCGAGGGGTCCTCGGCCGCGCGCCTCAGGTAGTGCAGCACCGGCTGGAACGAGTCGTACGGATGGTGGAGCAGGACGTCGCCTTGGCGCACGACCGCGAACGGGTCCTCCGATTCGGCCAGCGCGTGGTTGAGGCTCTGGACGAAGGGGGTGTCGTGCAGGTCGGCACGGGGGAGCTGGGCCACGGCCATCAGGGCCGAAGCGCCGAGCACCCCGGACTCCTCGTAGAGGTCGTCCTCCTCGATCTCCAGCTTGGAGAGCAGGAACTCGCGGATCCGCTGCGGCGTGTCCGGGTGCACCTCCAGGCGCACCACCGCGCCGAACTTTCGCCGGCGGATCTCCCGGTCGATGGTGACCAGGAGGTCGTGGGCCTCCTCCTCCATGATCTCCATGTCCATGTCCCGGGTGATCCGGAACGGATACACGCCGAGGATCTGCATCCCGGGGAAGAGCTGGTCCAGGTTCGCCGAGATGAGCGCCTCGAGCGGGAGGAACTCGCCGGGGCGCGCCTCGTCCGGCGAATCGTGCATGCGATCGAGCGGCACGAAGCGCGGCAGGATCTCCGGGACCTTCACCCTGGCGAACCGTCGCTCCCCGGACTCCGGATCGGCGGCCTCGACCGCCAGGGACAGCGAGAGGTTGGAGATGAAGGGAAACGGGTGGCCCGGGTCCACCGCCAGCGGGGTGAGCACCGGGAACACCGAGTCGCGGAAGTACGTCTTCGCGCGCTCCTGGGCGGCCTTGCCGAGGCTCTTCCAGTCGCGGAGGCGGATGCCGTGCTCGGCCAGCCCGGGGAGCAGCTGCCGCTCCAGCAGCTCCGTCGCATCCTTGAGCAGTCCCCGCACCACCTCGCCGATCCGCGCCAGCTGCTGCCGCGGGGTGAGCCCGTCGGGGCTTCGCTCCGTCTCGGCCTGCACGAGCTGGTCGTGCAGTCCCGAGACCCGGATCATGAAGAACTCGTCCAGGTTGGAGAAGGTGATGGACAGGAACTTCAGCCGCT
>JADGQZ010000223.1 GCA_017881345.1 Myxococcaceae bacterium | reverse complement strand
GGATTCCGCTCCTGTTCCTCCAGGACGTGCCCGGGTTCCTGGTGGGGACCAAGGCCGAGCAGAGCGGGCTCGTCCGGCACGGCGCCAGGATGCTGCAGCTGGTGTCGAACGCCACGGTGCCGAAGTTCACCGTGGTGGTCCGCAAGGGCTTCGGCGCCGGCTACTACGTGATGAACGGCCGCGCCTACGAGCCAGATCTCATGGTGGCCTGGCCCGACGCCGAGATCGGCATCATGGGCGCCGAGGGCCTGGTGTCCATCGGCGCGAAGAAGCTCCTCGAGCAGGCGGAGAGCCCCGAGGCGGCGAAGGCGATGAAGGAGGAGCTCTCGGCGGGGCTCCGTCCGCACGTGCGCGTGGATCGGGCCGCGGCGCTGGCGATGGTGGACGACGTCATCGACCCGCGCGACACCCGGAAGGCGCTGGCCCTGGCGCTGCAACGAACGGCGAACAAGCACGTGGAGCGCCCGTGGCGCCGGCGCGAGGTGCCGCCCTTCTAGTCAGTCCCCGTCGGAAAGCGCGCTCTCGACCTCGGCCAGGAAGTACTCACCGAAGCTGTCGGCGAGCTTCACCGGGTCCTCGAAGTCGGCGGAGAGCTGCACGACCGGGGCCTCCCCGCTTGCGTCGAGGTGCGCGGTGTCCAGGCAGTCGTAGGTCCCGTCTCCCAGGGCACCGATGATGATGAACCGCGGGTCGAGACCGTTGCTCTCTCGCTCCTCCAGCGTGAGCCAGATGGCGTCCGGGACGGCGGAGTCCACGAAGTCCTCGTCCACCAGGCCGTAGACCTCGAAGCCCGCCACGTCGCCACTCCCCAGGTCGAGGAGGAACTGGCGATAGCTCGGGGGGAACGGGAGGCCGAGCGCGGCCTCGGCACGCGCGACCAGGGACTCGGGTTTCGGGCCCTCGAAGTCGCCCTGGCCGGCGTTCGCGATCAGCTCCCGCGCCTTCCGGTACCGCTCGAGGCTCATGCCGCGAGGATAGCCTCGGACCCGTCCGCTTGCGGGACGTTCCGTCCCGGGCCCGGCGCTTCTCCCATCGTTTCCCTCGTGACTGCCTGGGCCTTTCCTGGCATGCGCATTGAACCGGTCGAGGTCGTGCTCTCCTTCGGCCACCTCCGGTCCGCCGTCCGCCCGCTGCTCACCCGGCCGGGCTTCTCGGCGGTGGTCATCCTCACGCTCGCGCTGGGAATCGGCCTCAACACGGCCATCTACACCGTGCTCGATGCGGCGCTGATCCGTACCCTTCCCTTCCGGGATCCCGACGGGCTGATCCAGGTGAATCAGGTCCAGCTCGATCATCAGGGTCGGACGTTCGGCTACTCGTGGCCCGGGCTCCTGGAGCTCCGGGAACGCGCGGACCTCTTCTCCGGGGTCGCGGCGTACAACGAACACACCCTCCCGGTCCGCCTCGGCGACCGGACCGAGATGGTCCACACCGCTTCGGTCACCGGGAACTTCCTCGACGTGCTCGGCGTCCACCCGCTCCTGGGCCGGGACTTCCGCCCCGAGGAGGAAGGGCTCCAGGCACCCCAGCTGGCGATGCTCACCCACACCTTCTGGCGTGAGCGCTTCGCCGCCGATCCCTCCGTGATCGGCCGGAGCGTGAGCGTCGAGGGCAAGCCGGTCACCATCGTCGGCGTCCTCCGGCCCGACTTCCGCTGGCCCGCCGTGGAGGCGACACCCAGCGCCGGATACGGCCTGCCGGAGATGCTGCTCACCATCATCCCGCCCGGAGACACCGCGACCCGGCGCAACGCGACCTGGATCGGCGTCCTGGCCCGCCTGCGGAGCGGAGTCGGGCTCACCCAGGCCCGGAGCGGTCTCGATGCCTTCGCGGCGCGACTGCGCACGGACTTCCCCCTCGATCAGCTGCACGTCGGAATCGAGGCCATCCCGCTCAGGGACGCGCAGGTCGGCTCGGTCCGGCCGGTGCTCCTCGTTCTCTGGGGCGCGGTGGTGCTGCTCCTCGTGCTCACCTGCGCCAACGTCGCCAACCTCCTGCTCGCCCGGGCGGTGTCACGGGAGCACGAGATGGCGGTCCGCTCGGCGCTCGGGGCCACCCGCGGAGACCTGGTGCGGAAGCTGCTCTCCGAGAGCCTCCTGCTCGGCCTGGCGGGTGCAGTCCTGGGGTGGATCCTCGCCCGAGCGGCGCTGCCGGCGCTCACCGCCGCCATCCCACCCGCCCAGCGCGCGACCTTGCCGTTCCTGAGCGATCTCCGGCTCGACTCGGCGGCCCTCGCCTACTCGATCGTGCTCGCGGTGCTGACGGGGGTGCTGTTCGGCGTCGTCCCCGCGCTGCGGCTCTCGCGTGCCGACCTGGCCACCACCATCAAGGAGGGCGGCGTCGGCAGCGGCACGCCCGGACGGCACCGCGCGATGCAGCTCCTCGTCCTCCTTCAAGTCTCCCTGGCGGTGGTGCTGCTCAACGGGGCAGGCCTGTTCGCCCGGAGCCTGTCGTCGGTCCTCTCCATCGACCCAGGGTTTCGCCCCGGAGGCGTCGTCGTCGGAACGCTCGCCCTCCCGCGCCGGTCTCTCACCGCGACCGAGATCCAGGCGCTGATGGATCGCATCGTCGCCTCCGCCTCGAGCCTGCCATCGGTGAGCAGCGTCGGTCTGACGACGCGCCTGCCAGGAACCAGCGACTCCGGCCGGATGGGCGTGCGCGCCGCTGGCGGGACCGAGCCGTCCACCTTCGCAACGGCGCGGGTGGTGAGCGACGGATACTTCGAGACGCTCGGCGTCCCCCTCCTCCGTGGGCGGCTGTTCGGCAGCGAGGACGGCCCCAAGACGCCCAACGTGGCCGTGGTGAACGAGACGTTCGTCCGGTTGCACTTTCCCGGGCGCGACGGCCTCGGGGACCGCTTTCAGCTCACCTACAAGCCCGACGGCGACATCTTCACCGTCGTCGGCGTGGTGAAGGACGAGCGTCTCGGGCCAATCGACGCCGCCCCTCCCGAGGCGTTCTACGTCCCCCTGCGCCAGGACCCATCCGACGGCCTGTCGCTGGCAATCGCCGTGCGCACCCCCCGGGGCCCGGCGATGATCCCCGAGCTCCGCCGCGCGCTGTCCGCCGTGGACGGCGACGTCGCCGTCCAGTCATTCCAGGACATGCCGGCGATGCTCGCCGACAGCCCGGCGGTGTTCGGCCGTCGCTACCCGGTGTGGCTCCTCGGGGTCTTCGCCAGCTGCGCGACGCTCCTGGCCGCGATCGGGCTCTTCGGGGTTCTCTCGTACGTCGTGGGCGAGCGAACCCACGAGCTCGGCATCCGGATGGCGCTGGGCGCACGGCCGCGCGCGGTCGCCCTCGACGTTGCCCGCCGGGCACTTCCGGCGGTCCTTGGCGGCCTGGTGGTCGGCATCCTCTCCTCGGTCCTGGTCGGCGGAGCGGTCCGGGGTCTTCTGTTCCAGGCCCGGGCGTTCGATCTCGCAGTGCTCGGGCCGGTCGTGGCCGCGATGCTCGTCACCGCGGTGCTTGCCCTGCTCATCCCGGCGCGCCGGGCAGCCACGGTGGACCCCGCGGTCGCGCTCCGGGCCGAGTGACGGCCGGCCGGCGTGACACCGAGACGCGGGCCGGCGGTATACCGGCGGCGATGCTCGACGAGGCCACCCAGGCAGCCCTTCGCCAGGCAGTCGACTCCGTGGAGCAGCTGGGACTGCTCTTCCTGCACGACGCCCGGAGGCCGAGCCTGACGGCGCTGGTCGCCGGTGAGGCCATCCGGGGCTCCTGGTGGGGTCATCCCGCCGGCCGGCGCATCTTCCAGGTCGCAACCGCGCTCGAGGAGCGGGGGGACGTGCTGTTCGTCCCGCTGCTCTCGGCGAAGGTCACGCTCGTCCACCGCCGGCTGTGGCCGGAGCTGGTGAGCGTCGGTGAGTCCCGCGCGCCCTGGCAGCTGGACCCGCTCCCGAAGCGGGCCCTGGAGCTGCTGGACGAGGTCGAGCGCACGGGCCGGGTTCGCGCCTCGGGCCCGAGCTCGAAGGTGCTCGCCCGCGCCCTGCTGGTGCACTCCGAGCAGGTGCACACCAAGGGCGGCTCGCACGCCACCGAGCTCGTTTCGTGGCGAGTGGTACGGGAGGCGCGGGCCATCTCCAGCCGGGTCGAACCGGAGCGGGCTCGCGCGTCGCTGGAGGCCAGCGCTGCGGGGCTGGGCGCGCTACTCGCGCTCCCCTGGAAGCGAAAGAGCTGAGACTCGCCGCAGGGGCGCTGCCCTGCGCCCGGGCGCGCTGGATCGCCTCTGCGATGCGGTCGGGGTCCGGGCTCACGCGTGTTCCAGCTGGGACCGAGCATGGAGACCGGGAGCGCACGCGCGCTACGGCAGGCAGTCCCTGAGCACGTACCCGTGGAACCCGCCGTCTTGGTCGAGCCAGTCGCCGACGACCAGCCCCCAGAGATTGATAGGACGAACCCGTGACTCACCTGGTCCTGGTCGAGGTACCGGCCGGCCGCGAGCGCTGCGTGCCGCCGGCGGTCGTCGAGTCAGCCGAGCCGGAGGAGCTCTCGCGCCTGCTGCGGCGTCGCGATCTCCCGGCCCTGTGCCCGGGCGCGCTTCGCAGCCTCGGCCACCAGCTCCCAGTTGCCCTTCGCCAGGACACCCTTGCTCAGGAAGACGTTGTCCTCGAGACCCACGCGGCCGTTCCCGCCCTTCACCGCGGCGAGCTCGGCCATCGGGAGCTGGTGCCGCCCCACGCCGGCCACCGTCCAGGTGCTCCCGTGCGGGACCGAGCCGATGAGGAAGTCCAGCGCGGGCTCGGAAGCTCCCAGCGCGCCGGGGACGCCGAGCACGAAGTCGTAGTGCGCCGGGAGGTCGACGAGGCCCTGCTGGGCGAGCCACTCGGCCTGCTCGACCATCCCCGCGTCGAAGCACTCGATCTCCGGGCGGATGCCGATCGCCCGGATCCGCCGGGCGATCTCCTTCACCAGCGGCCGCGGGTTGTGGAACACGTCGTCGCCGAAGTTCACCGTCCCGGTGGTGAGGGTGGCCATGTCCGGTCGGTCGGCGCCCGTCAGGGTCAGCGGCCCGCACCGCTCGTCGACGCTCATCCCCACCGCGCCTCCGGTGGAGGTCTGGATGAGCACGTCGCACCGCGCCCGGATGGCCCGGATCGCCGCCCGGAACAGCTCTGCGTCCTGAGAGGGAGTGCCGTCGGGCCTTCGGACGTGGAGGTGCACCATCGCCACCCCGGCATCCCGGCAGCGCGCCGCGTCCTCGGCAATCTCCTCGGCGGTGATGGGCAGGTGGGGCGTCTGCTCGCGGGTCGTCTCGGCGCCGACCATCGCCGCGGTGATGACGTAGGGGGGCGCCGCGCTCACCGCTTCACCCGCTGCTTGTCGAGCGGCACGACGCAGGTCCCGGTCGCGCGACAGACGACGACGGGCTCCGCGAGCACCTCGGCGGCGGAGTCCGAGACCCCGGGCACCGGCCGGATGACCTTCCGGGCCTCGAACCGCATCTTCCGGCTCGTCCGGCCGACCTCGATGATCTCCCCCTCGGCCTCGATGAAGTCGCCGGCGTGCACCGGGGCGAGGAACTCGACCGAGTCGTAGGCCCGGAACAGCCCCTCGTCTCCGTCGTGGAGGATGCAGAGCTCGGTCGCCACGTCGCCGAACAGCCCGAGCATCCGGGCGCCATCGACCAGGTTCCCGCCGTAGTGGGCGTCGTGGCTGGACATCCGCAGCCGGAGCACCGAGCGAACACTCATGTCGGCTCTCCCTCGAAGTGCATGCCCTCGGGCTCCTTGCCCATCTTCTTCAGCAACGCGTGGACGATGTAGTTCGCGACGTCCGAGGGCTTGGTCCCCGGGCCGAACCCGGCGTCGAACCCGAGCTCCATCGCCAGCTTGTGGTCCACCCGTGGCCCACCGAGGAGGAGGATGGTCCTCCCCTTGAGCCCGTGCGCCTTTGCCACGTCGATGAACTGCCGGCTGTTGTCCTTGTGCACATCGCGCTGGGTCACCACCTGCGAGACGAGGATCGCGTCGGCCTTCTTCTCCTCGGCCTGGCGGATGAGCTCCTCGTTCGGCACCTGGCTCCCGAGATTGTAGGCGTCGAACCAGGGGTAGCGCTCGAGCCCGTAGTCCCCGGCGTAGCCCTTCATGTTGAGGATGGCGTCGATCCCCACCGTGTGGGTGTCCGTCCCGGTGCAGGCCCCGAGGACCACCACGCGGCGGGCGACGCGGTCCTCGATGAGCTTGTTCAGCTCGTCGAACCCGAGCTTCTTGAAGACGATCTCCGGCACGTCGATGCTCGCGTAGTCGAGCGAGACATCGGCCCGGGCGTAGACGACGAAGAAGCTGTAGTTGTCCGCCGCCGGCTCGGCCGCCGCGACTTTCACGTCCAGCAGTCCGAGCTGGGTGCAGAAGAGCCGCGCGGCCTCCTTCGCCTTGTCGGAGAGTGGCACGGGTAGCGTGAAGGACAGCTGGATGACCCCGTCGTCCCGGCGGTCACCGTACGCCCGGATGAGGTGCGGCTCGCTGGCCATCAGCGCCCCTCCAGCACGTCGAGGAAGGGGTTGAAGTAGTCGGGCGTCTTCTCCAGCACGCCGTCGAGTCCCTTGCCCCCGGTCTCGGTGCGCTTGACGTCACCGAACCGGCCGTGACCGATGGCCGTGACCAGCCCGTCCTCCCGGCACTCCTGGAGCAGCTCCATCGCCTTGCCGAAGACGAAGCGCGCCCGGTTGGCGATCTTCCCGTCCTCGCGGACCACGAACTCCTCGTCGATGCCGCGGGCCGCGCGGTGGATGTACCCGGCCGACTTCAGCGCCACGTACCGGTCGGCGAGGAGCGGGGTGTGCATCGCCTCGGTCATCATCCCCAGGAGCTGGATCCCCTGCCGCGTCCAGATGGCCACCAGGTCCGCCATCACGTCGTAGGCGTGGCTGAAGAAGATGTCCGTCTCCTTGTGCTTCGTCGGCGGCATGTACTTCAGCGGCGCATCCGGGAAGCAGCGGCGCACGAGCATCGCCTGGCTCAGCTCGAGGAGCAGCGTCTCGGGCCGGTGCGGGTCGATCTCGTAGCTGTGGCCGAGGCCCAGCTGCCAGTCCTGAAGTCCGGCGCGCTTGGCGAAGGCCTCGTTGATGAACTGGCTGGCGATGACGGTGTGCGCGGAATCGTAGGCATCGGCGGTGGTGATGTAGTTGTCCTCGCCGGTGTTGATGATGATGCCGGCGAGCGCGCAGATGCGGCGGCTGAAGTACTGGTCGATGAAGGTGCGCCGCATGTT
>JADGQZ010000222.1 GCA_017881345.1 Myxococcaceae bacterium | reverse complement strand
GCCGAATAGGCCACCTTCTCGCCTGGCGCGGCGAAGGCCCGGAGCGCGCCGTCGATGACGTCGTCCGACCCGCAGCCGGTGATGACCTGCGCCGCGGTGACGCCGGCGTATGCGGCGAGCGCCTCCCGGAGCTCGACCGGGTCCGAGTGGGGATAGACGCTCGGATGGGCGGCAAGCGGATCCCGCAGCGCGCGCTCCGCGCCCGGCGGCACGCCCCACATGTTCACGTTGTCGCTCAGGTCGATCGCCACCGGGCTCGGGTCCGGGGAGTAGAGCGGCAGGGTGGTCAGCACCGGGCGTGGACGGGCCGGGCTCACGGCGACCCCCAGGCACGGGCGGCGGCAGCGTGCGCGTGCAGACCCTCGGCGGTGGCGAAGACGTCGGTGTCGCCCGCCAGCGAGGCCGCGCCCTGCCGGGAGACCGACTGGACGGTGGTCCAGCGGACGAAATCGAGCGTGGAGAGGCCGGACCAGGCCCGCGCAGTCCCTGCCGTGGGGAGCACGTGGTTGGCGCCGGTGAGGTAGTCGCCGAAGGCGCCGGAGCTGGTGGTGCCCACGAAGACCGTCCCCGCATTCCGGATGCGGCGGGCGAGCTCGGGCGCGCCCTCGACCGCGAGCATCAGGTGCTCCGGAGCCCAGCGTTCGGCGAAGTCCACTGCCTCGTCGAGCGTCGTGGCGACCACCACCGCCCCCCTGCTGGAGAGGGCCTGGCGGATGATGCCCGCTCGCTCGGCGACGGGGGCAAGCGCGGCGAGCCGCTCGAGCAGCCGCCGGGCGACGCTTGCCTCGAGCGCCACCGCCACCACCGCCGCCTCCGGGTCGTGCTCGGCCTGGGCGAGCAGCTCGCGGGCCACGGCGTCGACGTCCGACGTCGCATCGAGGAGCACGAGCAGCTCGGACGGCCCTGCCGGCGAATCGATGGGGACGCGCGAGGAGACCTGGAGCTTCGCCTCGGCGACCCAGGCGTTGCCCGGACCGACGATGCGGTCCACCGCGGGCACGGATTCGGTGCCGTAGGCGAGGGCGGCGATGGCCCCGGCTCCGCCCAGGGCGAACACCCGGTCCACCTCGGCCACCGCCGCGGCGGCGAGCACCGCGTCGGAGGGAAGGCCGCTCGGATTCGGAGGCGAGCAGAGGATCACCTCGCGGACACCGGCGACCCGGGCGGGCACGACGCCCATGAGCACGCTGCTCGGGTACGCCGCGCGACCTCCTGGCGCATAGACCCCGACCCGGGCCAGCGGATCCGGCCGTCGCTCCACGACGACCCCGTCCTCCACCTCGACCCGGGTGGCCTGCGGACGGAACGCGGAGTGCACCCGGGCGACGTTCCGCGCCGAGCGCTCGAGCGCCCTGCGCAGCGCGAGGGGCTGGCGGTCCAGCGCCGCACGGACGACCTCGCGGGGGACCTCGAGCGAGACGAGCGAGACCCCATCGAACCTCCGTGCGAGGTCGCGGAGGGCCGCGTCGCCGCGACTGCGGACCTCGGCCACGAGGGCCCCCACCTGGGACCGGATCTCCCGCTCACCGGCGTCGACCTGGCCGCGCGAGAGCAGGGCCCGGAGCGCGTCCGGCCCGAGCGCGGAGAGCGGACCCGTCCATCGCACCGGGGCGCTCACGGCAGCAGCCTCTCGATCCGGGTGACGAGGATGCCCTCCCCCCCGAGCGCCTTCAGCGCGGCGACGGTCCGGTAGAGCGATGCCTCCGCGACGACCGCGTGCACCGCGACCAGCGGACCGCCTCCGTAGAGCTCGATGACGGTCGGCCCGCTCAGGCCGGGGAGCACCTCGCGGACGGCCTCGAGCCGGGCACGCGGCACGTTGGCCATCAGGTACCGTTTCCCGCGGGCACGGAGCACCGAGGCGAGGGCGTCCTCCAGATCGCGGAGCGCGCCGGCGCGGTCGGCGGCCAGTCCCGGGCGGGCGATGAGGCGGGCGGTCGACTCGACGAGGGTGCAGATTTCCTTGAGGCCGTTGGTGCGCAGGGTGCTCCCGGTGCTGGTCAGGTCGACCACGACGTCGGCGATGCCCAGGTGGGGCGCGACCTCCGCGGCGCCCGAGACCGGAACCACCTCGACCGCCAGGCCCTTCTCGGCGAAGAACGCCCTGGCGAGCCTCGGGAAGACGGTCGCCGCGCGCGTCCTGGACGGCAGCTGCTCGACGCGCTCGATGCCCGAGTCGTCCCGCACCGCGAGCACCAGGCGGCAGCGACCGAACTCGAGGTCGAGCCGGACGTCGACCTCGCGGCCGGCCTCGCAGACCAGGTCCCAGCCGGTCACGCCCGCGTCGGCGACGCCATCCGAGACCAGCTCCGGGATGTCCTGGCTCCGGACGAAGATCGCCTCGAACTCGCCGCCCAGCGAGGCGGTGAGGGCCCGTTCGCCGCGGGCGCGGATCTCCAGGCCGGCGTCGGCGAAGACGCCACGGACGTCCTCGGCCAGCCTGCCCTTGTTCGGTAGTGCGATTCGCAGCATGAGTGGCTCTCCTGGTGAAACGAAGAAAAGCCCTCGAGGCACGCCGCATGGAAGCGGCGCCCTGGAGGGCCCGGTCGGGAAGTTTCGGTGTCAGCGGGGGCGGGTCAGCTCAGCGACACACCGCCATGCGCGTGCACCGACCCGACGGGCCCGTGCCGATGGTGCGCATGGTGATGGAGCTGGATGACCACGCCGGAAGAGCTAGTCCAGCGGCGGCCGCCGTGCAAGCCGGGCACCCGAAGCACCCGGAATCAGGCCTGGGTGAGCGCCTGCGAGAGGTCGTCCACCAGGTCCTGGACGTCCTCGATGCCGACCGACAGACGGATGAACCCGTCGGAGATGCCAAGGGCGGCCCGGGTCTCCGGAGGCACGGAGGCGTGGGTCATGATCGCCGGGTGCTCGATGAGGCTCTCCACGCCTCCGAGCGACTCGGCACAGGCGAACACCTTGACCGCCTTGAGGAACTTCTTGGCCGCCGGCAGCCCGCCCTGGATCTCGAAGGTGAGCATCCCGCCGAAGCCCTTCATCTGCTTCCGGGCGAGGGCATGCTGCGGATGGCTCGCCAGGCCCGGGTAGACGACGTGCCCGGCCTTCTCGTGGCCGGCGAGGAACTCGGCGACCTTCGACGCGTTCTGCTCGTGCCGGGCCATGCGCACGCCGAGCGTCTTCACGCCCCGCAGCACGAGGAAGCTGTCCATCGCCGAGGGAACGCCGCCGACCGCGTTCTGGAGGAACGAGATGCGCTGGGCGAGCTCGTCGTTGCTGGTGGCGATGAACCCGCCGACCGTGTCGCTGTGGCCGTTGATGTACTTGGTGGTCGAGTGCACCACGACGTCGATGCCGAGCTCGAGGGGGCGCTGGAAGTACGGCGAGAGGAAGGTGTTGTCGCAGACCGAGACGATCTTCCGGGCGCGGGCGATCTCGGCCACGCGCGCCAGGTCCACGAGCTTCAGCGTCGGGTTCGTGGGCGTCTCGACCCAGATCATCTTGGTCTTCGGAGTGAGCGCTGCCTCGAGCGTGCCCGGCTTCGAGAGGTCGACGAAGCTGAACGACAGGCCGAGCCGCTTGAACACCTTGTCGAACAGACGGAACGTGCCGCCGTAGACGTCGTCCGAGCAGACGACGTGGTCGCCGCTGTCGAGCAGGTGCATCAGGGTGTCGGTGGCCGCACAGCCCGAGGCGAATGCGGACCCGAACCGTGCACCTTCCAACGCCGCCAGGCAGCCCTCGAGGGCGGTACGCGTCGGATTCCGGGTCCGGCTGTATTCGTACCCCTTGTGCTCGCCGGGCCCGGCCTGCACGTAGGTCGACGAGAGGTAGACCGGCGTCATGATCGCGCCGGTGGTGGGATCCGGCTCCTGGCCGGCATGGATGGCGAGGGTGTCGAAGCGCATGGCGTCGAGGAACATCGCATGAAAGACCTGCTCAGTCTGCCGGCCCGGACGAGCGGAGGTGTGCTGGTCGTCGTGGAGACGCCGGCGGGGTCACGGGTGAAGCTGAAGGTCGATCCCGAGCTGGGAACGATGTCGATCAGCCGCCCGCTGCCACTCGGGCTGCACTACCCGCTGGACTGGGGCTTCGTTCCTTCGACCCGGGCCGAGGACGGGGACCCGCTCGACGCGATGCTCTACGGCACCGGACCCGGGCAGCCCGGCGTCGTGGTTCCCTGTCGATTGATGGGCGTGCTCAAGGTCGAGCAGAACAGGAAGAAGAGCTCCGGCCGGGAGCGGAACGACCGGCTGTTCGTCTTGCCGCTGCCCGCGGCCCACGGAGACGAGCCGCCTGACGTCCTCGCCTTCCCCCCGCAGCTCCGCTCCGAGCTGGAGGACTTCTTCGTCTGGTCCACGCGGTGGGAGCAGAAGGACTTGCGATTCCTCGGCTGGGGCGGCATCGACGAGGCGGAGGTCATTCTCTCCGCCGCCGAGCGTGCAGCCGGCGGCTGATCCGCCACGAAAGGACGACCCATGCCGACCGAACTCCCCGCCGCCGCTGCCGGCTCGATGACTCTGGGGGGCGACCTCGTCGTCCGGCGCATGGGCTTCGGTGCCATGCGACTGACCGGCCAGGGCATCTGGGGCGCTCCCCCGGACCGGGCTCGTGCGCACGCGGTGCTCCGGCGCGCCGTGGAGCTCGGGGTCAACCTCATCGACACCGCGGACTCGTACGGCCCCGACGTGAGCGAGCAGATCATCGCCGAGGCACTGCACCCCTACCCCGCCGGGCTGGTCATCGCCACGAAGGGGGGGCTGACACGGAGCGGTCCGGGGCAGTGGCATCGGAACGGGCGTCCCGAGCATCTGCGGAAGGCGTGCGAGGGCAGCCTCCGGAAGCTTCGCGTCGATCGGATCGACCTGTACCAGCTGCACGCGGTGGACCCGGCCGTGCCGATGGAGGAGTCGCTCGGCGAGCTGATCCGGCTCCGGACCGAGGGGAAGATCCGACACATCGGGCTGTCGAACGTCAGCGTGGAACAGCTGCAGAAGGCACGGGCGCGGGTTCCGATCGTCTCGGTGCAGAATAGGTACAACATCGGAGACCGGGCGTCGGAGGACGTGCTCCAGCTGTGCGCGCGCGAGGGACTGGGATTTCTTCCCTGGTACCCGGTGGGCGCCGGTGACCTGACCCGGGCGGGCGGTCCGCTCGACCGGGTGGCGAGGGCGCACGCGGTGACGCCGGCCCAGGTCGCGCTGGCGTGGTTGCTGCTTCATTCCCCGGTGATGCTGCCGATCCCCGGTACGTCGTCGGTGCAACACCTCGAGGAGAATGTCGCCGCGGCGGCGCTCAGCCTGGACGACGCGGAGATGCTCACGCTCGAGCGGGGCTGAGGTCGGCAGCGCAGAGTCACAGATCAGCGGCTGCCTCGATGGATGGGGCGACGTCGGCAGCGCAGGGCCACGGGTCCGCGGCTGCCTCGACGGACGGGGCGGTGTCGGGATGCGCGCCCACGGGCAGTCACCACCGGCCTGCGCGACCTTGGGCGCTCACGAGAGCCGGACCCGCCACCTTGCTGTTTCTCATCCGCGCCGAGAGGAACAGTTCGGGACGCCCCGCCTCGGACCGGGCCCGGCGAACGCCGATAGTTGTGCCTTGCATGCATACAATTTTCGAAACCGTGTGCATGCAAGGCACAAGTACTTCGATTTTCCGCCGTCCGCCGCCCCGGGAGCCCTCCGCGGACTAGCCGACCCGAGTGCGACACCCCGCGAGCGTCCGGGTCGAGGCCAGCGGGTTCCCGGCCAG
>JADGQZ010000026.1 GCA_017881345.1 Myxococcaceae bacterium | reverse complement strand
CCGCGGACCCGGCGGAGAGGCTTCGCCTGGAGAACAGGCTGAAGGACATCGAGCTGGAGGGCCGGTTTCGGGAGGTCGAAGCGGCCGCGCGGCGCTTCCGGGACGCCAAGGCGCGCTGGCCTTCAGGCCTCGAGGAACTGGCCATCTTCGAGCCGACTCCGTCCCTCCCCGAGAGCTCACGGATCGAGAACGGAACGGTCATCGCTCCGACTGTCGATCGACTCATGATCCACGAGCATCCCACCGAAGCCCCGATGCGAGTAGCCCAATGAGCCACGCCATCGAACTCAAGGACCTCCGTAAGGACTTCAGGCTCAGCATGCGCTTGGGCCGCCGACGGGCGCTCGACGGCCTGTCGCTCTCGGTTCGCGCGGGCGAGATCTTCGGTTTCCTTGGTCCCAACGGTGCAGGGAAGACCACCTCGATCAAGATCCTGGTCTCACTCCTCCGCCAGGACGCCGGGAGCGCAACGATCTTCGGGGCCGAACCGGCGCGGGGAGAGACGCGGCAGAAGATCGGATACCTCCCTGAATCTCCGACCTTCTACGATCAGCTGACAGGTCGCGAGTTCCTCGCCTTCTGTGGCCGACTCTGCGGACTCCGCGGCACCGAGCTGCGCAAACGCTCGGACCGGCTGCTCGAGCAGGTGGGCCTCAGCCATGCGGCCGAACTTCAGATTCGCCGGTACTCCAAAGGAATGAACCAGCGTGTCGGAATCGCCCAGGCGCTCCTGCACGACCCACAGCTGGTCATCCTCGACGAGCCCATGAGCGGGCTCGACCCGATCGGGCGCGCCGAGGTCCGTGATCTCATCCTCGACCTGAAGCGCCGCGGGAAGACGGTGTTCTTCTCCACGCACATCATCCCGGACGTGGAGATGATCTGCGACCGCGTCGGGCTCATCAACCGGGGACGAATGGTCGCCGAGGGCACCGTCACCGAGCTCCTCGATGCGGGTGAGGCCCGCTCGATCGAGGTGGTAGTGGAGAACGTCTCCGGGGCCTTTGACAGTGTGCTGGCTTCGGAAGTCTCGAGCGTTGGCGCCCAGAAGCTCTACCTGGTGCCGTCCAATGAGGCGCTGGGGAGATTCGTCTCCGAGGTCCTTCAACGCCGCGGCAAGCTGGTATCGGTCAACCCAAGGCGCGAGGGGCTGGAGAACCTCGTCGTACGCTTGCTGGAGCAGGATCGGGCCGCCGCCTGAGCCGGGGTCCTCACGCCATGAACGTCCTCACCATTGCCGCACAGACCTTCACCGAGGCGCGCCGAAATCGCGTCTTCTATTCATTGTTCCTCTTCGCGCTGGTGGTCGTGCTCAGCTCGGTGATCTTCACCGAGGTGACCTCGACCACGATGGATCGCGTCCTGAAGGACACTGGCCTGGCCGCGATCAACGTCTTCGCCCTCGCGCTCACCATCTTCACCGGCGTGGGGATCATCAACCGGGAGATCGATCGGCGGAGCATCTACACGGTACTCGCGAAGCCGGTGAGCCGCAGCAGCTACATCGTCGGCAAGTACCTCGGGCTCCTGGGGATCATCCTCACCACCTCGGTGATGATGTTCGTGGGTCTCTTGCTGACCATGAAGGGCTACAAGACCGAGGTGCGCGCGGGGATCTTCCTCGGTTACCTGGGGATTCTCCTCGAGGTGATGGTTCTGGGGGCGGTTGCCGTACTCTGCTCGACCTTCACCACGTCGTTCATCTCCGCCTTCATCTGTGCCGCGGTCTGGCTCTCGGGACATCTCTCCACCGAGTTCCTCCACGCCCTGAGGAATTCCGAGGGGCCAGCCCGGGCGGTGGGAAAGGCTGTGTATTACCTCGTTCCAAACCTCGACCGGTTCAACTTCAAGTACCACGCGACGTATGATCTCACGGTGCCCGGTTCCACTCTGCTCGCGGTGGTGGTCTTCGCCCTGGCCTACTCCGCGGCCGCGCTGGTCGCCGCGGTGATGGTGTTCCAGCGACGCGACTTCCGGTAAGGGCGCACCGGTCCGGCGCACCATGCCGTCGAACGAGCCGGCCTTCGTCGTCGACCTCACGCGGTCCTCTTCGCTCCTCCTTCCAGCGCTCTTCCTCCTCGGGCTCCTGGTGGGGAGCTTCCTCAACGTGGTCATCGCCCGCGTCCCGCACGGCCAGTCCATCGTCCGTCCCGGCTCCCGCTGCCCGCGCTGCGGCCACGTGCTGAGCTGGTACGAGAACCTGCCGCTCCTGTCCTGGGCGCTGCTGCGTGGACGCTGCCGGAGCTGCCGGGCGCCGATCTCCATCCGCTACCCGGCAGTGGAGCTCCTGACCGGACTGCTCTTCCTCGCCGCCGCGTGGGCCTTCGGCCCGGGCTGGCTCCTGCTCCGGGCGCTGCTCCTCGTCGGGTTCCTGGTGCCGCTGGCCCTCATCGACCTCGAGCACTGGATCGTCCCGGTGGGGGTCACGGTGCTCGGCACTGCGGCCGGCCTCGCCAGCGCGGTGCCGCTCGGATGGGAGCGACTCCAAGAAAGCGCCATCGGCGCCGCCGCGGGATTCCTCGTCTTCTGGGCGCTGGAGCGGGTCTCGCTCCTGCTGGTGGTGAAGGTGATCCGCCCGCCGCTCCGGGCGCTCCGGGGTGCGCTGGCCCGGATGTCCGGGGCCGAGCCACCGGAACGGGAGCCGGATCCGACCGAGGCGCTCGGCGCGGGGGACAAGTGGCTCTTGCTCCTCGTGGGGAGCTACCTCGGCTGGCGGCCGCTGTTCGGCGTCTTCCTGCTCAGCGCGCTGCAGGGAGCGGTGGTGGGGAGCGTGCTGCTCGCGCTGCACGGGCGGGCGGGCACCACGGCGCCACCGCCCGGCTCTCCGGCCACCGAGGACGGGTGGACCCCCGAGGCCACGGCGTTGCCCTTCGGCCCGTGGATCGCGCTCGCCGCCCTGGAGCTGGGGCTGGCCGGGCCGTGGCTGGCCGAGACCTTCGCCTCGCCGCTGGTCTCCCTCGTCACCGGCCAGCCCTGGGTTCAGCCGTGAAGGTGCGCATCGCGGCCATCGCCTTCCTGCTCGCGGTGCTGGCCACCGGCATCACCTGGCTGTCGTTCCAGCCGGTGGTGCTCCGTCTGGTGGAGGCGCTGCGGGCCGCCGCGCCCGCCGGGACCCCGTCCCGGCACGTCCTGGAGACGGCGCAGCAGTTCCTGCCGCTCTACCTCGGGCTCGACCTGCTCATCCTGGTGCTGGTGGCGTTCGGGGTCCTCTACTTCACCGTGGCCCGCCCGCTTGGCGCCGTGGAGCGCGAGATGCGGGGCCTCGAGCGGCTGGACTGGGCTCCGGAGGAGGGGGGCGGAGGTCCGCTCCTGAGCCGGTTCCAGGCCAGCCTCCGGCGGACGGCAGCAGCGCTCGCGGCGGAGCGCGCGCTCACCCGGCGCCAGCTCGAGGACCTGGGCGCGGCCAACGATCGGCTCACCCGGGCCCAGGCCGAGCTGGTCGCCAGCGAGCGGCTGGCCACGGTGGGCCGGCTCGCGGCCGGCGTGGCGCACGAGATCGGCAACCCGCTCTCGGGCGTCCTGGGCTGGCTGAGCGTGGCGCAGACCAAGAGCGCCGGGGACCCGGAGCTCACCGGCTATCTGCGGGAGATGGAGGGCGAGGTCCGCCGCATCGACGGGATCGTGCGCAGCCTCCTCGACCTGGGACGCCCCAAGCGAAGCCAGGTCGGCCCGGTGCCGGTGGGGGAGCTGGTGAAGACGGCGGCGCGGCTCGTGGGGTCGGGACCGGAGTTCCGCGACATCGAGGTGCAGACCGGGATCGAGCTGGGCCTGGTGGCGCTGGCCGACGCCGGGCCCCTGAGCCAGGTGATCATCAACCTCCTGATCAACGCCGCGCAGGCCATCGGCGGCCCGGGCACCATCCAGGTGGTGGGTGGGGTGGACGGGGGGCTTGTGCGCATCGAGGTCCTGGACTCCGGGCCAGGGGTGCCTCCCGATCTCCGTGAGCGGATCTTCGAGCCGTTCTTCACCACCAAGTCGGGCGGGAAGGGCACCGGGCTCGGGCTCGCGGTGAGCCAGCACCTGATGCGCCAGATGTCGGGAGACATCGCCGTGGGTGAGTCACCGACCGGCGGAGGGAAATTTACCGTCAGCTTGCCGGCCGCCTGAACCTGGTCACGGGGCTCGCCTCGGCGCTCCGACGTGGGAGAATGGCCGGCGCCCCTCGATGCCCATCCTCCGCTCGGTCCTCGTCGCTGACGACGAGGCGTCACTCCGCCACGTGCTCAGCCTGGTGCTCCAGGCGCAGGGCTACGAGGTGAGGGCGGTCAGCAACGGCGAGGAGGCGCTCGCCGAGCTCGAGACGCGCGACTACGACGCCGTCATCTCGGACGTGCGCATGCCGCGGATGGACGGGCTCACCGTGCTGCGGCGCGCGCTGGTCCGCCAGCCGGACCTCACCTTCGTGGTGATGAGCGCCTACGGACAGCCGGACGCGGCGCTGGAGGCGGTCGCGGCGGGCGCCTTCGACTACGTCTCCAAGCCCTTCAAGCCCGAGGAGGTCGTCCTCGTCCTGAAGAAGGCCGAGGAGCGGCGCCGGCTGGTCACCGAGAACCGGCGGCTGCGCCGCTCGGGCGCGGACCGCGGCCCCCTGGACCGGATCGTGGGCAGCTCCGAGGCGGTTCAGCAGCTCCACAAGCAGATCCTGAAGCTGGCTCCGGTCTCCACCACGGTGCTCATCTCCGGCGAGAGCGGCACGGGCAAGGAGCTGGTGGCCCGGGCGCTCCACGAGCTCTCGCCCCGCGCGGCCATGCCCTTCGTCCCGGTGAACTGCGGGGCCATTCCCCCCGGGCTGGTGGAGTCCGAGCTCTTCGGGCACGCCCGGGGCGCGTTCACCGACGCCCGCACGGCCAAGCGCGGCCTCTTCGCCGAGGCGGACGGGGGCACGCTCCTGCTCGACGAGGCGGGCGAGCTCCCGCCCGCGGCGCAGATCAAGCTGCTCCGCTTCCTCCAGGAGGGCGAGATCCGCGCGGTGGGAGAGAACCGCTCGGAGCGGGTGGACGTGCGCGTCCTGGCCGCCACCCACCGCGGTCTCGGCAAGCTGGTGGAGCGGGGCGAGTTCCGCGAGGACCTCTACTACCGGCTGAACGTGGTGAACCTCGCCATCCCTCCGCTGCGGGCGCGGCGCGAGGACGTGCTGCAGCTGGCCCGGGCCTTCCTGCTCCGCTTCAACCGCGAGCTCAATCGCCAGGTGCCGGTGACCGGATTCGAGCCCGGGGCCGAGGAGCTGCTCGCGTCCTACGGGTGGCCGGGGAACGTCCGCGAGCTGGAGAATGCCATCGAGCGGGCGGTGCTGCTCGCCGAGGGGAGCCTGGTCACGGTGCAGAACCTGCCGGAGCGGATCTGGTCCACCCCCCGGTCTCCCGAGCGTCCGCCGACGTCGGCCGGGGGCGAACAGGCCCAGGAGGAGCTGTCGCTCAAGCGCGCCATGCGCTCACTCGAGGAGCGCTACATCCGTGCAGCACTCCGCCGGACGCGCGGAAACCGGACCCGCGCCTCGGAGCTGCTGGAGATCAGCCACCGGGCGCTGCTCTACAAGATCAAGGAATACGGCATCGACGCCGACGCCGAGGGCGAGCTGGGATGAGGTCGCCGCCACCCACCCGCGAGGGCGCACACCGACCCCTCAATGACGTCTCAAACAGGCATGTAAGAGCCGAACACACGAATTGCGTGACCCCGCTTTTCGCGGGGATACTCGTCGCTCGCGGTGCACTCCCGGAGGGCGCGATGGCGCGCGGCAAACGCAACGACGTCCAGCGTCTGCGTCAGGAACAGCTGATGTCGAAGGCCGAGCTGGCTCGCCGGGCGGGCGTCTCGGTGCTCACCATCGACCGCGTGGAGCGCGGGGCGGAGTGCCGCGTGGACACCAAGCGCAAGATCATCCTCGCCCTCGGATTCAGAGTGGAGGACCGCCGCAAGGTCTTCCCCGACGGCAACGCAGAAGGAGCGCGGTGATGGCGAAGGGCAAGCTCGCCATCGGCCTCGACATCGGGTCGACGTCGGTGAAGATGATCCAGCTCAAGGAGACGCGGCGCCGCGGCGAGGTGGTCTACTCGCTGCAGAACTTCGGGATGAAGCCGCTGCCGCCCGAGGCCATCGTCGACAACGCGCTGATGAACTCCACGGCCATCGTCCAGGCCATCCAGGAGCTGATCGGCGAGCTGCGGATCAAGCAGAAGGAGACGGCGATCAGCGTCTCCGGTCACTCGGTGATCATCAAGAAGATCCAGATGCCGCAGATGTCCTCCGCGGAGCTCGACGAGTCGATCCAGTGGGAGGCGGAGCAGTACATCCCCTTCGACGTGAAGGACGTGAACATCGACACGCAGATCCTCTCCACCGAGGGGTCGGCCGCCACCGGGCAGATGGACGTGCTCCTGGTCGCGGCGAAGAAGGACATGATCAACGACTACACCACCGTGGTCACCGAGGCCGGGCTGCTCCCGGTGGTGGTGGACATCGACTCCTTCGCCGTCCAGAACATGTTCAGCGCCAACTACGAGACCGCGGACGCGGACACCGTGGTGCTGATCAACGCCGGCGCCTCGGTGGTGAACATCAACATCCTCGACCGCGGGGTGACGGTCTTCACCCGCGACGTCACCATCGGCGGCAACCAGTTCACCGAGGAGATCCAGAAGCAGCTCAACGTCTCCTACGAGGAGGCGGAGGCGCTGAAGATCGGTGGCGGCCGGAGCGAGTCGGACGCGGTGGTGCCGCAGGAGGTCGAGCGGGTGATGGCCGGCGTCGCCGAGCAGGTGGCCGGCGAGATCCAGCGTTCGCTGGACTTCTACGCCGGCACCGCGGCGGACACGAAGCTCTCCAAGGTCTACCTCTCCGGAGGAACGGCGAAGATCCCGGCGCTCTTCAAGACCATCGAGGCCCGGGTGGGTGTGCCGGTGGAGATCGCCAACCCGTTCAAGAACGTGGTCATCGACAGCCGCCGCTTCGATCCGGGCTTCATCATGGACGTGGCGCCGATGGCGGCGGTGGCGGTGGGGCTGGCCCTCCGCCGTCCCGGGGACAAGCTGGTGTGAGGAGGATGCGGCGATGATGATCCACATCAACCTCCTCCCCGTCCGGCAGGAGAAGAAGCGCGAGGTCGGCCGCCAGTTCCTGGTGGTGGTGGGCGGCACGCTCTTCGTCACCCTGCTCGCGAACTGGCTGTGGCTCGACAGCCTGACCTCCGAGGAGAAGAAGAACGCCCAGCGCATCGCCGGTACCCAGGCGCGCATCGCCGAGCTGGAGAAGGTCATCGGCGAGGTCAACAACATCAACGCCCGGAAGAAGGACGTCCAGGCAAAGCTGGCGATCCTCGCCGACCTCCGGAAGCAGCGCAGCGGCCCGGTGCGGATGCTGGACGCGCTGTCCACCGCGATCCCGAAGAGAGTCTGGCTGACCGCCTTCGACGAGAAGTCGAGCGCGGTGAAGATGACCGGCCGCGCGGCCAGTCACGAGGACGTGGCGGAGTTCATGCGCGGGTTGCAGAGCATGGTCTGGACGCCGCGCGGAATGGGTCGGGTCATCGAGCAGAAGCGGGATGCGGCCACCGCCCGCGTCGAGCTGGTGGGCGGCGAGGGCGCGGTCGAGGATTTCCCCACCAAGTCCATCTCCAACTTCTTCACCCGGGTCGATCTCAAGAAGGCCGAATCGAAGGCCCCCATCGGCGGCGGGGCCGGAGCGCCCCGCATTATCGAGTTCGAGATCAACCTGAACTCGAACTACGCCATCTAGGACCGCAATGGACGAGATCATCGACAAGGTCCTGAAGGCACCTCCCCTCCACCGGTGGGGTGGGCTGGCGGCCGTCCTGGTGCTGCTGACCATCGCCAACTTCTTCTTCATGGTCCGCCCCGAGCTGGGCACCCTCGAGGGGCAGGCGGCGCAGCAGCGGCAGCTCGACACCCAGCTGCAAGAGAAGTCCGAGATCGCCCAGAACCTCAACGAGCGCCGCCGCGAGATGGACGTGCTCCAGCAGAAGCTCGACGAGGCGCTGTCCGAGCTCCCCGAGTCGGCGGACCTGGACGAGCTGCTCGGCCAGCTCAACGAGATCGGCCGCAAGAGCGGGCTGGAGATCTCCGCGGTCGAGCCGGCCCCGGAGGAGTCCGCCCAGATCTACGTGAAGATCCCGATCAAGATGGCGCTCACCGGGAACTACCACGAGATCGCCATGTTCCTGCAGTCGCTGGCGAACCTCCGGCGCATCGTCAACGTGAACAACATCCAGCTCGGATCGCCCACGATGAAGTCGGAGAAGGTGGTCCTCAATACCTCCTTCGTGGCCACCACCTTCCGCTTCCTCGACCCGAAGACCGCCGAGAAGGACAAGAAGAAGGGGAAGCCATGAGCTCCCCATCCGCCTTTCCCCGTCCGCTGCTCGCCCTGGGGCTGTTCCTCGCCCTGGCCTCGGCCTGTGGCGGAAGCAGCTCGACGCCACCGCCCGCGCTCACGGCCAAGGCCGCCGTGGCCAAGGCGCCGCCCGCGCCCGAGCCGACGGCGCTGCCTGCTCCGACCTACGTCTACAACCCGGTGGGCAAGCGCGATCCGTTCAGGAGCCCCGAGGCCGAGCCCGCGGCGCAGGCGGCCATGGCCAACGCCACGTGCACCGAGCCGCTGTGCCGGTTCGACGTGGATCAGCTCACCCTGGTCGCGGTGGTCAGCGGTGATGCGAACCCGGTGGCCATGGTCCAGGACCCGGCGGGTCGCGGCTACTTCGTGCGGCGGAACACCCGGGTTGGGCGGCAGGGCGGCAAGGTCACCCAGATCATGAGCGATGCCGTGGTCATCACCGAGTACTTCACCACCCCCGACGGGAAGACCACCGCGAACCCCGTCACGTTGGCCATCAAGTCCGAGAAGGTCCCCGAGCAGGAGACAGATCTCGCGACGGGGAAGTCCTATTGAGGCCGGAGCGGAGAGCCCTGTGAAGCGCACCAAGAGCGCAGTGACCCTGATCGGCTGTCTGGCGGCGCTCACCGCCGCGCCCTCGCTTGCGGCCGATCTCAACGTGCTCCGGGAGCTGCGCCTGGAGCCCACCGCCACGGGCGCCCGGGTGGTGGTGACCGGAAGCCGCCCACCGGTGTTCACCGTGTTCCGGCTCTCGGGCCCGGACCGCCTGGTGATCGACGTGGCCGCCTCGGACGCGAGCGCGGTGCGCGGCGCACGCGACGGCCAGGGTCCGATCCTCGGAATCAACGTCTCGCAGTTCACCGATTCCAGCGCCAGCGTCGGACGGCTGCTGGTCACTCTGCGCGACGCAAAGAGCTACGACGTGAAGGCCGACGGCGACCAGCTGGTGGTCTCGGTGCTGGGTGAGAACAAGGCTCCGGGCGCGGTCGCCAGCGTCCCGAACGCTGCGGCGCCGCAGGCCCGTCCGGCCGCTCCCGCGACTGCGGCCGCTCCGGCCGCCCTGACCGCTTCCGCGCCGGCTCCTGCCGCGGCTGCCCCCATGGGCGCGGCTCAGGGTGACGTGGTCCCGGTGGCGCGCGAGT